>NZ_JAWOTS010000028.1:0-47943 GCF_033338975.1 Vibrio sp. Vb0349 | reverse complement strand
AGCCTCCAATTGAATACTAGTATGAATCAGCCAACATCACTCTATCTTGCTTCTTTATTGGAAGTAGAGTGGCAAAACCCCGAAGAATTCGAATTTCCAAATGAATTTGCCAAGCACTGGCTTGAAGAGCAAGGGTCTTTGTCACGTCGTTTAAAACAGCACTGCCAAGCGTTAACGGTAGAATTGCTACAAAATCAGATCGTCACTGCAGCGACATTAAAACAGGACGAAAGTCAGTTATTGTCCGAACAAGATTGCTTACTGAGAGAGGTAATTTTGTGCGGTGACAATAATAACTGGGTTATTGGGCGGACATTGATTCCTCGCTCAACCTTAGTTGATCAGCAGTATGATTTGGCTCAACAAGGTGATATCCCATTAGGACTAACGGTGTTCAGCGCAGACAACGTTGAGCGAGACTCTTTGCAAATGGGATGGGTAGCCGTACCAGAAGGACGTTTGTTAGCGCGACGCTCAAGGTTGTGGATGAATCACAAACCGATGCTAGTCGCCGAGTTATTCTTATCTAATTCACCAGTTTACGCTAAGGAGACAGTGTAAATGTCCGCAGAAAAAGCCAAAGCATATTGGCAACTGATGCGCATGGATCGCCCGATTGGTTCACTGTTACTGATGTGGCCAACGATTTGGGCGCTAATTATCTCAGCCCAAGGGATGCCGAGTTGGGATGTATTTATCGTGTTTGTATTGGGTGTTTTCCTAATGCGTAGTGCGGGGTGCGTGATTAATGATTTTGCAGATCGCAAAGTCGACGGCCATGTAAAGCGTACTAAGCAACGTCCACTGCCATCAGGGAAAGTGACAGCAAAAGAAGCGATTGGATTATTTTTGGTTTTGGGTATCAGCTCGTTTTTGTTAGTGCTGACCATGAACCCGCTGACGATTCAGCTATCCTTCGCTGGCATTGTGTTGGCGTTCATCTATCCATTTATGAAGCGTTACACTCATATTCCACAGCTATTTTTAGGCTTGGCTTTTAGCTGGGCGATTCCAATGGCGTGGGCTGCACAAACTGGGGAATTACCATTAATTGTTTGGTTTTTGTTCCTCATTAATGCTTTGTGGACCATTGCGTACGACACTCAATATGCGATGGTAGACCGAGATGATGATCTAAAGATTGGCATTAAATCGACGGCAATTCTGTTTGGTCGTCATGACAAGCTTATTATTGGTGTGTTGCAACTGATTACACTCGCGATGTTGGTTTGGTTAGGGCAGTTCTACCAATTGGGACAAAGTTACTACTGGACCCTTTTGATTGTAGCGTCGTTGTTTGTTTATCAGCAGCACTTAATTCGTCACCGTGAGCGTGAGTTGTGCTTTAAGGCTTTCCTCAACAACAATTATGTTGGCATGGTGATAGCGATAGGGTTACTGGTCGCATTTTGGTAAGCGAAGAAATAGAAAAAGGCATCCGATTGGATGCCTTTTTTCTTATTGGAAGAAGGTAAAACGGTTACGACCGAAGTTGGTGAATACTCTCTTCGATCGTCAGTTTCACTTCTGGATAAAGCAGAGTGAACAGTAGCCGTGCAAATTGCTGCGTTTTCTTCGTGTCACAGTTACCTTCGTTATCGAGGTATTTTTGCTGTTTGAGCGTATTGAACATCGCGGTAAACACACCTTTATCGAAGAATTCTGGCGCATTAATACCGTGCAAACGCCCTAGGCGCTGGGCAATATCTTGGCTCTTCTGCTCTAGGTCCGATTTACCGAGTTCAGGGTAAGCAACAAGCAAGTTCATCGCGATAGAGTAGCGTTGCAGCGTTTCAGTTATCGTTCGACCTAACAGAACCAAAGGCTGGTTGTTCGATTGATTGATTTCCAGCTTATCACCATCAAGACTAATCATTTTCTGATCGGCAAATTCATGCAGTGTTTTAACGACCAATTCATCTAACTCGTCTTCCTGGTAACTTAAGAACAGTTCTTTCTTCAAGAATGGGTAGATTTGCGCGACATTCGCTTGAATCTTGGCTACCGAAAGGTTGCGCTGACGAATGAGCATTTGGGCAATTAATGACGGCAGAGCGAACAAGTGGATGATGTTGTTGCGATAGTAGGTCATCAGGATCGATTGGCTACGGTCCAGCGAAATGATGTCACCCATGCTATCGGTTTCAATCACGAACTTATCAAGCGAAATTGCATGATCGACCAACTCCTCAGCACTTTCGGTAGGGATAGTGGAGGTGCTTGAGTACGGATTATTTTTGAGTAGCTTTAAGTAACACTCGATCTGGTTGATCAGCGAGTCACGAGAAAGTGCACGTTGACGAGAAGCAAGCAGTGCGGTTGCACACAAGGTCAACGCGTTTGCCGCCGCCGCATCATTGATGTGCGTCATCATCTTATTAGCGAGGTCGTTCACCACAGGATTCATCCATTGTGGTTTGTTACCACCCATGCTGTCGATGTCTTTCGTCCACTCAGGAGCATGCTCGTTCAAGTATTGGTTGAGCTGAATTGGCTCACCGAAGTTCACATAGCCCAAACCAAAGTTACGCAGTTTACGCAGAGTACGCAGTACAAGCCCTGCGTTTTCTTTCTCTTTGCGTTTGCCACGCAGCTCTTTCGCGTAAGTGCCCACTTCCATTACGTGCTCGTAGCCGATGTAGACCGGCACTAGCGTTACTGGGCGGTTTAAACCACGTAGCATTGCTTGGATGGTCATAGCCAGCATACCCGTTTTCGCTTGCAGTAAGCGACCTGTACGTGAACGACCACCCTCACTGAAGTACTCGACTGAATAGCCTTTGGCAAACAGCTCAGCTAGATACTCACGGAAAATGGTTGAGTACAGTTTGTTGCCTTTAAAACTACGACGAATAAAGAACGCCCCACCACGACGGAAAAGCGGACCGGCCGGGAAGAAGTTCAAGTTAATGCCTGCCGCAATGTGCGGAGGCACCATGCCTTCATGGTATAAAACATAAGACAACAGCAGGTAGTCCATGTGACTACGGTGACACGGAACGTACACAATTTCGTGGCCGTCTTGCGCTAAACGACGCACAGTCGAGGCGTTATTGATGTGCAAACCTTGGTATAGTTTTGTCCATAACCAACTCAGGATGCGGTCGCCGTTTTTCACCAGACTATAGGAGAAGTCGGCAGCGATTTCATCCATGATGTCGTGGGCTTCTTTACGTGCCTTATCAATCGAGATGTTTTTGCTCTTGGCTTCGTCAGCAATCGCCAGTTCAATAGCTGGAGATTTTAGTAAACGAGCAAACAACACTTGTCGTTGTGGCAGGTTTGGGCCTGAAGCAGCCAGTTTCTGGCGTGAGAAGTGGATACGCGCCACGCGAGCCAGTTTGTGCGCAATTGCGCTGTCGGTTCCGTGAGAGTCTGCCATATAACGCAGAGATACCACGGGACTAAAGCGAACTAAGCAGTCGCGTCCCGCCGCCATTACCGCTTTGGCTTTTTGCGGACCATTCATCGGTTGAAGGTAAGGCTTTTGGTTCTCTTCTTTACCTGGCTTACGACCCCAAAGCACGGTTGCAGGGATCATTTGAACATCCAACTCACTATCCAGCTTGTGCAGTTCCAGTAAGTCAGTGAACAGAGAGACAGAATCTGTTGGGACATCATTATCGTTGTTCATCACAGTTGGACGCGCAGCGATAAAGACGAAACGGTTCAGCGTTTTGCCATTGATTTCCAGCGGGCTGAGCGGGTCGGGTAGACCAAGGCTCATGGCTTGTTTTTGCAGTGTCAGCAAATCCACGTTCGAGCGGAAAGGCAGGGCATATACAATCGGTTTAGTTAGGTCGATGTTCAGATCTTCAATCGGGTTCGACGGGATTGTGGTGCCCTTTACCAGTACCGATAAAGGTAGTTTTAGTAATGAACGTGAAAATGATTGTCCAGAAGACATAAAGTTCACAGCCTCAATAGGTATTCAAACAGGCCTAACCTTATTTCAGTTTCCGCGTTGCATGTCTTCTCTATAAAAAGAGATGAGTACGGCAATAGAAATAAGCCTAGGCGATAAAATTTAAGCGCTGCAAGGATACCAGAAACTGGTCAAACCTTTTAATTTTATTGGCTGTAAATTAGTCGAACCCCTAAGTTATTGCTTTGACTTGATTAACTGAAAAGTCGGTGTTTTAAACGAATAAAGAATGAACTTAATCGGTAAGCTGAAAGCTCTCCACAAATAAATTAAAAAACAACCAATTGGGTTTTCATTTGAGCATTTACTGGATATACTCACAGTTAACTGTATAAAAAGACAGGTGAGACATGAAGCCGTTAACGCCACGCCAACAACAAGTCTTCGATTTGATTAAAAGTAAAATCGACGACACCGGAATGCCACCAACTCGTGCAGAGATTGCGCGTGAGCTTGGCTTCCGCTCTGCGAATGCCGCAGAGGAACACCTAAAAGCGCTTGCTCGTAAGCAAGCAATTGAAATTATTCCAGGCGCTTCTCGTGGGATTCGTATCCTGCTTGAAGACGCAGCCAATGATGAGCAGGGTTTGCCTTTGATTGGTCAAGTCGCAGCGGGTGAGCCAATCTTGGCTCAAGAGCACGTAGAGGCGCACTACCAAGTCGATCCTGCGATGTTCAAACCGCAAGCGGATTTCTTACTTCGTGTAAATGGCGAGAGTATGAAAGACATCGGGATTATGGATGGCGATCTGCTCGCGGTGCATAAAACCCAAGACGTGAGAGACGGTCAAGTTGTCGTTGCGCGTGTTGATGATGATGTGACTGTGAAGCGTTTGGAGCGCAAAGGTTCAACCATATTACTGCATGCTGAGAATGAAGAGTTTGCCCCAATCCAAGTGGACTTAACGTCTCAGCACCTTACGATTGAAGGCTTAGCCGTTGGTATTATTCGCAATACCGATTGGATGTAAGTGTGTTTAAGCAGCCCAGTTCATCTGGGCTGTTTTGTCTTTTCTCTTTTTCTACTTCCTCCAAAAGCTTGCTCATCATCTTGACCTTGTTTGTTTTGACCAATTTATAAGCTTGATAATGTAATTGATATTCATTATCATCTTTATTAATGTCTATGTTTTCTCTCTGGCGCAGGAAATGCCCATGTCTCAGTCTAAACATCAAGTTCCTAACCATTTATTAAAACCACTGTTATTGCGTAGCCGTGAAAGCATGGTCGACAATGGCTTGGTGTACGATCCGATAGCTGCTAAAGCGTGTTTGAGCTGTAAGATGGCGCCGGATTGTTTGAGTGGTGATATTGCGCAGAAGCAATTGCTGCACGTGACGCTGACTCAGCTTTGTGACCAGCAGGTTAGTCACTTCTTACAGCAGTATCCCGATGCTTGGATAATCAATGTCGGAGCGGGGCTGGATACCCGCTTTTATCGCTTGGATAATGGACGCTGCCATTGGATAGAGCTGGATGTGACGGAAAATTTGGTATGGCGTCAGCGCTTGTTCCACAAAAATGAACGCTATGAACATCGCTGTGGCAGTGTGGATGAAATGTCGTGGCTAGAGACGTTAGCCATTCCAGAGCAAGCACCGGTACTCATTTTATGTGAAATGGCACTGCTCGATTGCACAGAGCGTCAAGTCGCGAAATTTATTCAAACCTTGGGTCGACATTTTGTTTCTGCTGAACTGTGTATGGTGCTGGCAGGAGATTTAACGGAAACCAAGTGGGGACAAAAGCTTGGCTCTGATCGTTATGCTCATGGCTTTGAAGCGCCTGCAGAACAGATATTGCAATGGTTACCATGGGCACAGTGGGTGAAAGCTTTCTCGCCATTCGATAGATTCTGTTCTCGTTGGAAAGCTTGGCAGCGTTGGCTTAATAAGATTCCAATGTTGAAGCATCGCCTCACGCCAGTACTCGTTCATATCAAGTGGTAATTGGCTAGTCGTTAAGCGCTCAGGTACACTCGTCGATCTTACTGATGAGGTGCCTGTGACAAATTCAATCTTCTCTCCTTTATCTAACCCAAAAGTTCATCGCCAAGTCTTAGCTTTAGCGATACCTATGGTGCTGTCGAATATTACTGTTCCATTGCTCGGTTTGGTCGATGCTGCGGTGATTGGTCATCTAGACCACGCTTGGTATTTGGGCGGTGTTGCGTTGGGCAGCACCATGATCAGCGTGACGTTTTGGCTGCTTGGTTTTTTGCGTATGTCGACTACAGGGTTGGCGGCGCAGTCCTATGGCGGTGAAGACCGAAAGCAACTTGCCTTGGTGTTTATGCAAGGCTCACTTATGGCGCTGCTGTTTGCGTTAGTCTTCCTTATTGCCCATAACCCGATTGCTGATTTGATCTTTGGCTGGAGTGACGCCAGCGCAGAGGTAAAACACTACGGCATGCAATATTTCTCTATCCGTGTGTGGAGTGCCCCCGCTGCGCTAATGAACTTTGTGTTGTTGGGGTGGCTGCTCGGGACGCAAAATTCCAAAGCACCAATGTGGATGGTGATCATCACCAACGTGACTAATATCGCCCTCGATTTGTTGTTTGTGATTGGTTTGGGGTGGAAAGTAGAAGGCGCTGCGCTGGCATCGGTGATTGCTGACTACTCAGGCATGGGTTTTGGTCTCATGTGTGTTTGGAAAACCTGGCGAGAGAGGCAATTACCATCACCTCAAAAGTTGCTAACCAGCACTCAACACGGTTTAGGGCGCTTCGTGAAATTGAATCGCGATATTTTCTTGCGCTCTTTGTGTCTGCAAGCGGCTTTTAGCTTTATGACGTTCCAAGGTGCGAGCTTTGGTGATGAGGTTGTCGCTGCAAATGCGGTTCTGATGAGCTTCCTGATGATTATCTCGTATGGCATGGATGGCTTTGCTTACGCAATGGAGGCCATGGTCGGGAAGGCGATTGGTGCCAAAGATAGGCAACAATTGAGTGAATCGCTTGTCGGCACTTTCTTTTGGAGTTTGGTTATTTGTTTAGGACTGACCGCGCTCTTTGGTTTGGCGGGATCGCAGTTGATCGCCATGATCACTTCAATTGAGGCGGTACAACAGCAAGCAGCGGTGTATCTACCTTGGCTGGTGGTGATGCCACTTGCGTCGATGTGGTGCTTTCTATTGGATGGCATTTTTGTCGGTGCAACCAAAGGCAAAGACATGCGCAATAGTATGTTTGTCGCGACCAGCAGTTTCTTCGTTGTCTTTTACTTATTCGCCGAGTGGGAAAATCACGCGCTGTGGTTTGCAATGACGAGCTTTATGTTGATGCGGGGTATTGGTTTAGGGGTTATCTTTCTCTACCAATGGCACAAGGATACCTTCCTAGCACAATGTTGATATAAAAACAGCAGGTCCAAGCCTGCTGTTTTTCTGTCTGCTATCAAGAAGCATAGATTAGAACAAGCGGTTCAAACCATTCAACGCAGCGACACGATACGCTTCGGCCATTGTTGGATAGTTGAAGGTGGTATTGACGAAATACTCGATGGTATTCGCTGAGCCTTTTTGCTCCATAATGGCTTGACCGATGTGGATAATTTCCGCGGCACGTTCGCCAAAACAGTGAATCCCTAAAATTTCTTTGGTTTCACGATGGAACAATATCTTCAAGCTACCGATGTCTTTTCCTGCGATCTGTGCACGAGCTAGATGCTTGAACGAAGAGCGTCCTACTTCATACGGTACTTTCGCAGCTGTTAGCTCTTGCTCGGTTTTACCCACAGAGCTAATCTCTGGGATGGTGTAGATACCCGTTGGAATATCATCAATCAGATAGTTTTCTGCCTGACCTTTCGTAATGGCTTGTGCGACAAATCGCCCTTGGTCATAAGCGGCGCTTGCAAGGCTAGGGTAACCGATGACATCGCCTACAGCATAAATGTGCTCAATATCGGTTTGGTAGTTACGGTTTACTTTTAGTTGTCCGCGAGAGTCCGCTTCCAGACCCACTGCACCCAAATTCAACTTATCGGTGTTACCTGTTCGACCATTCGCATACAACAAGCAGTCTGCCTTCATCTTCTTGCCAGATTGTAGGTGAATAATCACACCATCTTCTGTGCCTTCGATTTTTTCATAGGTCTCATCATTACGAATTACCACACCGCTGTTCCAGAAGTGGTAAGACAGCGCATCTGACACTTCGTTATCCAAAAACTCCAACAAACGGTCGCGGGTATTGATAAGGTCGGTTTTCACTCCAAGGCCGCGGAAGATAGAAGCGTATTCACAACCGATAACGCCCGCACCGTAAATGATGATATGGCGAGGGTCGTGTTTCAGGCTCAAAATGGAATCACTGTCGTAGATACGCTCATGCAAGAAATCTACGTCGTTAGGCTGATACGGGCGAGAACCTGTCGCGATGACAAACTTATCCGCAGAATAGATTTCTTCTGTACCGTCGCTTTGCATCACTGCAATTGAGTAGTTATCGATAAATCGCGCGGTTCCGAACAAAAGTGTGCATGAGTTACGGTCATAAAAGCCCTGACGAAGTCGAGTTTGCTTATCAATGACCGATTTAGCATGACCTAAAATGTCAGAAAATGTTGCATGAACGCTAGTGTTGTTTCGACAAAATAGCGGGTTGCTATTAAATTCGATGATGCGGCTAACGGCATGACGCAGTGCTTTTGATGGAATAGTACCCCAGTGAGTACAACCGCCGCCGACACTGCTTTCTTTCTCGACAATGGCAACATTCAGTCCCGCTTTGGTTAATCCCATTGCAGCCCCTTCTCCGCCAGGGCCACTACCGATTACGATCACGTCATAATGATTAACATGCGCCATGATGCCTTCCTTGTTATATTTGCTTAACATTGCTTTAGCGCGATTTTAACTCATTTACTCTATTGGTACACGTCATGCCTGTTAGAGAGTGGAAGTGATCACGCAGAATCGACCAAAAGGGTGATTTGGTATGTTGTATGTCTATAAATTGCATCGAGAACATTGCAATTGGATGCATGCCAATAGTAACGTTCTCGGCGCTCAGAGCGAGCGAAGCAACATATCTTTCTCCGTAGGAGCAAATTGCGTTATATTGAGGCTCTTGTACCCTACAGAAAAAGAGCAAGTTAAGAATGAAATCGATGGGAATCCGCGCACAGCAAAAAGAGAAGACACGTCGATCATTGATCGATGCGGCATTTAGTCAATTAAGTGCGGATCGCAGCTTTTCCAGCCTTAGCTTGCGAGAAGTCGCCCGAGAGGCAGGGATTGCACCGACTTCTTTTTACCGTCACTTCAAAGATATGGATGAGCTAGGCTTAACCATGGTTGATGAAGGCGGTTTGCTACTACGTCAACTGATGCGTCAGGCGCGTCAACGTATTGTGAAAGAAGGTAGCGTAATTCGTACCTCGGTCGAAACCTTTATGGAATTCATTGAAAGTAGTCCGAACGTTTTTCGTTTGTTGTTGCGTGAGCGCTCCGGCACTTCTGCTGAATTTCGTACCGCTGTTGCTCGAGAAATCCAGCATTTTGCGGCAGAATTAACCGAGTATTTAATGAGCACCGGCGTGACCAGAGAAGAGGCGTATACTCAAGCAGAAGCGTCTGTGACTTTGGTTTTCAGTTCGGGAGCTGAAGCTTTAGATTTAGATCGACGTGAGCGCGATGAACTCGCCGAGCGATTGATCATGCAATTGCGAATGATAGCCAAAGGGGCCTATTGGTATCGCAAAGAACGTGAACGTAACCGATTAAAAGGCGGGATAGAATAATGTCGAATGGAAATAAATCTGAAAAGAAAACGCTGATTTTGGCACTGGTTGCAGGTATGTGTGGTGATGCTTTGTTGTCATGGTTGACCATGAGTGAAGTGTCTTTTTCAATCTTCCCATTGATTGCACTCGTACTGGCTGTACAAGCTCTTTACCAAGAGTACCTAAATAATCCGGTATCAGAAGATATCCCATTAGTTGGCTTGGCGTGTTTCTTCGTAGGTGCGTTTGGTCACTCTGCGTTTATTAAAGCGCAATACCCAGAAGCAGGCTCAAACTTCTTTGCGATCATGGTTTCAATGATCTTACTCGCATGGATTGGTAAGAAGCTAGGTTTTGTCAGCAAGAAGACTTCTGCGGAATAAGCAAAACGAATCAAATTAAAAAGCGAGCCATTGAGCTCGCTTTTTGTATTTGACGCCGTGGGTTACACTTTGCGTTCCAATAGCACTCCCGCTTCCATGTGGTGGGTAAATCGAACTCTGAATCTTGTAATGTCTTCCAAAATCCAGGTTTGAATTTTAATTTATTGTTTTTATTTGGTTTTTAATTGCTCGTTGTCCAAGAGTGTCTTTAGCCGTACAATGAAAACTCGTCTTTTCCCGTACCCCACGCCGTACCCAGAAATACAGAGGTTTTTCAGTCATGATCAAGCCAGTCGATAAAATTAGCACGAACGCCACACTGAAAGCATTGAAGCCACAAAACAAGGAATATTTAATCCCAGATAAGAAAATAGAAGGATTGAATATTCGCGTTCGACCAACGGGCACGATGACTTGGATCTTTCGCTTTCAGGCTGGTAACAAGCACGAAAAAATAACCATGGGGCGGTATGTTAAGTTAAAACCGGAAACGGGGATGACGCTTGAACAGGCTCGAACAGAAGCGGGGCGTTACCGTAGCTGGCTGGAAAACAATAAAAATCCGAAGCAGGAACTGGCACGTGAACAGCGCGAACAAGAGGAAGCAAAAACTTTTGATGATGCTTTTGTCAGTTTTGATGAAAAGCGTTTATCTAAGCAGCTGCGGGGAGAACAGGCGAGGGCAATCTACACCCGCGATATCAAACCGTTTCTAGGTCACATCAAACTAGAAGAGTTGAGAATTCATGATCTTAATAAAGTATTTGACGCAAAGGTTGATGATAGTGGAAAAAGAAAGGCGGGTGCGATTAGTGCATGCCATAGAATAATCAATCAGGTGCTCAACCATGCACTAGCTTTGAATATGATTGGTGCACACCCTGCACCACATTTGAAATCCAAGGATGTCGGTGGTGGTTCTAAGGTCACAAAACGCAATTTGAGCTTTTCAGAATTGAAAACATTGCTAACAAGCTTGCCTTCTTGGCGTACAGAGCACTCAAACGTCCGTCTAATGCAGTTTTTGCTCGGGTGTGGGCAACGTATTAGTGCTGTGCTTGAAATGCGTTGGAATGAGGTAGATTTGCAAGAGAAGGTATGGTTGTTGCCAGCCAGTTCAAAAGAACGTCACACCAAGAGTCAGGAGAGCCGAAAAGTACCATTAAGTGATTACCTACTGAAACTTCTTAAAGAGCAGCGTGAGAATGTACCAAGCAAATGGAAACTTGTTTGGCCGCAGCTTATGGATGACAAACTTCAAGAACCCGCAGCAGTACGTGCTCTAATCAAACGCAATTTACCGGAAGATTTTGAGCGTTTTTCGCCACACGATCTACGCCGCACCTTTATCAGCCGTTGTAGCGAAATGGGGCTGGATATCGTGGCGATTGAAAAGACGGTTGGTCACCAGTTACCAGGTATGTTGCGGGTATATAACCATCACGACTATCTTGAAGAGCAGTTAGTGGTACTGCAAGCATGGGGAGAAAAGTTGCAAGCGTTAGATACAAGCAATGTCATTCCTTTAGAGTCGATGAAGTTGCCTAAGCATTTGTAAAATTCTTAGAGATTATTCTTACTAGTTAGGGGGTGTTACTCTTTATCTGAGCGAAATTTAATCGTGGCTCTTTGACTATGTGGGCTTCATGAATGGGGAAGTCTTTTGGAAGACGATAGAGAGAATACATAACTCGCTGAGATTTTTCGTATGCTCCCTTCTCTTGTCCATCGGCAGCATCCACTATCATCTCTCCAACTAAACGAGCTTAGGGTTAACCTTCATCAAAACGTTGACTGTTATATAGATCAAATAACTACTCCAAAAAGTCCCTCACATTGACGGTGCTTTAGTACTATTGAGTGGGATGTTTAATACCTCTTTAGTATTGCTAAAATCAATATTTTCAAATGTAATGCAGTACACCAATAAACATAACAAAAAATTATCATATACATAAAATATTTTGCTGCATGCTGGAGGCCATAATGTATCTTCAAGTAGGAAGGTTGGGAGTTAATCTTAATGATCTTATTGAATCTCTTGATCATCTCGAGACATATGTGTTCATCAAAGATACGCAATCCAGATATATCTATGCAAATAACCTAAGCCTGCAGTTAATGAGAATTGATAAGAAAAAACTGGGTCAAATAAGAGATTCGGATTTTTTACCAGAGGATACCGTTGAGTTCATAAAGCATATTGATGCTAAGGTCATCAAGGGAGAAACGACTAGGGAAGAGGTTTTCATTAATGATGCAAATGGTAAGCAACGGATTTATCTTGAGATGAAATCACCAATTTATAGCTCCGAATCCTCTAATGAGGTTGTAGCTATCTTAGGTATTGCGACTGATATTACAAAGCAAAAGGAACTCGAAAAGAAGGCATGCCAGAAAGCTCAAATGGATGAATTAACTAAAGTTCTCAACAGGCGTGGACTCATCGAAAGCGTACAACGGTACCTAAAAAAGAGGATAAGTGAAAACACTTTTTCTGCTTTTCTATTTATTGACTTGAACGATTTCAAAAAAATTAATGATGATCATGGCCATACAGTAGGCGATCACATATTACGTGAAGTAAGTGAACGTATGAAAAGTAGTGTGAGGGCTTCCGGCCTAGTATCAAGGTATGGCGGAGATGAGTTTGTCGTATTTTTAGGGAGCGTTGGGAGTAGCAATAGAGAAGCGGAACACTACACGGAAGAGGTGATGTCGAGAATTGAGAGTGCACTCGCTGGTCCAATAAATATCGGCAAAGGTAAGGTGCAGGTAGGTACGTCAATAGGTAAGTATATTATTGAAGGAGCAGACTTTTCCCTAGAGTCAGCGATAACTAAAGCCGATGAGAGTATGTACTACGAGAAAACGCGAGTAAAGAAGATTTAGACTGAACTACAGTGTCTCAACTCATGCTTGACCTTACAAACCCACAGGTTAGTACAACTAGGTCGTACTGCGAATGTGCTGGTGTCGTAACTCACAATGGGACAAAGCGATTTGCAAAGAGTATGGTATCTACTCGAAAGTTTTAGTAGTTTGACTGATGAACTAAGATACCGTAGGTGATTTGAGTTGTGGTCAGTCATATAGAGAGAAAACTAGAGAAGTTGCTTAAAAATGAACCTCACTTGACTAGGGCTGAAGCAGTTAAGCTACTAGCAAAATTGAAGCAGAAAAAAACAAAAAGCAAAAGTAAACATCAAGCACTGAAAACCGTTTCAGGGGGAGTTGTTTCTCCTCGATAGAACAAGTTGTCTAGCATCACACCAGTATTGAGTAACGCGCTCAATTAATGATGCTTGTCGTCGGCAGTTCAGCAAGCCTCCACAGCAT
Source organism: Vibrio sp. Vb0349 (assembly GCF_033338975.1). NCBI lineage: Bacteria > Pseudomonadati > Pseudomonadota > Gammaproteobacteria > Vibrionales > Vibrionaceae > Vibrio > Vibrio sp. Vb0349. The sequence continues at coordinate 34,566 of NZ_JAWOTS010000028.1, read as the reverse complement.
GCTGTTTGGGACAAACGCTCCTTCAGTTTTTGGGCCTGCTAGACACTGCAATGAAATCAACTTTATTGTCTTGCGAAGTTATATTTAATTTCTCTTTTAATTCTTCAACAGGTATTGGGTGGCTTAGATAGAAACCCTGGGCTTGTTCACAGCCTAACTCTTCAAGAATTCGTAACTGTTGATCGGTTTCTACTCCTTCTGCAACGACTTGAATTCCGCACTCTTTTGCAATGTTGATAATGCCTGAAGTGATCGCTCTTGAACGATAATCAACCGCAATATCTTTGATGAAGCTACGATCTATTTTGATTTCATCGATGTCTAGTCTATTGAAAATTCCAAATGAGGTATAACCGACTCCAAAGTCATCGATAGAGAACGCTACACCAGACCTTTTCATTTTTTTTACTAGGCTTGCACATTTTTCTATATTCTTAAGTGTAGCTGTCTCTGTGATTTCAAGGCATAGGTATTTTGAAAGTTCAGTGTCTTGATTTAGCTGATACTCAATTTGATGAATATCCTCAGTGCTATTTAGCTCAGTCGCTGAAATATTTACAGATACGCTTTGGATGACACGGCCTAGGAGCTGAGCTTCTTTAAGTTGCTTTGATGCTTGCTTGATTACTAGCTTCGTTAAAGCGCTACTAAGATTATTTTCTTCTGCCAGCGTGACAAATACTGATGGAGGTATATCTCCGTATTGAGAGTGAGTCCAGCGAGATAGCACTTCAACTCCCATCATTCTCTTGTCTTTTAGGCGATATTTTGGTTGAAAGACTATCTGTATTTGCTCTTCTTGAATCGCATGACGCAACTCTATAATCATACGTTGTTTTTGGAAATCTTTTTCAGCGAGTTTTTTGTCGTGGTATCGGATAGTATTTTTTGTTTTTTTTGCCTGAGCTAGAGCATCTTTTGCCGACGACATGAGTTGCTTGACACTCTCTCCATCATACGGGTAGAAGGCCACACCAATAGAGCATGTCACATCAATTTCATGACTTTTTGCATGTTGATTAAACTGCTTTTGAACGCGAGCTAAGTGCAGAGCTATTTGATTTTCATCATGCATTCGTACCAAACAAGCAAACCCATCAGAGTGTATTCGTGATGAGAGAAGAGGAAAGACCGTATGAGAGTCAATAGATTGTGCGATATCCTTTAGAAACTGACTACTTTTCGTAAAACCGAGGCGATCGGCTATGGGTTTAAAGTTATCAATATCAAGAAGAAAAAGAACGTAGTGCTCATCTTCTTTGGCATTTTGGATTTTTTGTTCTAGGCAGCGAAAAAATACCAAAGGGCTGTGTAAACCTGTTACAGAGTCAATGTCATTCGCTTGTTCAAGTTCTCGATTGTTCTTTTTTACCAGTCCCCACAGCAATAAAGATGTGACCACTATAAATAACATTCCCTTCAGTGATTGAACCAAGGTATAGACTTGTGTATTGCTCGATAGGAGTTCTACTGCTTTATCTGAGAACCAAACCCATAGCGACGCAAACACAAAGTAGGTAAAAACGAACTTAGTGGAGGATTTTATATCTCTTTTCATATTGACCACAGTATTATTTTTTTACTGCCCATGAGTAAGTTTATAAGTAAATAAGTAAATTATCATTACATTGCATATCAATCTAGTGACACATCACTAAAGTGTTTAAAATGTTACATCGAGCATCAATCACAGACCGTTAGGGCTATTCTGGCGTTTTAACGTATGTTGGTTAGTCACGTCTTGGAGTTACTCTCTATGGGGTTTTGCTCAAGATAACTCTAAGTAAGGAGTAATGTTTCATACAGAGTATTCAAAGGTCTGATTAAGTCTTTGAGTTAGTATAGATCTGTGAGTGGCAATGTCTTTTATATCTAATGAAAAAATGGATGATTTAACTTATGGAGTATATGGAGGAAATGAAACAGATGAGGGATAAGTTAAATCTGAGAAAGTTAATTCTGTGCCTGAGTGTGTTCAGTGTACTAGTCACTCTTCTTAATACTTTTCACTCCATATATAGAGTTCAGCATGAGCTGCTAGTTAACAATACCATAGAGTCCAACCGTATATATGCCGTTATACCGAATCAACTTGAAGATGCTGGCTTGAGAACCTGAAAATTATCATTAATTCGAGATGTCAAAGAGCCTGCGATCTCTGGAAGAGTCACTGCAAAAAATTGGTCTATTGCCGCCTTGAAGTCCCGTTTTCTTTTGAAGTAAACGTTGTTCCTCGCCTTCTCTCATTCATTACTTTCCATAGCCGCTCGATTGGGTTGAGGTTTGGACTGTAAGGTGGAAGATAATGCAGTTCAATATTCAGGACAAACGCCGCATCTTTGACTAAGTCACTGCGGTGATATCCCGCACCATCCAAGATGATATGAAGCTTATGGGCTAAGGGATAACTCTTTCTTAACTCACAGAAAAAGCGAACAATCGATTCACTGTTAATGCTCTCATAGTTGTGAACAATGGTTGCTCCAATATCCGACAAGTTCAGTGCGCCAATAATGTTCAATCGGCTACGATTACCCGTTGTTTCAATCACTTTATCCTGACCAGTTCGTATCCAGCCATGAGATATTTTTGTTGATAGTGTTGGGTGAACTGCGTCGATAAAGACTATCGATTCATCCTTGCCACAGCTTGCCTTTAACGCTTCATAAGCCTCTATAAATGCTTGCTGTTGTGCTTCATCAAACTTGTGTGGTACGCCTTTCGGTTGCTTGTAGCTAAAACTATTGTGGTGAAGCCATTTATTCATACCAGAAACCGTGTAATCCAGTCCAAATGTCTCTTTAACGTAAGTGACAATTTGATGCGTGTGAGAATAGGTTTTCTCAGTCAAATGCTCGATTAGGTGCATGGTTTGAGTAGCAGAAAGCTTGCTTTGGCTTCCGCCATTTTCAGGCTTAAGTTTTTCAGAAAGAACGTAGTCGCTGAGATGACGAGCAACGGTCGATTCATGAATACGAAGAGCTTGTGAAATCATAGTCTGATCCAGCCTTCAGAAGCCAGCAAAACAGCCTTAATACGGTCGCAAACTCGACTATCACGTTCAATGTCGTGCATTTGTTCGAGTTGCAGTTTCTGTTGAGGAGTCAGTGTAATTTTCATGGTTCGTAGCATGATCCTGATTCTATCGAAAATCAAGCATCTTCAATGATCACGGGTATATCACAGATTAATGAATCTCTATCTTCTCACCAACACCAAAAACATTAACACAATATTATTCCTCTCTTGGGAAGGAGGAAAAATCATAAATTAACCAATCTCCTCTAATTTCACGATTTTGCCAAATGCATCACATTATGCATCAATAAAAAGCCATCAAATTCAATAAAAATCAGATAGTTAAATGATAGCTTAATCTCTATTCCAATTTTTATTTTTTATTTCATGCTTGATGTGTACATTTAGTGACTGTATTTAAATCTATCAAAACAAACACCGTGCAAATAATGACCATTCTCACAATCACCTTTCTTTAAAGATGTATTCCTTTTTATCTGTCCTAAAGTTCTGCTGTCTTTTTAGACATAATACATTTTTTCTTACATTTTAAGATTTCAAACTTAAGGAAAGAATATGAAATTCAACAAGAGTTTGTCTGCCGGGCTCATGTTATTCGGGAGTTTAATCGGGGGGGCACCAAGTTATGCCCAAGACGTTCCCAAAACCGCCTTCGTCCATTTATTTGAATGGGGTTGGCAAGATATTGCTCAAGAATGTGAAGAATTCCTGGGCCCAAAAGGATTTGCTGCCGTACAAATCTCACCCCCTCAAAAAAGTGTTGATAACCCCGCTTGGTGGGCTCGCTATCAACCTGTCAGCTATTCTTTTGAAGGGCGCAGCGGTAACCGAGCGCAATTTGCAGATATGGTTCAACGCTGTAAAACAGCGGGCGTGGATATTTATCTCGATGCTGTCATCAACCATATGGCAGCATGGAATCGGAATTTCCCAGAAGTTCCTTATGGAACGAATGACTTTAATAGCTGCACCAGTGATATTAATTATTCCAATCGTTGGTCCGTACAAAACTGTGATTTAGTCGGGCTTAACGATCTGAAAACCAGCTCCGAATATGTGCGGCAAAAAATTGCGGACTACATGAATGAGGCCATCAGCATGGGCGTTGCCGGATTCCGTATTGATGCAGCCAAACATATCCCTGCTGAAGATATTGCCGCGATAAAAAGTAAGTTACACGGCACCCCTTATATTTTCCAAGAAGTGATCGGAGCGGAAAATGAGCCAGTAAAACCGGGGGAATACACTTATATTGGTGATGTGACTGAATTCTTCTTTGCTCGAACCCTTGGCCCTAAATTTAAACACGGAGGAATCAAAGATTTACAAGGGATTGGTTCATGGAGTGGCTGGTTAGGCAACAGTGATGCGGTGACTTTTGTAACGAACCATGATGAAGAACGTCACAACCCAGAACAAGTACTCAGCCACCAAGATTTTGGTAACCTCTACTTCCTCGGTAATGTCTTTACGTTGGCCTATCCCTATGGATACCCCAAAGTCATGTCAGGCTACTACTTCAATGATTTTGATGCAGGCCCCCCCGCAACTGGCATACATACGGGTAACGCCTGTGGTTTTGATGGAGGAGACTGGGTTTGTGAACATCGCTGGCGCGGCGTAGCCAATATGGTGGCTTTTCGTAATCACACTGCAGCAGAATGGCGCGTGACCAACTGGTGGGATGATGGCTATAACCAAGTGGCCTTTGGCCGTGGTGGGCTAGGTTTTGTTGTCATTAACCGAGACGACAACAAAGGCATCAACCAAGGTTTTGCTACCGGAATGCCAGCGGGTGAATATTGCGACATCATCAGTGGTGACTTTAACTCACAAACGGGAACATGCAGTGGCACCACCATCAGTGTAGACAGTTCAGGTTATGCCCATTTCACCGTGGCTTCTCATAATGCGGCGGCCATTCATGTCGGAGCAAAAGTAGGACAAACCTGCACCGATTGTGATAGTGATAGTGATAGCGATAAAAAACCAGCAACTCCCGTCACAGCAACCAACCTCTGCTACGACAATGCCGCTAATCACACTTCACCAACACTCTACTACTGGGGAGCACAACCAGCAGGCTCACTCACAAACGCCACTTGGCCTGGCGTTACCATGACGGCAAATGGTGATTTCTATTGCCATGATGTTGAAACTGAGCTTTCAAGTGTGAATGTGATTTTTTCAAATCAAGGTGCCAATAAGAGTAACGATCTCACCACCACTACAGGAACGTGTTATAGCGATGGTAGCTGGAAATCTTTAGCCGACTGTGGGTTTACCCTAATCACAGAAGAGGATAATGATAACGATAATGCCACCCAAATCTGTTATGACAATCAGCAAGGTTTCTCTCAACCTTACCTCTACTTCTGGAATGTGGATGCAGCAACGCCTATTGCTAACGCAACTTGGCCAGGGCAAGCAATGACTCAACAAAATGGTCAATATTGCTATGACTTTGGTACTAACCTCACTAGCTTGAAAGTCATTTTCAGTGATCAAGGCAGCCGCCAAACACTCGATATGAATGTTTCAGCACCAAACCTTTGTTATGCCAATGGTGAATGGAAAGATCTCTCCCAGTGCACCAGCAACACAAATGGTGGAAATGAAACTTGGTACTTCCGAGGAACAGCAAACGGATGGGGATTAGCCGCATTGGATTACAATGAGCAAACCGGCCTTTACACAACAACCCAAACCTTCAATGGTGAAGAGTCACCCGCAAGGTTTAAAATTGATGATGGTTCGTGGACAGAATCCTACCCAAGTACGGATTATCAAGTCGGCGACTACGCCACCTATCAGATTCATTTCAATAGCAGTACAAAAGCCATCAGTGTGACACAACACTAATAACCTTATCGGTACAGTCTGAAGACTGTACCGATTTTCACCTCTTACAACCAATCCTTCGGATAAGCATTGAATTTATTTGCGGGGCTGCTACATTCATGAGGTTCAATCCGAGATTCCGCAGCCAATTTAGGAATAAACCGCTTCATACAGTACACCAAGAAGCCTAAGGAGCTGAGTCTGATGCTCTTGAACACCCGTTATGAAGCTTTGGCCGCCAAATTCGAGCGTGTCGATACCTTCGAATTTTAAGAATACCCAACGTGCCGTCGGTTTAGTTGTCGTCTTGTTCTTTACCATGCTAGGAAAGAATTCCTCGGTCTTAGTGAGACTCTCTCGGATTTTGTGCTCTAAGCTCGCGTAAACGAGTAGGCTAAGCGTCATGATCATCAGTAGTGCCTCGATTCGCTGAGGTTTCTTCAGGAAAATTGATGATGTTAAGAACTCAGGGCTTTTCAAAAAGCGAAAGCCGCGCTCAACCTTTTGCTGAGACTTGTAATGCTCAAGCAATGCAGCCATTGTGAGATCGGCGTAGTCAGTATCGTTGGTGGCGAGAATAAACATACCCACTTTAAGCTTGGCCAGTTTCACTTTTTCTAGATCGGTATAAGGCGTAGCATCTATCAAATAGTGGTATCCCCTTGGCTTTTCGTCTTTCTTTGGCCGACCACGACCTGAATAGATTGGCTCTTTAACGATGGTTGATTGTGCAAAACCAAGCAAATGACACTGGCTGGCGAAGTCGCCCATTGCTTGCTCGGCATCCACTGCGCAGGCAAACCTCTTTTTCATTAGTTGGCCCAGCGCTCTCTGCTCTTTGGTGATATTTTTGTCTAAGTTGTGAGAGAGTAATAAAGTCTCATACCAAGTAATAAAGATTCATACTGAGTATTAAAGTATCATATTAAAATGGCAGCGCAGTCGATACGCTGCCATTTCTAAATCGAATCTGCCCCAAAATCGTTTTCAGCTATAACATACATGTTAGAAGATAACCGGAATTTGCCCAAATCCTGCTCATGTGACGGCAACAACAATCATGCAGTAAAAATGATTTTTTATGTTGGCAAGGTCACTTCGGGACAAAAGCGCCTTACAAAAAGATCATCAAACTCAGATTTCAAGACTGGTTTAATCAAGTTCGAAAAGCAAAGGTTCTTGCTTCCACTCCGCAGGAAAGCCCATTGCAGATATAAAACGATTGGCTATCGGATATTTATCAAATAAGTGGGCTAACGCAGGTCCAAGCTTTTCGTCGAATTTAAGCCCTGAGTATATTCGTTGTAACGCAATTACCGAAGTATATAAGCGGTTCAACTGATCGTGAGCTTACGGGAAGATAGCTTACATCGGTGCGCAGAGTTGGCTCCAGACGAAGCAGGAGCATTTCTTGGTTAGATATTAGATAGGTAATTCCAAGGTAGGAACTGCTGTGGGGTCGCCTTTACTTCACCTTGTTTACGCTGCAGCGTATTGAAGTAATCCAAGACGTTGATACCGGCTTCGGCTGACGTCGCTATCATTCCCATCACCACATCAGCAATACTGGCGCCAGCTTGAGTTTTATGGAACATCGCATTCTTACGGTTTCTGGCGACCAGTTTGAGGGCTTGCTCCGCTTTGTTATTGTCTATCGGAGCCCCTTCGATGTGGCAGAACGCGCTAAGCCCGTCATAGTGTTTATTGAAGTATCCAATCGCTTTGCCAAGACCACTATTTTCTTCAACACGCCCTCTATTAAGTTCTGTCTCTCCCCATTCACGGATCTGCTCCATCACCGGCAGAGATACTTTCTTATGCCACGCAAGTCGCTGCTTACTGCTGAGTCTCAAGACTTTGGCCTCATGATCGTTATCCCAGATCATTCCATACCACTTTAATACCTGTTCAACTTCGGTTGGGAATGAGTGAAGCACTTCCGCGAACTGCCGCCGCCCGTGACTATTGCACAGACAGTGTTGGACTTCATAACCAAGAGATGGGCGATTGCTGGATAAGGCATCGCTCATCAATATGGGAGTAGATAGCGTTTTACCGCGCTCGCTCAGCAACTCGTCAATGAACTCGCCCGCATGCCCAATGTTCGTTTTGTATAACACCACATTGTGCCCGCCTTTTAACCCAGCGACTAAACCCGTACTGTAAACGCCGGTGCGCTCTCGCATTTTGGTGCCATTGCGTTGCGGTTTTTCGATTGGGACTTTGTCTAAGATTCGATTACTCGTGTCGTCTAAGTAGTAATGCTCGGCGTTGGCTGCAAAAATTCTAAGCAGGTTATAAACGGGTTGTAAGCTATTGGCTACCAACTCAACTTGGTCAAAAATGGTTGACGCTGTAAGCTTTACTCCCATCAGAGCCTGCATGCTTTCTTGGCAATAATAAGGCGCACCAGCACAAAACTTATGCAGAGCCATTAAAGTGCGAGCACTGTAACCGTATTTCTGACTCGGCCCTCCATCCTCAACGACATCATCAGGCAATGTCGCCTTGAAGTACTGACCGCACGCATTGCAGCGCAAGCGTTCCATAACATGCTGCTCAGCTACGAATGGGCTTTGCCCCGTGATACGCAGCAAGGTAGCCGGCTCATACTTATACAGCTTGCCTTGATGGCACTCCGGGCATGCATCGCCTTTCCTTAGGTCGGTTAATTTGTGCTGAGTAACTTTTGTTTTTACCGGCACATCAGGTTGAGTCGCTTTAGGTTTGGACCGTTTTTGACCACGTTTTTTGTTCTTCTTGGCTTTCTGGCCAAGCAGGGTATCCATGGTCTCTGACGATCTGACCATTCCCACCAGTTTACGCAGTTTATGCAAGGTAATATCGTTATCAGATAAGCGCTCTTGTAAGGCCGCCAGCGTTTTTAATGCTTTCAACAGGATATGACAATCTTCCGCGCTCAGTGCCAGGTCATGCTCTTTCGCCTCCTGCACTCGCTGGATAAGTCCATCCAACTCTTCGCTATCTATGTCGGTAAACTCTTGCGCCACTTTCTATCCTGTCGGCTAATGTGCTCTGATGATGTATCTCATTATTTCAGCTCAGCATGATCGGTCAACTCGATCGAAACGATCGTTTGTTTGAACCCGTAGACTGTGCGTTTGTTCACACTCTTTGCCAGCCTGGCAGCCCTGTCAGCAGGGCTTTCAATTGCCTAGCGACTAAAGGCGTGATCGTCTCTTGAGATTTCCTCGGCCAATCTTGAAAGCGCCCTTTGGTCAGGCGCTTACTCATCAACCAGTATCCGGAACCATCGTAGCATAGCGCCCTTAACATGGTTCGGCGTCGATTGGTGAACACAAACAGGGTACCGCTACGTGGCTCTTGTTTGAGCTGATGACGACAGAGGGCGACAAAGCCATCAATTCCACAACGAAAATCGGCAGGCTTAATGGCCAGAAGGATTTGGGTCTGCGCAGTTAGATGGATCATGCTAATGCCCCCACATCTTGCAGCAAGGTTTGGAGCAGATGAAGTGACAGCTCTCCGCTAATACGAATTTGACTTGAGTTTGGTAGCGTCATTTCAATGCTCAAACGATGCTCTGTATTAGGCTCAAATTCGTGCTCGATAGGCAATGACATAAAGTCAGAGGGGGCGGTGGAACTGACAGCAGCATGGTCACACCAAATCTTGAGTTGTCGAGCGTTAATCCTCAACGCAGTAGCAATGTGATTATGGGAGTGACTGTCTGCTAATTCAACGGCCAATTGTCGAAGTTCGTTAGGAGTGTGAGTGCGTTTAGTTCGGTTTTGGCACCAGTGATCAAACGCGGCAATGGCTTGTTCTAGTTTATGTTGTGGCACGGTGTCGATCCTCTTAATGGACAGACACTCAGTAAATCACGACTTGTTGCTAAAAGTTGAGCTATACTGCCGTAAGCTCACGGTTTATTTGCGCAAAAGTAGATTTAGATATCATTAATTCAGTCTCATTGTAGATATTAATCCTTCAGATTTGTACTTTAATATTTTAGTTATCACTTTGTTCTTATTGTTTTTGTAAGATTGAATTTTAATATGCTTTTAATTACATAATAGGTAAGTTAAACGAATAGAGGAGAAACGCATGGATGTTTCAGATAATAGGCGGAGATCGACCGTTCTTATCCCCGTTTTTATACCTGCAGTTGTCGTTATTGTATTATTGGTAGTCGGTACCATTTCTAACCCAGAGAGAGCTGGGGACTTTTTTTCTCAATTATTATCAGAAGTAACCACTAATTTTGGCTGGTTTTATATGCTAGCTGTTGCGATATTTTTGGTTTTTATAGTAGCAGTGGCAGTCAGTAAATGGGGAGAGATTAAGTTAGGTCCCGATCATGCGGAACCTGAATACAGCTTCATGGAATGGTTTGCTATGTTGTTTTCGGCAGGGTACGGCATCGCACTTTTATTCTTTGGTGTAGCAGAGCCAGTTCTACACTATGCTTCACCACCAACCGCAGCACCCGAAACGGTTGAATCCGCCCGAGAAGCGATGCAAATTGCATTTTTCCACTGGGGTTTTCATATCTGGGCTATCTATGGTTTAGTCGGTTTAGCACTGGCGTATTTTGCTTTCCGCCATGGCCTGCCTCTTTCAATGCGCTCGACGCTTTATCCGTTAATTGGGGATAAAATTCACGGCCCGATTGGTCATGCGGTTGATGTGTTTGCGATTTTAGGTACGTTATTTGGTATCGCGACCACATTAGGATTGTCGGTTACCCAAATTAACACAGGCTTGCATTACTTATGGCCTGATATTCCAATTAATAGCACCGTGCAAATCATTGCTATTACGCTAATCACATTGTGTGCACTGGTTTCCGTTCTTGCAGGTATGGATAAAGGGGTAAAAAACTTATCGTTATTAAATATTGCTCTCGCAATATTGCTGATGGTCTTTGTATTTGCAGCAGGTCCAACTCTCTTTATTCTTAATACCTTTATGCAAAATACAGGTAGTTATTTAAGTAATATTGTTGAACGCACATTTAATCTACAAGCATATGTCGCCAGTGATTGGATCGGGAACTGGACACTGTTTATCTTTGGCTGGACCATCGCTTGGGCACCATTTGTAGGTTTGTTCATCGCGAAAATTAGTCGTGGTCGTACCATTCGGCAGTTTGTTGTGGGTGTGATGGTAGTACCTACTACCTTTACTTTTCTATGGTTCTCCGTGTTTGGTGATACGGCCTTGCACATGATCATGACAGATGGTTATCACCACATCATTCAAGAAGTGCAAAACAATAACGCTATCGCCTTATTTAAGCTGTTTGAACGCTTGCCGATGACTTCGATTATCTCGTTTCTTACGGTTATCTTAATCATTACCTTCTTTGTGACTTCATCTGACTCCGGTTCACTTGTGATTGATTCACTGGCTTCAGGTGGTGTGCACGATACGCCTGCATGGCAACGTACTTTCTGGGTTGCAACGGAAGGGATTGTCGCTTCTGTTCTACTCTTAGCGGGTGGTCTGGGTGCTTTACAAACGGCGAGTGTGGTGAGTGCTTTGCCTTTTGCCATCATTATGTTAGTTGCTATGGTGGGTATGATCAAAGCTCTCCGTATTGAAGGCCACCATGAAGACAGTCAGCAACAATATATGCAGTCTCAACAGTCTAGCTCTACGGGGGTAGGGAAAGGATTATGGAAAAAACGCTTAGCTAATTTAGTTGATTTCCCAGATCGCTCTGATGTTGAAAAATTCATTAGTGTTACTGTTCTCAATAGTATGAAGCGTGTTGAGCAAGAGCTGGAAGAGCAGGATTGGGAAGCGGAAGTGAGATTTGACGAAGAGCTGTGTCGCGCACACTTTGAAGTGTTCAAAGAAGGGCAAGTTGAGTTCATCTATGAAATTCGCTTACGTGGTTATGACTTGCCTGAATTTGCTTATAATGAAGGTGAAGTGCCAGAGGATAAGTACTACTACCGTGCAGAAGTCTTTTTACGCCGCGGTGGTCAAGCGTATGATGTTTATAACTATGAACAACAAGATATTATTAACGACATCTTGAACCAGTTCGAACGTTATTTACACTTCCTACATATTTCGCCGGGCATCTTACCGTGGAATATGCAAGAGCATGATATTGATGTGCCACCGGAAGATCCATCGAACCTTGAATTAACATAATCTCCACTCAAAGCCTCATCAATCTGCTGAGGCTTTTTTAGATTGGTATAAAACAAAGCAGAGCCACATTAATTTTGCAGTAGCTGAGATAATTCCGGTGTTGCCCTGTGGCGTCGATATCGCAATTAGAGTGTAAAATTAATTGAAATAACAGCGCAAATATAACAATAAGAGAGAAGTTTCTCTCTTTGCTTGGTGGATCACCAAGGTGCGGTCGAAATCCTTCTGGTTATAGATACGGTCTTCAATCAGGTTACCCTGTTTGTCGAGCTGCCCTTTGGTTGGGCGCCAACCCTGCAGATCAACGTCTATATCGACCCGCACCACCTTGTAGGGGGCAAGAAAACCATCTTCGATCCCCTCTTTGAGGGAGTAGGTATAAACAGGGTCACCGAAGTAATCGGTACTGGAGACGGTTGCGGTCTCATTTAAAACGGTACAAACAGGGTTACTTGACTGCTTAGTATGAAACTTTATTCCTCTCCTACACATATCGTTGCCTTCGACTTTAAATAGTAGCTAATACATATATATATTAGCTACTATAAGTAAAAAACAAAGCCTCCCCTGGTACTATTTATTCAGTCCGCACTTGAAAAGTAATTTTTAACAAAATCATATTTAACGTTTGTGCTAGCCATATTTTATGGCTAGCAATTTTTGCGTTTGGTGACGTTGTCGTTAGCACTTATTTGGTGCATCTCGTCTTTCATCATGGGCGGCTCAAAATAGATCGCTTCAATAGGCGAAATTTGTCTAGGAGATCGGTGGCGGTCCACTTTTTCGCTTACAAATTCTCATCCATTTCACTCAAATCTTGCCATTCCATGCGCGTTTTCGCATTACACAATGAATAAATATCTTTATAATTATGTAATTATTGTCAGAAGACAATATAGTTTCATCGAGTCCAATAAAGTCTGATCACTTACAATAAAGTTTGTCACTTTTCCTCTGTCAGTTCACTTGGCAGAGGTGATGCGAACCGACTATAGCAAACACGCCTTTGCCCCAAAACAACTCAGAGAAAAAGTTATTGCACATTTCGTTCCTAGTGTTTTTCCTTATCAACATTTATCCGAAGGAGTTTGGAAATCAGCCTTTGAGAAATTATAAGGCATCGTGCAATCGAAAGCGGGGTTAACTTTCATTAACCATTTGATTACACATTGAAGTGATATTAAAAAAGTTGCATAATCACGGAATGAAAAACGGCTTTTAGCCGACTAATAAGCGTTATGCTGCTTTAAATTAACTTTAGGATGAGTGAAATGAAATATGTAAAATCGATTTTATTATCAATGTTGTTTCTAGCTGGTTGTGGTGAAAGCAAAGATAATTATATTGGTAGTTATTTATATAAATCTCCATTTACTGGTTCGGAAATCTTAGCTGAGATAAAAAAAGATGGGGATTCTTATATTTTTATTGAAAATTTGAAATATCCATCAAAAGTTTTTCCTCTAAGTATTGAAGATGATGGTTTGTCCTACAACGGTAAGTTGCTGAAAATATCAGAGGACCAATCTAAGTTATACTTCGCGGGGATAACAGCAGATAGAATGAGCCAATCTATGCTAGTTGAGCGTGAAGAAGATCAAAGAAAATTGCGTGAGACATGTAATAAGATTCAGGCTGAAATTGATCATGAAACATCATTAGGGCGGAGTACGAAAGATTGGAATACATATGTTAGAAGTGTTCAAAACACTGCTCCAGAAGGTTGCGATCTTAAAGGCTTGAATCTCAAGTGGTAGTCCAGCAGCATAACAAGTTGTTCAAGAGGAATTCGCAACGCGGCGTCACTTCTCAATACGTAAAGTTATCCGCACTTTTCTAATTTAGGTGATTACTCTAAGAAAGTTTTGTCCAGAAGTGAGTTACAACGAGTATGATACTTTAATACTCATTTGTAGCTTGATTCGGACATGGTGGTAGCAATTAGTATGAATCTTTATTTTTGGTTATGTTTAATCTTAAACGGTTCGATCAAGGGTGCTTGACTGTTTAGTATGAAACTTTATTCCTCTCTTACATAAGTTCTTATAGAACGTTACCTCTTCTCGCTTGGTTGCTTATTCACTATGAATCAACAGCCACTTCTGAGATACCGAGCCATAATCAGCGTCAACCCAGCAACCCGAGTAGCCATTACCGATACGGCTCAACTGCTCTGACTCAAGGTTCATTAAGGCTTCTTTGGCTGACTTAATGGTCATTGGAACACGCGTAATAAACTTCTGTTGTTGCTCATCCAGTGAACGAATGCTTTCTTCGGTGTATAGAGCGGCATCGGCGATGAAGTAGCGACTGTTTTGAGCTGCCTTCAGGCAATGAATATGCCGTTTAGTGACCTCTGAGAATGCCTTAGAATCGTTGGTGTTGCCACTAAGCGCTTGCATGTAAACAGGTAGGCCTGCTTGGTTTTCACAAATCAGCTCAAGGACCACTTGATTTAGCTCTGGACGGTGGTCTCGGCTGTAGCCTTTTACCAGCTTGATGGCATTAAGATCTTCGTCTTGGGCGTATTCACCATCGACATGGAAGCTAGTGATATCAAGGTGGACAGAGTCTGTTTTAAGTCCTAGCTTATCAACGACATGCTCTGCAATCGCTTGATAAAGTGCGGCGACATCAGCTTCATATAAAGCATCTAAAGTACGTCCGAGTACATCGTCAGTTAAATGGTGCGCTTCAATGTCTTTAGCGAGCAACTTGGCAACAGGCTTTGTCTCGAAGAAGTCAGAGAACATATGCAGCGTTCTACTGTGAAAGCCAAGGCCATTAAGAATCATTGCTAAGACTGCATCGCCATGTGAAACATTGTGATCCGAGTACTTAGGAATGATGCAATCAATAATGCCTGGTAAACCGATTTCATGACAGAAAGCAGCGATTAGCCCTAAGTGGTCTAGGCGTTTAATGACAGGTTGAGCAGCAGAAATAATAAAGTGACCGTTAAATAACAGTAATAGATCAAAACTGGGGATCGCGGTCAAGATGTCTGTCGCACTAACACCTGTAAACGCTCACTGGATCACATTGTTTTAATTCTGAAATTGGCTGCGGAATGACGGATACAGTGGGCTAAAGAGATGCAAGCTGACGCTGAGATGATGGAAAAGCTGGGGCTTTCCACTGATGAAATTGCGTTTTACCGTGCATTGGTCACCAACGAGGCATCTGTGCGCACCTTGGGCGATGACAACCTGCGCCAACTCGCCATTGAACTCACGCACCAACTGCGTAAATCCGCTACTGTAGATTGGCAGAAACGAGAAAGCGTGCGAGCAAGGATGCGTAACCTTGTACGCCGTTTATTGCGTCGCTGGAAATATCCACCTGATGCGGCTGAAGAGGCGATTAAGCTGGTACTGGATCAAGCAGAAGTGCTGGCTGACGGGTGGTATGCGGCATGATTAAATGAAAGGCAAGGCCTGAGAGCCTTGCCTTTCTATTAGTTATTAGTGTTGACATTGGTCGTGTCTTATCATCTCACTTTCTGCTGAATATTATTTATAGTGTGTTTGTATTTAGAGAATGATCCCAGTAGTTTTCTTTTCCTCTTTAGGCTTAACGACTTTTGGCTTCGCATGTTCTGTATGCTTTCGTTTTGACTTCGTATAAGCGGACTTACGTGCAATACTATGATTTTCGATTTCTGCAATATTTCCTTTTACTACTTTTGCATAGGCAAACTTAGGTAATACTTTGGTCACTTCAATGGTCGCAACTTTGATTTCATCGTGGCCTAAACTCTCTTTTGTCACTGGATCGATAAATTTTTCACCCAAATTGAAGACATCAAAGTATTGTCCTTGCTTAACTGTATTGCCGCCCGAGTTCAAAACTAAAGAGCCATTATCGCCAACTAAAACCACTAACGGATAAATATTATCTTTTAGTTGGTTAAATATTTTTTTCGAAGCAATATCAACCAGAAGATTCAAATTGTTTCTACTTGAAGTGGTTGGAATAGTTGCTGACCATTTCACTTGATTATTGACAACATCGAGAATTTGAAATTTTACCAAAACTTTAGAGCTATAGTAGGTTTTCACATCTTTAATGCTTTCCCCTGTGAGCTCTACGGTACGTGAGTTATCGACGACACTTTTGTTAGTGTTAGCAGTAACAACCTGACCAGTTACAAAATACTGTAACGTTGGGTCGAGTCTGTCATATAGTACTTTGAACTTTCGGTCTTGCACCAAAAGTTCTTCGACTTTTTTGCCGATAATAGTGCCTTTTGGGCCAGAAAAACTACCAACAGCGATTGTTCTTCTTTTGGCATTTTGATCTTTTATTTTCTCTCTAGGGTCAACCTCAACCTTAACCTCTAACTTTACCTCACAGCCATAACTTGAACACTTTTCATGTAGCACTTTGTACTTAACGTTCCCTCGCGAGTATGTTGCAGTGCCATCTGCCATAGAGTCGTTTAACTGTTTTGTCTTTCCGTCGTTAATTGATGTAAGGAGTGAAGTGCGGGCACTTTCAATAGATACACCTGAGACCTGTTCTACCGCACGCCTTAAACTGACATCAATAGCCTGATCTAATGTTTCTCCTTGCCCATTTGTTATAACTTTCTCATAACTTGCAGCACTAGATAAACATGAGAATAAGCTTGCTGCGCAAAGTAGTATAAGCCTTTTATTCATGTTAAAAATCCGCCACATCAAACATATCTTCCGATTCAGCCGAGTTAATGTTATCAGAGAGAGTTTCTGCTCCCAGGGCTTCTTGCGCCAGCTTTTCAGCACTCATTCCACTTGCCATATTTTTTGCACTCACAATCTTCTTGGGATGCCAAACGAGTACCGTCCCCACCATTTCATGCCCCATCACAGGGTGTTTACGACGCCATTCAAACTCAGTACTTACACCAGTCATATTTTGTACACTTGATGTCATTGAAGCACTTTGTTGAACGGATTTGATTAATTCATTAGTTAAGCCTGGGGACTTTTTGCGAACAGCACCTGTTATCAAATCGAACTGCTCAGCTTTACTGACACGGTTTTCTTCTGAAGTTGACTCTTGGAAATCGCCATTCAGATTATAGGTTTGTGCCAAGCTCGCCCAAGCGTTGTTCGTTGCAAAGCTCTTAGCTGCTTTACGTTCAATTTTTCTTTCCGTTGGTGAGGATGTATAAGTAACGCCTGCTTGACCGTATGAAATCAACATGGGATAGCCGTCGGAGTCATAGCTAACTTGAGTTCCTACCTTCAGATATAGACTGTCTTTTTGGTTATAAAACATATCGTAGATAGATGTCATTTTAGGGTTAGCTTTATCTTTCTGTGGTGTAATTTGACCGCCGGAATCGATCATTGCACGAACTTGATCTCGTTTATTTGCAGACAAAGCAAGTACAACCCCAACTGTTCCTTGACCAGAATCTCTGATTTCCTCATAGGTTTTGATAATCATCATTCCAGCCAAATCACCGTATGAAGACCTTATAGTTTGCTTGATCACTGATTCTTTAAATAGATCGCGCTTGATCGATGGTGGGGCTGCTTCAAACTCTTTTGGATCAATCCCCATTTCTTGTAATTCTGCATCAAGTTTACCTTCCAGCACCGCAACCACTTTATCTAAGAAGCTTGCCATCTGAGAGTCACTCTTAAAATCCTCTTCAGTCGGGGTCGGCAAGCCGCTATTTTTTGTCATGGAGTAAAGCATGTTATTTTCGACACTGGTATTTAGTGTTTGTAAGTATTCTTTTTGCGCCTCTAATACGGCCTTATCTAATGCTGCTACTCGAAACTCTGCCCATCGAGGGTCATTGCGATCTGCCATGATTTCAGCAGAACCAGAATAAATAAATACACTATGTTGCTTACCCTGTTTATATAAGGTGCGTTTTACGTTTGACACATAAGCATCAAGCTTTTCATCAATGGCATCAGTGGTATCAACATCGTTTTGAACTTGGACCACATCTTTATCGGTTTGTTTGCCCGCAGCCTCTTCTGTTATTTCTGCTACCGTTGTTGTATCTACTAAATTACCTTCTTGAGATGCATGTGTTGGTAATGACAAGCCCGCGATTACCATTGCTGTAAGTAATTGGTTTAATTTCATTTTTAATCACCTAACCCTCTAACTAAAAGTAATGGGCAGCTTTCACTGCCCATCATTTGACGCTACCTACCAGCTCACACTTGAGCCATCCGCTACCTTGCCGACTACTCGCTCTCCTTCCCAATACGCTAAACCATTTTCTATATTGGTTAGTGACATTTGGAAATAGTACTCAATTCGTGTATCTCCGTTATCTAGAGTTGAGTCTCGCTGAAGGATTTTGCCTGATAGGCTAAAGTCTGGGGCTAGTACTTGGTTATCTCCTTTGACACTTGCCTGTTTGACCATTTTGGAATTTTTTAAATCACGCATTTTTTTTGTGGCATCGTCCTCACCGAATGCAGTTGTTACTAAGAACTTGCCTGATTGAAGTAACTTAACTCTTAAAGATTTGGTTAGCTGATCAGTGTCTAAGCGCTGCATAGTGTCATTCTCAATGCCACTTACATAAATAATGTATCGACCACCAACATCTGCTTGAGGGTGAGTCATCAATTTATTAGAAATAATGTCATCGGCCATTTCATTTGCTGCTTTCGAGAAATCAGCGTAAGAGAGGGCTGCTACCACATTTGTCGTTGTATCAGCAGCATCAATATAAGATGTGGTTGTTTTACAACCAACCAAGCTCATCGCAGCTACAACAGCTGCAATTGTCAATTTTTTCATGTTTATCCTTAAATATTTACGACTTTTACGGATGGTTCTATTAATGGAGAGACCGCTTTCACGTAGATGATGTGTTTGTTGGATTCTGTACTAAGCTCAACTGGAATAGTGAAAGATCCTGCCTTTATTTCAACTTTATTGTGTTTGGCTTTGATTCGGGTTGCTTGATATTCACTCGGTAGGGCTGAGAAAGTTCGAATATCAGCACCAGTAGTCACCATTTGTAAAATGGCTAATGCATCACCAAGTAAAGCGTTTTCATCTTTAACTTGTTTTTGAGCGATGGTTTTTAATGTTACTCGGGTGATTTCACGAGCTAAAATATATGGAAACTCCTGATCGAATTCGGCACTAATTATCTTGTCCATATCTGCAATAGTGCTGGTCTTTGAACCATTAATTGTAATGCTGTCAAATGTTGTACCGCGTTTTTTCAAGGTAGGAATTGCGATACCAGCATAAGATACATTGTTAGACAGTAAGAAAATTGGCAGATCAATTCGACGCTCTTCTTTCACTGGCGATTTGCCATTTTCAAAAATCACCCAAACTTGATTTTTTAGCTTAGATTGGCTTGGATTTTTAACCATACTACGTGCCAATTGATAGTCCGCTTTGGCAGCAGGTGAACCAGTAAGAGAATGTACACGCTTGAAAGAGTTAGCAGCTTTTTCAAAGTCTGACTTAGATTTACCTGTGATGAGTAAATGAAGACCGTAAGAGTATGTAGTAAAAGGGTTTACGTAGCCTTCATAAGGTTTCCATTGACCTTGCTCAATACCTGCTTTTTTTAGTGTGTTTTGTGTCAAATCCGATTCTATGGTCTGCTTTACCAAAGCGCTTGACTCACCAGCTTCAGACTCTAGTTCTTCACTTCGCTCCTTAATGATATCTGCAAAATGTTGAGCTGCTCTACGCTGTCGCTCTTCTGCTCTATTAAGTTCAACGCGAGCATTTTGATAGTCATGAAGTGATATAAAATTCCATGCTTTAATGGTATTTGTCATAATGCCGTCGTAATGCGCTTGTTCGTAAGCCAACATGGCGTCATTTCCAACCATTGAACCAATAAGCTCAACTCCCTCAGAAGCAGTACTTTCCGTATCTTCTTCTTTCATCATTGTTTCTGTTTCATCAAGCAGCTTGGTGGATAATTCGTATTCACCTGCATAGTTCAAGCTTGCACCAGCTTGCAATGTCCATAGTAGGTCGCTTGTTTCACCTGAATCGTTATCGTAGCCAGCATGTTCTAAGGCTACTTGAGATGCTCCTGAAAAGTCACCAGAATCAAGTTTTGAATTGAAGCTATCGAAGTCGTTTCTCTGCATCATACTTGTACAGCCTGACAACATAACCACACTGATCGCACTGCTAATTAGTTTTATATTCATTGATTTTATTGTTATCTAAATGATTGATTTTTTGAACTAGAATCACCTTATAATCACAAATAGCACTGCAATCAAGCTCTTAATGTGTGGTTAATTAACACTTTTAGTATTATCCGATTATTGAATGCTATTTATTTGATTTATGTCATTAGGCTCACATGCGTCTCTTGTCTTTGAAAGTTGAGTGTATCTACTAAACGTAAGCGAATATCGATTGTTATCAGTAGGGAAGCTCTTCTTATCTCAATTGGACCATTTCATTATGTGTAGTAGTAATGAAAGGAATTTCAGATAGATATTATCTTCGTGTATATCCCAACGGTTTCATTTTTAGGAGCTTTTTATGCACGAAAACAACTACTATTTTGATGGTCCTGTTACAGCAGATAAGGTGCTCGACGCTGCCGCTGAAATCCTTGCTACACGGGCCCTCCGAGGCGAACAATATTGCAATCCCGAAGCAACAAAAACCTATTTATCTTGCAAATTAAAACACCATGAAAGAGAGGTGTTTGCGGTGATGTTTCTAGATAATCAGCATCGCCTTATTGCTTTTGAAGAGCTCTTCTTTGGCACAATTGATTCGGCAAGTGTTTATCCCCGAGAAGTCCTCAAAGCAGCTTTAAAAGTCAATGCCGCCGCACTCATCTTTGCTCACAATCACCCTTCTGGCGATGCCACACCTTCCCAAGCCGATAAACAAATTACGCAAAGGCTCAAAGAGGCTTTAGCGCTGGTGGACATTCGAGTTCTTGATCATATCGTGGTTGGCGATAGCGCCATCTCTTTTGCAGAAAGGGGGCTACTATGATCCAGAAAACATCGGGTGAACTGGAACTGTTGGATGGCTTTCGTCGAGCATTGCTTTTGGTAATCCAACGTTATTCGATTCCTCCACAAGCTCAACGTATGGTCCTGAACTGTCGACAAAGACGCTATTACCAGACGGGGCAGGGGCTTCATCCCATTGAAATTCAATTTCGTCGGACATCGGCCAGTGAAGATTGGCAGGTCGTCTGTTTAGCGAGTTTTTCTTATTCGGAAAATAAACCGAGTGAGATGGAGCCTGAACTCTACTTTCATCTCTTCAATCTTTGGTGTTATCAACCAGATAGCGGTACTGCAAGTCTCGCACACCCACAAGTGAAAGCGCTGTTAGATACTTGGCTGAATGTGCTCTCTCGACACCTTACTCAGTCCCTCTTTGATGATATTCAGTTATCGATGATCCAAACCTTCGATGAACACCATTCATGATCACATTCTAACCTCGGTCACTTTTAGGAGATCTAACCATGTCTATACTGCATTTTACGCCGTCAGCTCTTGCTGTTTCTAATAAGCTTTTGACGTTATTAAACCAACATTGTCATGCCTCGATGAAATCAACACAGTCCACCAGCCATGCCCTCTCTATCCATTTTCGAGACAAAAGCTATAGCGCGGAAGAGGGGGGATATCATCCGGTTGAGATTGGCCTCAACATTGTGAATGGTAAAACGGTTGATATTCTCTACATTACCGATTTTGCGTATATGGGGAACTATTATCCGGAGCTAGAGCGATGCATTGATTTTGATTTTGGCAATCAAGTCGCTTTTACCGTCGCCACTGGATGGCAAAGCATTCGCTCTCCAGGCATCGATGAGCTGTATCAAATGTGGGAGCAAAACTTTCTTCAGTACGTCGAATGGGAGTGTTACGACGACATTCAGATTTCTCATTAACTTTTATCAATCTAGCTAAGCTTTAACCTGCTGCTTTATATCTCCACCAAAGAATCAATCAAACTCCTGGTTGTGGTAATCCCAACTGTTCATCTCGCTCTGTCACTCTTTCTAATATCCAGTCTTGGACCTCGCTTTCTACCCAAGCCACGCTGCGAAAGCCCAGTGATACCGATTTAGGGAACTTACCCTCAGCCATGAGCTTGTACATGTACGCACGGCTCAAACCTGTATTATCCAGCACTTCTTTTAGTCGAATTAGTCTCATTTTTCTGTCCTCATGATTTGTTCGTCATAAGGAGGTAGCTAGTTGTAATTTTTCCGGACGCTAACTAAGGAGCGCCTATGTCCGAACAGCACGATCTTTTCACTACGCTTGAAAGCGAGATACGCCAGGCATCCCTCAATGAACGTACTCGCACCAAGTTACTCGATAACCTCAAACAAATGAGAGCCACCGAGCTCAACATTCTCATTACAGGAGCCACCGGAGCAGGAAAAAGCTCAACGATTAACGCTCTCTTTGACATGAGTGTTGCAGAGGTGGGCATCAGTTGTGAGCCGCACACGCAGGGTGTTACGCAATATCGTCTGAACAACCTCATTCTTTGGGATAGTCCTGGTCTGGGGGATGGCATCGAAGAAGACAAGCGCCATGCTCGCTTATTGAAAAATACGCTGAGAGCGAGAGATGAGCAGAACCGTTTCGTGATTGACCTGGTACTTGTGATTCTTGATGGTGGCTCACGCGATTTAGGCACACCTATCACCTTGATTAATGATGTGCTTATTCCAGCATTAGGCGAAGACGCACAGCACCGTTTAATTATCGCCATTAATCAAGCCGATAATGCGTTAAAAGGAAATCAATCCTGGGACTACGAAAACAATACACCGACACCTGTGTCGAAAACTTATCTTGAAACCATGGTGCGATCGGTTCATCGACGCGTATTACGCGCAACAGGGGTGTATCTAAAGCCCGTCTACTACGTTGCGGGGCACTGTGATGGATTGGCCAAGCAACGGCCCTATAACCTTTCCAAGTTGCTGTATTTGATTGTTGAACGTTTACCAAAAAATAAACGGCTCTTACTGGCGAATCGCACGCTTTCCCCTCGACATGAGAATTGGAAAGACAACGATGCCAGTGATTACAACAAAAAAACCAGCCTTAGTTTGTGGGAGGCAATCTTCGACACGACGACTCAAGGTGCGCAATACGGCGAAGAAATAGGAAGTGTGTTTGGCACGACAGGCAAGCACCTGGGCAAAATTATAGGCGGTGCGCTAGGGGCATGCTTAGGCGGTTTACGCTATCTCTTTGGCTGGTAGATAAGCGCCGCTACGGTTACATATCTCAAAGCCAACCTCTCTTCGACATAAGTTGTCGCAACTACCTTTTAATATCAACTCATTGAATAACTGTTCAAAGGATACTTCTCATGAAACCAATTGTGCTTACAACAGCACTGTCAGTGCTATTGGCCTTTAATGCGTCTGCTGAAGGCTACAAAGTGGAATATAAAGACATCAATACTCAATGGGGTATGAAAACGAAAATATTTGTAACGGCCCTTTTTGACTTCTCTACCATCTTCGGTATTGAAGTAAACCGAGGTAATTGTGAGGTCGCTTGGCCAGAGATGCCCAAGGTGACGGTAAACAAGAGTAAATACAGTCAATCCGATGATTTACTCAATAATCTGAGTAATCCCGATTACAAAAAGCCATCTAGCGATAGCAAAGCGAATGGTGTTATATGGCACCGTTATCCTGAAGTGGACTTGAAGTACGGTGATTCAACCGGATACGTCACCACAACGCGCTGTCGAGTCTTAGAGATAACGGTCTTCTCCAGTGAAGGGGAGTTCCGCTATACGACGGATTAGGTGACAGAAAGGCCACAGGGGCCTTTCTTTTTTTGTAAACTCAATAGCGACTGTAACCGAAGCTTCTTCCGTTCCCAGATAGTTTGCTTTCTTTTTTAGCAAAGTAACTAACACGGTAAAAGGCTTGATTGTATTGATTCTCATAGAGCTCTTTATCGCCCCTCTTATTGATTTCACACGTGCTGCTCTTAGCGAAATAAATTGCACGATTTGCCTGTTCAACCGAAAGACCTGTTGCACTTGCCCAAGCCTTAGCAATCATTCCAGAAACGTATTCTCCCGTAACATCATCGTAAGGTCCCATTCCTTGAAAAACATCACCATTTAGCAATACGGCAACGTGATAGTGAGGGTTCTCTGAAGTGACGGCCTCTTTGCACCAAATAAATCGTGGCTTAGAGTGGCGGTTGTGCGTCTTACGTTTTAGGTAAGCACACATCATCGCTTTGAAGGACTCTTGAAATTTTGTGATTTGCTTACTTGATACTTTCTCGCTTGAAAAACTTTTGGGGTATCTTAAATCGATACGAAGTAGCAACGTTCGAGAGTATTGCTCTAGAGCCCTATCAAAAGTGCTTTTAATAGCTAAAAGGCAGGAAGGTATTAGAGGTCCTTTCTTGGAGTATACCGGTAAGTCCATATCATCGATGGTGAGTATTTCTGCATGTTCAAGATAATTGTTCATTTCTATCATTCCTATTGGTTAGTGTTCTCAATAGGTAGATAGGTTGTTGTAATTAATTAGATAAGATTCATATAAATACTATTATTACCGACAGTTTTTCACTCCCTTCCTCCAGCCACGTATCTTTGCTCGACAAGGCGTCCTGTAGCTTCAAAACTTGCAAAAGTTACTCTGATAAAAAGTTAGGCCCCCCGTTTGAGAAGGAGTCTCTGATTTTTCTCATTGATACCAATCGCAAATTGCTTTCCATCAACAACATCAAGGGCTTTGATTGTACGTGCTAGGTCCAATGCACGATAAGCAAGAAATTCGATTAACTTATTGACTTTCTCTTTCTCAAGCTTAAGTGTTGCCCAGGCAAAATGTTCACGTATAACACGCTCATACCACTCAATGTCTGTACAAACCTTTCCTTCGACATTGATGAACTTAATGATTTCACTTTCAATAAAGTAATCTATGTGTTCTGCAAACTCTTTATTGCATTTTACGTCAGCAACTTTTTGAAATAATAAAGGTATTGTGAGGTTGTAAACGGGATTCAGCGCACCAGACGATTTTAAATGGGCGATAAAGCTGTAGTAGCTTTTGTGATCGTACATGGATAAGTTCAGAAAAATTATTGACTTCCTTTTCTTTAGAACAGAGTGGCTGAGACCTTTGATATATCCCCTGATATAACCAAGTCTTCTAAGCTTGCTGAGCATTGCTTGAGCTTTACGTTCAGTACATCCCATAAATCTGCATAAATCTCTAAGGCTTATACTATCAACAATCCCAGATTCCGTAGCCTCACTTAAAAGATGGGTAAGCATTAAGCGATTTGACAGCGTCAACTCTTTAGCATGCTGATTACTATACCAAAGATGATTCATCCACCTCCTCATATAGATGGGGCGTTGTTCAAACTGACTATTCAACTCATCAAAATCAATGCCTGTAAGTTGATAGCGTGTGACTGGTCTTCCTCGTTTTCTAGGTGCTTCTTTCTCAGGTATCAAGAGAATAACTTTTGCCTCTATCAATAAGCGTAGACAGCGCCTTATAAGGCGTTCTGAGGCTTGGTATTTTTGGGCCATATATAGAACAGGTTTTCTGTAAAAATTGTCCGATTCGGCATCCAAATACATAAGCAGCAGTAGCATTCTAGCTTCAGCGTTTAGTTTGTCATTCTCTTGGAAAGTCCAGTTTACAATCATAAAATCACATTTAGATTTATTTATAAGGCGTTTTAGTATGTATATTACATGGTTTTTTCTTCCTATGTCTTTGGACTACGTCTAAAGACATAGGTATAGTATGAAGGATGCCAACTATATTGAAAACGCTGGAAGCTAGAGTGATATGAGTGAGAAAAAAATACGTCCATTAGAAGGTTTTAGCTTCAACAATGAATCTCATGTGAAATGGTTAAATACGTATCTAGCAAAAGCCAAAACTAATCCAATTGTCGAAAAGCATTACTTTGGGCTGTTTCAGTTATCAGTATCACCTAAAAAACGACTTCAAAATTTTTTTATAGATTGTAAAAATTCAGCTGATGGTAGAGAGATCTGGTTACTTATGCATGGAGCTTGGGTGAAAAGGTCGAGAAGAGAAAAGCAAAAGCGGAAGGGGAAAAAACAGTATAATTTTGAACTCACTATAGAATTTGGTCAAAATCTTCAAGCTTTAGCCACAAAGAGGGGGCAGACTCAGCAGAAGGTTCTTGAAGAGCTTGTAAATGGTTCATTAACATCAATGCTCGAAGTTCGAAAGTTACAAGAAACTGATAGAATTCTATCACTAGAAGCTACAGCCAATACCACGTTAGAAAAGGAGTTAGGCTCTGCTCGAAAAAAAATTTTAGAGTTGGAGTCAAAAATTGCGACTCTTAAAAAAGAGAACCTTCACAAGCCCTCTCAAAGCGACAATGTTTCTACTAACCATCATGCAGATGAACCGTTACAACTGACTCTAGAAAGAAAAGGTCGTTCAATTATTCACATGCAGCCAAAGGACAGTGACCAAGACTAAGCATCTTTACACTATAAATACCACTAGTAGAGCTGGTGGCTAGGCGCTTGGTGTGAGTATTAACATGAAGGAGATCGGGTTATTGAGTGATCAGCTTGGGGGAAAATACACACTTGGTGTGCTTAATGTAAGGAAATTGTCTGCTTACTGCATGTGAGCATATAACGCGCTGTCAGCGCTGACTATTCACATGAACATGTTGCTTATTTTTGCGAACTAGCATCTAACAGTGAATAAAATCACTGTCTTTAAATACAGCGATGGTTTACACTTTTTGCGTTATATCAACCGGATTATGTAAACTATTTGGACGAAATTGGAATAAAAAATGAAAGCATATCACACATACAGTGCTGTAGACGTTGCATGGAGCTTGCTCAAGCATGCGAAAGAGCAAGGTAAATGCTTCTCCAATTTGCAGCTACAAAAACTTACCTATGTTTGTCATGGTTTATCATTGGCACACTTCCAGCGTCCTCTCGTCGTAGATGATGTATTTGCTTGGAAGTTTGGTCCAGTGGTGCCATCTGTTTACTTTCGCTTTAAATCCTACGGTAGTAGTGTGATCACTGAACAATGTGATGTAGCACTAGACCAAGAAAGTGAGTCTATTGTTAAAGATGTAGTCTCTAAGCTGGGCCATTTGACGGGGCCTCAACTTGTAGATTTAACTCACCGCGAAGGAAGTCCATGGCATCAGGTATGGGATGGCACACACCAAAAAGTGATTCCGGACCATTTGATTCAAGCCCATTACACTCAAATCAAACAATCCGGACGAACAGCTAGCCTGTGAGTAACAAAGAAAATAGTGTCGTCAGTTTTTACATTGACGACACCCCCACAGCTGAACAAGCTTCAAAAACCTTCCAAGACGACTACGAACTGGACTTTCAAGATTTTATAGAAAGAACGGTAAATGAAAGTGCTGCTGAAGACTTCTCGTACTCAAATAATGGAGTAAAGAAAGCTGGAAGACGGCTTCGCAAGAGAGAGGGCGACCTCAAGTCAGCTACTGCTACAATCCAACAGTTTCGAGCCGCACACGAAAAGCCATTAAACACTATCGCATATCTTGTTGGTCGCTGTTGCCGTGAGCTGGGTATAGATGTTAAACCAGTTACACGGTTAAAGCGCTTAGAAACAATCGTAGATAAGTTGCAGCGTAAATCTCTTGATGGTGAAACGGCAAATGCTACTTGTGTAACCAATATGAATGATATTGGCGGCTGCAGGGCGATTTTTCCGGATTTAATTTCATTGGAGAAGGTGAAATCTCAACTGCAACTTACAGTTGAGAAGGTAGGCCGAGTTAGAATTAAAGATATTGATGACTATATTACTAGTCCTAAACCTAATGATTGTGGTTACCGAAGCTTGCATGTGATTTATCGCTATGACCATGCTAGTGGTAAAAGTTTTAACATTGAGGCTCAGCTACGTACTCGACTTCAACATCTTTGGGCTACTACAGTGGAAATTGTCGACATCCTAGAAGGTACCAAGATTAAGACTCACTCTCACAGTTCAAATGAAGGCAAGAGCAGTTTACAGGTTCAATGGGAAGAATTGCTTTCGATAATGAGCCAATACATTGCTGATGCTGAAGGGGCTATAGAGCTAAGTGATATCGATAAAGCAGACTTTTCAAAGCGTTTGGTCGTCTTGGACCGCGAAATCAATGCGCTAAATCGCTTGAGTAGTTTTAAAATTTTATCTGAAAAGGTTAATTCTTACTGTGATAGTTCCATTGAGCACGTATTGCTAGTTATTAACGAAACTTCACGAGAATTGATCTTTAGTGAAGAGTTTGAAAATTACAGCCAAGCAATTTCAGTTTATAACGCAGCTGAGAAAGTCACTCGTAGCTACTCACGAGCAACCTCGAGACTCAATACCCTTCTCATATCCACAAAAAATATGGGCCAACTTTCGGAAGCCTACCCTAACTATCTAGGCGATTGTGCCTCATTCATCACTCTGCTTGAAGACGGAATGCTGTCTGGTGAAAGTTAAATACAAACCTTTCTTGTTGTTATTGACCCTTGTATCTAATCCTGCTTGTTAAAACGTGCCCCAATCTGTCATCGAATTTGGTATGTGTAAAATATGGCTTCCTGTGATGGCTTGAGGGTTAGACTTTATTGTCCCCGTACCCCAAGCCGTACCCAGGGTGTTTTTTGCTAAAGATAAAAGCCGTTCAGGTCCTTATTTTATGCGCTCTAGAAGCACTCCAGACTCCATATGGTGGGTATAAGGGAATTGGTCAAACAGAGCAAAACGCGTCACGTTGTGTGTTTCGCATAGAATGTCCAAGTTCTCTTTTAGAGTCTCAGGGTTACAAGAGATGTACATGATGCGCTCGTAACCTTGCACCATCTTACAAGTATCGACATCCATCCCAGCACGTGGTGGGTCGACAAAAATCGTATTGCAGTTGTAGCTCTTCAGATCTACACCTGCATCTTGTAGACGACGGAATTCACGCTTACCTTCGATCGCTTGAGTAAATTCCTCTGCTGATAGACGTAAGATTTGTACGTTATCAATCTTATTGGCAGCGATGTTGTACTGTGCAGATACCACAGATGGCTTCGCTAGCTCAGTTGCCAGTACGCGGTCGAAATTCTGTGCCAACGCCAGCGAGAAGTTACCGTTACCACAGTAAAGTTCTAGTAGGTCACCAGTGCTTTCTTGGGTACAGTCGACAGCCCATTCCAGCATCTTCTCTGCGACTTTGCCGTTCGGCTGAGTGAAGCTGTTCTCTACTTGTTGGTAGATGTAGCTTTGACCATTTACATCGAGCTTCTCGATCACGTAGTCGCGGTCTAGGACAATCTTCATCTTACGAGCACGACCAATGATGTTTAGATTGAAGCCTTCATCATTTAAACGCTGTTTAAGGGCTTTCGCGTTTTCAATCCACTCTTCATCAAGTTGGCGATGGTAAAGGAGTGAAACCAGAATCTCACCACTTAGCGTCGATAGGAAATCCACTTGGAACAGTTTACGACGTAGTGAGTCGTTGTCTTTCATCGCTTCAACCAATAGCGGCATCAGGTCGTTGATCAGACGGCTTGCTGCAGGGAATTGGTCAACACGGTACTTCTCACGAGTTTCTTGGTTGAACATGATGTAGTAAAGATCTTCGCCTTCATGCCAAACACGGAACTCAGCACGCATGCGGTAGTGCTGCTCTGGTGATTCAAACACTTCCAGTTCTGGCATGTTGTATGGCGCGAACATATCCGTGAGACGTTCGACTTTTTCAGCCAGTTGTTCTTGGTAGCGTTGTGGGTTTACATCAAGAGTAGCCATGATCTTACCTTTTATGGTGCATTCAATTTAAGAGCGCAGATTTTATTCAATCTCAATAGGATGTCCAGTTTTGTACTGGAATTGATTTAAAGATAGTGCGTACAGGCAGAGTAGAAAGCAAAATCAATCAAAACGTTACAACTTTTAAGGGCAATATTGGCTGGACAAATAATCAATAGCTGAATAATATTTGCCTCAAGTTGGTGCTATCTAGCAATCTAGATGGCTGAAATGGGAATCTGGTGTGAATCCAGAACTGACGCGCAGCGGTAAAAGAGAACGAACGCTCATCAGACACTGCATTAGTTTATGTGGGAAGTCGAGCAAGTAGGCGGTACACCCGTGCTCTTGAGTCCGAATACCTGCCAACAACTGAGCCACAGCACTGGACTGTCATGATGACAGGGCTCGGAAGGAATTACGCGATTTAGGACAATACAATGAGAAAATCCGCACTGGCGATAACTTTGGCATCGCTGCTTTCACCTGTCTCTTATCTACAGGCCCAAGAAACCTCCACTGACGAAACCATCGTTGTTACTGCAAACCGTTTTGAGCAAGCCGAAAGCCGTACGTTGGCAGATGTCGAAGTAGTTACTCGACAAGACATCGATCGCATTCAAGCGAAAACCCTACCAGATGTATTGCGTCGCCTTACGGGGATTCAAGTTTCACAAAATGGTGGTCGTGGTCAGTTAGCGTCTTTATTTGTTCGTGGAACCAGTTCCGACCAAGTTTTAGTACTGGTTGATGGCGTACGTTTTGCACGAGCAGCGAAGGGCGCTGTGGACTTTAACCAAATCCCACTTACTTACGTTCAACGTATTGAGTACGTACGTGGTGCGCGTGCGTCACTTTATGGCTCAGAAGCGATTGGTGGCGTGATCAATATCATCACCATTGCGCGTGCTGACGAAGAAGGAACGAAGTTAAGTGCGGGTTTAGGTAGTTTAGATTATCAAGAATTGAGTGTGGCATCTGGTATTAAAGTCACAGAGAGCGGCCAGCTAAATATCGCGCTTGGTAGTGAAAGTGATGATGGTTATAACGTTCGTCCTGTACCGGGAGTTAATGACGGTGATCGCCATGGCTTTGATACAAAGAATGGTCTGCTAGGTTACGTGCATAACTTCAATGACCAGTGGTCTGCATTTGGTAACCTACGTGCTTACGAAAATGTTTATCAATATGACAGCAGCTACGGCAGTCGCGGTTACTACGAAGCAGAAAAAGACGATCTTTCTGTCACTCTGGGCGGTAAGTATCAGTCTGATAATGTGATGTCAGAACTACAAGTAACGGCACA
The DNA here is from genome assembly GCF_033338975.1 of Vibrio sp. Vb0349. Lineage (NCBI taxonomy): Bacteria > Pseudomonadati > Pseudomonadota > Gammaproteobacteria > Vibrionales > Vibrionaceae > Vibrio > Vibrio sp. Vb0349. The sequence continues at coordinate 3,439 of NZ_JAWOTS010000028.1, read as the reverse complement.
GAAACAGAAGTCTTGGAACTATGAGCAAGCAAAAGGCAAACACTCAGGTACTGAAGATGAACTTGAGCAGCAAAATGTCCAGTGGACCAACAGTTACTTGCTAAACAACAATACGACGTTGGCTGGTGGTATTGATTGGCGCAACGAGTCTTATAAAGACAAGAGTGCGAATAAAACGTTTGATCGTATCAATGGCGCTCTGTTTGGTATGGCAACCACCAGTATTGATAAAGCAATGCTCGAGGGCAGTGCTCGCCTTGATGATAACGAAGAATACGGTAGTGAGTTCACTTACAGTTTAGCGGCTGGTTACCAGTTTGTACCAGAGTTTGGGGTTAAAGCCTCTTTTGGTACTGCGTTTAAGGCTCCAAACCTATATCAACAGTATGACCCAACATACGGTGAGAAAGATCTGAAGCCGGAAGAGTCAGATGCTTGGGAGCTAGCATTCAGCGGTGATGTCCAAGGCGTTTTTTGGTCCGTCACGGGTTATGACTATAAAATCACGAATCTTATCGATTACCATCCAACCACGTACAAATATTTGAATGTCGATGGTGAAACACATATCCAAGGTGTGGAGCTTGTTGCTGAGTTTGATACAGGGATTGTGCAGCACCAGTTGAGTGCAGATTACAAAGATGCTGAAGACGATAAAGGGCATCAGTTGCAGCGTCGCGCTAAAGAAATGTATAAGTGGAATGCTTTAGTGAGCTTCGATAAAGTGGACTGGTCGGTTAGCTATCAGTACGTCGGTAAGCGTCCAGATGTGGATTACAGCACTTGGCCTTCACAAGATATTACGCTTTCTTCTTACTCGTTGGTTGATACGGCGGTGACTTACTATCCGAATGAGTCGACCTCTATTAGCGCTCGTATCGATAATCTACTTGATGAAGAGTATGAGATGGCAAAAGGTTACCCTGCTGCAGAGCGAGCGTACTATCTCAACGTTGGCTACGAATTCTAATCGTGAATGAGCACAAACCGCCTTCGGGCGGTTTTTAATATTTTGTGGTGGAAAATCGAATGAAGAAACCCAAGCGAGTGGTGATCAGTTGGTCCAGCGGTAAAGATTCGACATTAACGCTTGAGCGCCTTAACGAGAATCCAAATTATCAAGTTGTCGGTTTGTACACGACTTACGTAGGGAAAGAAGTCCCTTTTCAAGCAACTCCGCTTGAGGTTGTACAAATGCAAGCAGACTTACTTGCGCTTCCACTCATTACTATCGAACTGCCTGAAGTCTTTCAGAGTAACGACATTTATCAATCAACCATCGTTAATGCATTACACAGTAGTGGTCTGAACATAGAAGCTGTCGCATTTGGTGATATGTTTTGTAATGGCATTGCCGATTACCGACGCAGCTATATTGAACCTGTTGGCTGGGAATGCGTCTTTCCTCTATTAGGGGAGAGCAGCGAAAAACTAGCGATGGAAATCATAGAGCGTGGTATTCAAACGATGTTAATCACCATCGACGGAAGAGTTCTCCCTCCAGAATGGTGTGGTCGCTGGTATGACAAAGCCCTAATAGAGTCATTACCAAGTCAAATTGATCCCTGTGGGGAAAATGGTGAATTTCACACATTGGTCACGTCTTCGCCATCTTTTCAAGGACATATCGAGTTGACGAAGCGAGATGTAGAATCTGGAGATAGATTCAGCCATCAAAGATACCATGCTAAAGCATTGCCAAAACAAATCTACGCAGTATGATCGCAACGTTTCTGTTCTTTAGGTAAGACTCGTGCGAGTAGCAAGTAAGAAAAAAGTCCTAGTTTTTGACTCCGGTGTTGGTGGCCTTTCTGTATTCCAAGAGATACATCGCCTATTGCCCCAGCTAGACTACTTATACTTATTCGATAATCAGGCTTACCCTTATGGTGAACTCGATCAGGCTGTACTCATTTCACGAGTTAACCAACTGGTCTCTTCATTAGTCGAAGAACACCAAGTCGACATTGTTGTCATTGCTTGCAACACGGCGAGCACCATAGTGCTTCCTTCCTTACGCGAAAATTTATCGATTCCCGTTGTTGGTGTTGTCCCTGCGATTAAACCCGCATCGCTTTTAGCATCAAAAGGAGTAGGGCTGATCGCCACTCCGGCGACAGTAACACGCCAATATACTCACGAGTTAATACGGGACTTTGCGCAAGGTAAACCAGTTGAGCTGGTGGGATCAACTCGCTTAGTAGATATGGCCGAAGAGAAGTTGCGGGGCAACAGCGTTTCTCTCGACGAACTGACAAATATCCTGCTTCCCCTTCGCGATAAAGTCGATGTTGCGGTGCTCGGTTGTACTCACTTCCCTTTAATCAAAGAGGAGATTCATCAAGCTTTGGGTGGGGACGTTACTTTAATTGATTCAGGCGCAGCGATTGCACGTCGAGTAAAAGCATTGCTATTAAGTGATGAAATTGAGGATACAGAAGAGGGAAGTAAGTCGATTTATGCCAGTGCAACTCCTTGGCAGGAAGATGCACTGAACATTTGTTTAAAGAAGCTAGGTTTTAATCCTGTTCAGGTTTACCACCATCCGGATGTTTAGGATCGTTCGCAATTCTCACTTTTAGCGTTCTCTCCATATATTCCTTTTCATTAAGTTTAGCGATAGCTGGCTTGGCATCTGCCGCAGCCATCACGACAAAACCAAACCCTCTTCTTTTTCCAGTACGCTTATCTTTCATTAAGCGTACCGCATAGACCTGTCCATATTCAGCAAACAAATCGCGAACATGACTCTCATTGGCCTTATAAGGAAGGTTGCCGACATACAGCGTTTTAGTTGAAGGATCAGGATCCGAAGATTGAAGAACAGGTGTTTTGCTAGAAAATGAAAAAAGAAAAGCAGTAGCGATAACACCAATGAGGAAGCTCAAGGCTGGTGGGATGATGAATTGAGAGAAGATGATTCCCCCAACGATGGCCAGCCCAACACATAAAATCAGATTTTTTTTAGACGTCATTTTAATTACTACACATAGTGATAAAGAGATCGATTGTCCATTAACAGAATAGACACATGAATCTTACGTATATGGTTGGTGTTTTTCCAACCAATTGCTGTGATATGTCTCAAATGTGACGAAGAAATATGCAAATATCGCACTTTTGGATAATTTGTGACCGGTTGGTTTTTTATTTGCAAAAAACGCTTGTACTAATTTCTCAACCCCCTATACTGCGCATCCACCGACACGGAGTGAGACGAAAGTCACACAGCGAGTCGAGAAGAGAGAAAAAAGAATTTGAAAAAAATGCTTGACTCTCTCACGGTGTAAAGTAAGATACGCACCCCTAACGACGAGCAACTAAGTTGCTGAAAATGTTAGAAAAGCTCTTTAAAAATAAGAACCTATCAATCTGTGTGGGCACTCGTTGATGATAATCCAATTAGATACTTCGGTATCAAATTAGGTTTCAATGAAAC
>NZ_JAWOTS010000027.1:0-48897 GCF_033338975.1 Vibrio sp. Vb0349 | reverse complement strand
GCGGGGTGGAGCAGCTTGGTAGCTCGTCGGGCTCATAACCCGAAGGTCGTCGGTTCAAATCCGGCCCCCGCAACCAAATACAAGACGATAGATTGAGTACTTATTTAGTATACAATTGTTAAGTCGTCTACGGATGCGCCGCTTGATTCAACGCCTGCTTCTCGCAACCAATCACATCGCTCTTTTCATAATGCTGCGAAGCATGAATCCCCAAAAGCTAAACTTTTATCCGCATCATATGATGTCGGACGATTTCGTTTGTGTTTAAAACACGATATGAATCGGCTGACGTACAAGTATGATGAGGCTTCGCGTGTTTTATCTACTTTAATTAACAGAGTTATCCACATACGTCGTTCTGTGGATAAGTTGGTTGATAAAGTGTTTTTAGCTTGACTTTTTATGATGGGGAAGAAAGATCTTTTCTCTAAAGTGAAGTTGAAACAACAAAGAAATATCAATTAAATCTTTGTTATATAAAGAAAAAATAAGTTTTTTGTCGGATCGAGTACGTTAAAATACGATCATTAACTGGTATTTTTTTGATCCTAGTCATTTCTCCGAGCTGTGTTTAACTTTTTTCTGCTAGCTTGTTTTTCTTGAATCTCAAATTTTTTTCCACATTACAAAATTGAGAACAAGGTCATGAATTGAACATGCAAAAGTACTTTCAATCTCTTGCATATAGACTACGCTCTATGCGTCTCTCGGCAGTCCCTTCTCGACTATCCTTATTAAGCGTTGCTTTTTCGTCTCTATAGATGAATTACTCTCAGTGGGGAGTTGATTCAGTTGCTCTGTCAAAGCCCATTTAATGTGCTCATCAAGTAATTTATTTTCACCTTGCCGACTTTCCAGCGCATCTATGATTCGCTGACTATATTCTGCATTACCAAGTGCGACAGCGATGTTACGTAGCCACTGTATATGACCAATACGACGGATAGCGGAGCCTTCCATATTTTTTAGAAAAGTCGCTTCATCCCAGTTAAACATGTCGACGAGGTCAGGGTTTTTGAAACTGTCACGACGGTGGAAATCATCTTGCTCCGTTATGTCGGCGTAGCGGTTCCATGGGCAAACCAATTGACAGTCGTCACAACCATAAATGCGGTTACCCATTGGCTTTCGAAACTCTTCAGGAATCACGCCATCGAACTCGATGGTGAGATAAGAGATACAACGCCTGGCATCGACAACTTTGTCTTCAACGATGGCTTGTGTTGGGCATGATGTAATGCATGCTTTGCATTTACCGCACTGATCAACGCTTGGCTCATCTACGGGTAGTGGTAAGTCGATAAGTAGTTCACCTAAAAAGAACCACGATCCACAGTCTTGATCTAAAATCAGGGAATGTTTCCCGGTCCAACCTAAGCCCGCTTTTTGGGCGAGAGGTCGCTCTAATATTGGTGCGGAATCAACGAAAGGTCGGTAACCATATTGACCAACCTCTTGTTCAATAAGTTTGCCGAGCTTATTTAGCTGCTTTCTGACGAGCTTGTGATAATCACGCCCTAGTGCGTAGCGGCTAATATAGGCATGACTTTTATTCGCGAGGTTTGAAGCGAATTGAGCCTCTGGTGGCAGATAGTCCATCCGGACGCTGATAACACGAACGGTTCCCGGGAGTAGCTCATGGGGTCTAGCACGCATCATGCCGTGACGAGCCATCCAATCCATTGAGCCGTGATAGCCTGCATCAAGCCATTTTTGTAGTGCTGCTTCATGTTCACTCAGATCAACGTCGCAGATCCCAACTTTTTGGAAGCCGAGTTCTTTTCCCCAAACTTTGATTTGTTGTGCGAGTTGTTCGTAGTTCATGTTAACCACCGGAATAAAGGGGGGCGGATCTTAACGGATCTCTGGCTTTGGTGCTACCCAGTTAGGTACGTTTTTGATGTTGTGAATACTGCTTATTGAAGTCATTTGCATATATTCTAAATCTAGGTCGATACTAAGATGATTAAGATACCGTTTATTGGATACTTTTTTCGCACATATGACATTTGAAAGCTTGTCTCTCAAAACCAACACGGTTTACTATTCCTGTTCTTTTGATTTTTATATAGTCAACGATCATTAGTTAGAGAAGCATCAATGAGCACGAAACAATTCAATTTAAAAGATGAGCATGAAACGGTTGCACTAGGCACCGCTCTGGCTCAGCTTTGTTCCCAGCAAACCACAATTTATCTGCATGGTGATTTGGGTGCAGGTAAAACAACCTTTAGTCGTGGTTTTGTCCGTGCTCTTGGTCATCAAGGTAACGTGAAAAGTCCAACTTATACTCTAGTCGAACCGTACCAGTTGGATCAGTGGCAAGTATATCACTTCGACCTTTATCGTCTTGCGGATCCTGAAGAGCTTGAGTTTATGGGGATTCGAGACTATTTCACAGACGATGCGATTTGCTTGGTTGAATGGCCTGAAAAAGGGCATGGCTTACTGCCACAACCGGATCTTGATGTAAACATTCGCTACCAAGGTGAGCAACGTGTAGCCGAACTAACAGCTAATAATGATTATGGTGTGCAGTTACTCAGTCGATTGGAGCTATGTTGAGTTTTTCAAATTTTAGAGTAGTGGCGACGTTTGTCGCCACTTTTCTCCTTCTCATCCCCAATTTAGCATTTGCTAACGTCGTTAAGAGTTTTCGAGTTTGGCCTTCACCTGATGAAACGCGTGTTGTCATCGATTTAGGCTCGGAAGCTGACTATTCCTATTTCTCTTTATCAGGGCCGGATCGCCTTGTCGTGGATTTAAAAAGCACGACGATGCAGGCCAAACTGCCTGTTACTGTTACGGATAGCCCTGTTTTAAAACTGGTACGAAAAAGCTCGCCTCCAGAGAAGGGCACTTATCGTTTGGTGTTTGAACTAAAAAAGAGCGTTCAAGCGGAATTATTTAAATTAAGCCCAACACCAGGTGGGCAGTATGGTCACCGCTTGGTGATTGATTTACCGCACGGTAAGAAGGCATCGACCTCTAAACCGAGTAAGCCAGCGGCGGCCAGCAAAGACATGAGTTCAGTTCAACGAGCTCAAGAAGTGTTAATTGTTATCGACCCTGGTCACGGTGGGGAAGACCCTGGCTCTATTGGCCCTTCACGTCGTAAGTACGAGAAAGATGCGGTATTGAGTATCTCAAGAAAAATTGCTGCTCAGCTCGATGCGACTCCTGGTATTAAAACGCGCATGACTCGTACGGGAGATTATTTTGTAAACTTAAACCGTCGTGTCGCGATTGCTCGTGAAAATGATGCGCACTTGCTGATCTCCATTCACGCAGATGCGTTTACTTCACCGAAGCCTCGCGGTGGATCGGTCTTCGTACTAAATACTCGTCGTGCAAATACCGAAATTGCTCGTTGGGTCGAGAACCATGAGAAACAGTCTGAGTTATTGGGCGGCTCGGGTAATGCGTTCTTCACGAAGACAAAAGATCGTAACGTGAACCAAACTTTGTTGGACTTGCAGTTTAGTCATTCACAAAAAGAAGGCTATAAGCTGGCAACAGAAATCCTAGGTGAGATGGGACGTGTTGCGCACCTACATAACACCAAACCGATCAACACCAGCCTTGCGGTTTTACGCTCTCCACAGATTCCGTCTGTGCTAGTGGAAACGGGCTTTATTTCTAACCCAACAGAAGAGCGTTTACTGTTTCAACGAGCGCACCAAGATAAGTTAGCTCAGGCTATCACTAAGGCGGTCGTCAAGTACTTAAAAGATAACCCACCAGAGGGTACGGTGTTCTCGCCTTCAGCGAAGCCAATGGTACATATTGTAAAGCGTGGCGAGTCATTATCGGTGATCGCGAACAAATATGGGCTTAGCTCTAAAGCGCTGATGTCGGCAAACAACTTGAAGTCGACAGGCTTGGCAATTGGTCAGAAGCTCAACATTCCTTCTGCTGGTACGATTAAAGTGCCAAGTAAACCGATTACTGTTGAGACAGAAACCATTACGCACAAGGTTAAGTCTGGTGAGTTCTTAGGTAAGATTGCGAATCACTATAAAGTGAAGGTTTCAGATATCCGCCGAGAGAATAACTTGAAGTCAGATACCTTGTGGGTAGGGCAAAAGTTGAAGATAACGGTCGCGGTAAAAGATAAACCGATTCGTAAGCACAAGGTTTCTCGGGGTGAGTTCCTTGGCAAAATAGCGTCCAAATACGGCGTTAGCGTATCGAGCATTCGTAAAGCGAATAACTTACGCTCTGATCAGCTAGCGGTTGGGCAAGTCCTGATCATTCCAAACAAGTAGGTGAGCTTCTAACTCATTATGACGATTAAAATTTTGCCAGCCAGACTTGCAAACCAAATCGCCGCAGGGGAAGTGGTCGAAAGACCTGCTTCTGTGATTAAAGAACTGGTTGAAAATAGTCTTGATTCTGGCGCAACTCGAATCGATATCGATATCGAGAAAGGAGGCGCAAAGCTGATTCGTGTTCGTGATAACGGAAAAGGTATCGCGAAAGATGAACTTGGCTTAGCGCTCAGTCGTCATGCGACATCTAAGATACATACCTTAGATGATCTCGAAGCCATTATGAGTCTAGGTTTTCGCGGTGAAGCGTTAGCCAGTATTAGCTCAGTCTCGCGTTTGACGCTCACGTCGCGTCCTGCGGCACAAGAAGAAGCCTGGAGTGCCTACTCCGAAGGGCGTGATATGCAGGTGAAGCTTAAGCCAGCAGCGCACCCGATTGGCACTACCGTTGAGGTGTTGGACTTATTTTTTAATACTCCAGCGCGTCGCAAGTTTCTTCGTACGGAGAAAACCGAATTTGCTCATATTGATGAGTTATTGAAACGCATTGCGTTAAGCCGCTTTGATGTCACCATCAATGTGCGTCATAACGGCAAGATCATCCGTCAATATCGCGCGGCGAAAAATCAGCTTCAAACCGAAAAGCGTATTGCTGCTGTCTGCGGTAATGCGTTTGTGCGGCATATGCTCAGAATCGAGCTTGAGCATCAAGGGTTAAAGTTACATGGGTGGATTACCACACCAGAGGGAGCAAGGCAGCAAAGCGATTTACAATATTGCTATGTGAATGGCCGAATGATGCGTGACAAATTAATCAATCACGCGATTCGTCAAAGCTATGAAATGAGCTTAAAGCCAGATCAGTTTGCTGCGTATGTGCTCTTTATTGAGCTAGATCCGCACCAAGTAGATGTGAATGTTCACCCTGCTAAGCATGAAGTGCGTTTCCACCAAGCTCGTTTGGTGCATGATTTCATCTATCAAGCTTTGACGGATGCACTTGCGCAAAGCGCCGTGATTGATAAACCACAGGTGAATGAATCGGCATTTCATCGCGTGGAACCGACTGAGTCCGAAGAGATTGAGCATTCGCCAGAGCCTGAAAAAGTACAAGAGCCAGCATCTTCACCAGTACCAGAGCGGGTTTATCAAGCGATAGAGAGTACACCGGCTTATCCTGGACGCAGTGATTATGAAGTGAAGCCTCGTAATAGCGGTCCTAGTGAAACCTCCGTGCGAGAGGCGCGCGTAGTGGAGTCATTCAAACGTAATGATTGGGTGGAATCCAAACCTGCACCAAAGCCAAGTCACAGTAAAGAGCGCCACGTAGAACCAGCGCCAACTAAACAAGAAGTACACGCTTATCACGAGCTGTTGAAAACGCCAGAGTTTGAGGCTCAGGCAGTCACTCCAATAGCGCCCCAAACGATAACTTCGCACACATCAATGCCATCGATTACTGCATTGGGCAAAGCGCTGATGGTGGTCGATGAACAATTTGTTTTGATGAGCAGTGACAGTGGGGCGGCGTTAGTCTCGTTACCTAGAGCAGAATTTTATCGTGTAAAAGGCCAGCTTTCTCCAAGCGATGGTGCACTCAAGGCACAACCTCTGCTTGTTCCTCTATCTATTAAGTTAGAGGCCGAATTAGTGAGACTGGCCCAAGATTATCAACAAGATTTGGCATTGCTTGGTATTCAATTGAAAGCGAGAAACGAGCACGCCTTAATGGTGATGGGCGTCCCAGCTCCGCTGCGTCAACAAAACTTACAAAATTTAGTACCAGATCTGTTATCTTACGCGCAATCTTGTGTGAACGAAGGTATAGCAGCGGCTCAGATGCTGCCTGAGTTGATAGATTGGCTCGCATTACAGGTCACGACAGTGAAGAGTCACTATACTTTTTCTGAAGCCATTCAAATTATTGCGGAACTTGAACAGCTAAGACATGGTCAATTGCCATTAGAAGATACAAAATTCGTATCCGCTGTTGATTTCTCTGCCACGATAGCCAAATTAAAACCATGACAGATAAACTACCTTTGGCGCTATTTTTAATGGGGCCAACTGCATCAGGCAAAACTGAGCTGGCGATTCGTCTTCGTCAAAAATTTCCGGTTGAGATCATCAGTGTTGATTCTGCTTTGATCTACAAAGGGATGGATATCGGTACGGCGAAACCGGATGAAAAAGAGTTAAGTTTGGCGCCTCATCGCTTGATAGATATTTTGGATCCAAGTGAATCTTACTCTGTCGCCGACTTTCGTCGAGATGCATTGAAAGCGATGGATGATATTGTTGCAGAAGGAAAAATTCCACTTCTTGTGGGTGGAACAATGCTGTATTACAAGGCGTTACTTGAAGGTTTATCACCACTTCCTGCTGCAAATCCTGAAATTCGTCAGCAAATTGAACAAGAGGCATTGACTAAAGGTTGGTCAGTGTTGCACGATGAACTCAAAGAGGTTGATCCTGTGTCAGCCGCGAGAATCCATCCCAATGATCCCCAACGTTTATCTCGGGCATTGGAAGTTTTTCGCATTTCAGGTAAAACTTTGACTGAATTGACTCAAACGAAAGGTGAAAGCCTACCATACCGAGTCAAGCAGTTTGCAATAGCTCCCAAGGATAGGGCAGAACTTCACCGTCGGATTGAACTCCGTTTCGAGAAGATGATGGAAGCGGGCTTTGAAGAAGAAATGAAAGCGTTATATTCGCGAAAAGATCTTCACCCCGATCTTCCTTCCATACGATGCGTCGGTTACCGACAGATGTGGGAGTATTTAGATGGGGAGTGTACACGTGACGAAGCGGTATTTCGTGGCGTATGCGCGACTCGTCAATTGGCCAAGCGTCAAATCACCTGGTTACGCAGCTGGGATGATTTAACTTGGTTGGATAGCGAGAACATTGAACAGGCATTAGAAACGATGTCGGAAGCAATAGCATCTGATTGACATAGCTGTGTATAATGTGATCGTTTTTGCGTGAACGCACTCTCAAAGGATCTGTTGTTGGCGGTTTTTATACTATGCTGCTAATTACTTAGAGTGCATTTTTGATTCGTTTAGCTCAGATGCAAAAGCCGTATCTTTTGCATTGCACCACTAGCTAAATAATTACAACTACAAATTAAATAAGGAAAATAAAAATGGCTAAGGGGCAATCTCTACAAGACCCATTTCTAAACGCGCTACGTCGTGAGCGTATCCCGGTATCTATCTACCTTGTGAATGGTATTAAACTACAAGGTCAGATCGAATCATTCGATCAATTTGTGATCCTGCTGAAGAATACTGTTAACCAAATGGTGTACAAGCACGCGATCTCAACAGTTGTGCCGGCTCGTCCAGTGAGCCATCACAGCGGTGAACGTCCACAAGGTGAGCGTCCACAAGAGAAATCTGAAGATTAATTCTTCATCGAGTATTTTTAAAATAAGGAGTTGATTGCTTGTTTGACCGTTATGAATCCGGTGAGCGAGCCGTACTTGTTCATATCAACTTCACGCAAGAAGGTGAATGGGAAGATCTGGCTGAGTTCGAAATGCTGGTTTCTTCTGCTGGGGTAGAGGCGCTACAAGTGGTAACTGGTAGTCGTCAATCCCCACACCCGAAATACTATGTCGGAGAGGGTAAGGCCCAAGAGATTGCTACAGCGGTACAATCAACGGGTGCCGAAATTGTGATTTTTAATCACGCCCTCTCTCCTGCCCAAGAACGTAACCTCGAAGCACTGTGCCAATGTCGAGTTCTCGACCGCACTGGTCTTATTCTCGATATCTTTGCTCAACGAGCTCGAACACACGAAGGTAAGCTACAGGTAGAGCTGGCTCAACTTCGTCATATCTCTACTCGTTTGATTCGTGGTTGGACACACCTTGAAAGGCAGAAAGGTGGTATCGGTTTACGTGGCCCGGGTGAAACCCAGCTGGAAACCGACCGTCGCTTATTGCGTGACAGAATCAAAGCCATCCTGCGACGCTTAGACAAAGTAGCGAAGCAGCGTGAACAAGGGCGCCGCGCCCGAAATCGAGCTGAAATCCCAACGGTTTCACTTGTGGGTTACACCAACGCGGGTAAGTCGACACTCTTCAACCGTATTACAGAAGCTGGCGTGTACGCGGCTGATCAATTATTTGCTACTTTGGACCCGACTTTACGTAAGATAGAGTTAGCAGATGTTGGTCCTGCCATCTTGGCAGACACGGTTGGTTTTATTCGACATTTGCCACACGACTTGGTTGCGGCCTTCAAGGCAACCTTGCAGGAAACGCAAGAAGCTGACATTTTGTTACATGTTGTTGATGCCAGTGATGAGCGTTTTCGTGAGAATATTCAAGCTGTTCATGAAGTACTAGAAGAGATCGACGCGCATGAAGTGCCGACTCTGGTTGTCATGAACAAAATCGACAATCTAGATTCGCAGAAACCACGTATAGAACGAGACGAGGAAGGCGTACCTCGCGCAGTTTGGGTTTCAGCAATGGATGGGTTGGGCATTGATGTCCTGTTTGAGGCGCTGACGGAACGTCTGGCGTCACAAATGGTCGAGCATCAGTTGCGAATTCCTCCACAGTATCAAGGACGATTCCGTAGTACCTTCTTCCAAATGAAGTGTATTCAACGTGAGGAATATGACCAGGATGGTAACTTGTTGATCGATATTCGAATGCAGCAAGTAGATTGGTCTAGACTTGAAAAAAGAGAAGGGGCAGTTTTGACTGGCTTTATAGTCACTTAAAGGACTGCTACAGTATAACGTCATATCAAATGATGGAGCTTTCTAATGGCGTGGAATGAGCCTGGAAATAACAACGGCAACAATGGCCGCGATAATGACCCTTGGGGTAATAATAATCGTGGTGGCCAGCGTCCTGGTGGCCGAGATCAAGGTCCGCCAGATTTAGATGAAGTGTTCAACAAACTGAGTCAAAAGCTGGGCGGCAAGTTTGGTAAAAAAGGCGGCGGTGGTTCTCCAATCGGCGGCGGTGGTGGTAGTGCAATTGGCTTTGGCGTGATTGCTCTGATTGCTGTTGCAGTTTGGTTCTTCGCTGGTTTTTACACCATCGGTGAAGCAGAGCGTGGTGTTGTACTGCGTTTAGGTAAATACGATCGTATCGTAGACCCAGGTCTTAACTGGCGTCCTCGCTTTATTGATGAGTACGAAGCGGTAAACGTACAAGCGATTCGTTCACTACGTGCATCTGGTCTAATGCTGACCAAAGATGAAAACGTTGTAACAGTTGCGATGGATGTGCAGTACCGAGTGACTGACCCATACAAATACTTGTACCGTGTAACCAATGCAGACGACAGCTTGCGTCAAGCAACGGATTCTGCACTACGTGCAGTAATTGGTGACTCATTGATGGATAGCATTCTAACCAGTGGTCGTCAGCAAATTCGTCAAACTACGCAAGAAACACTGAACCAAATCATTGATAGCTATGATATGGGTCTGGTACTTGTTGATGTGAACTTCCAGTCTGCTCGTCCACCAGAGCAAGTGAAAGATGCGTTTGATGATGCAATCGCAGCACGTGAGGATGAAGAGCGTTTCATTCGTGAAGCTGAAGCATACAAGAACGAAATCTTGCCTAAGGCAACGGGTCGTGCAGAGCGTTTGAAGAAAGAAGCACAAGGTTACAATGAGCGTGTCACTAACGAGGCTCTTGGTCAGGTAGCACAGTTCGAAAAACTACTACCAGAATACCAAGCAGCGCCTGGTGTAACGCGTGATCGTCTGTACATTGACGCAATGGAAGAGGTGTACTCAAGCACTTCGAAAGTGTTGATTGACTCGGAATCAAGCGGCAATCTTCTTTACCTTCCAATCGATAAGTTGGCGGGACAAGAGGGCAAAGCAGATACCAAACGTAAATCGAAGTCATCTTCAACTTATGATCAAATTCAACTTGAGTCTGATCGTACACAAGAAGACACTTCGAACACGCAGTCTCGTTCAACAGGTTCACGTCAAGGGAGATACTAAGAATGCGTAAGTTAATGATCCCTGTACTGGTAATCGCACTGGCATTAATGTTGATGTCTTTGTTTGTGATTCCTGAAGGTGAGCGCGGTATCGTGGTTCGATTTGGTCGTGTCTTGAAAGACAATAACGACATCACTCGAATTTACGAGCCTGGTCTGCATTTCAAGATGCCTTTGTTTGACCGTGTGAAACAACTTGATGCACGTATCCAAACAATGGATGGTCGTGCAGACCGTTTCGTAACGTCTGAGAAAAAAGACGTTATCATTGATACCTACGTGAAGTGGCGTATTGAAGATTTTGGTCGCTACTACCTCGCGACAGGCGGTGGTAACTCGCTAACGGCAGAGGCACTACTTGAGCGTAAAGTGACGGACGTGCTTCGTTCTGAAATCGGTGCTCGTGAAATCAAACAGATCGTATCTGGTCCACGTAACGATGATGTGCTACCAGAAGACGCAAGTGCCGATGTTGTCGCAACTGAAGCGGCTCGTGAGGCGCTTGAGATTGATGGTGAACGCGACCTAATCATGTCTGAAGTATTGAAAGACACGCGTGAAAGCGCAATGAAAGACTTGGGTGTTCGTGTCGTTGATTTCCGAATGAAGAAAATCAACCTGCCTGATGAAATCAGTGAGTCTATCTACCGTCGTATGCGTGCGGAGCGTGAGTCTGTTGCTCGTAAGCACCGTTCTCAAGGTCGTGAAAAGGCGGAAGTTATTCGTGCTCAAGCAGAACTAGAAGTAGCAACTATTCTAGCTGAAGCTGATAAAACTGCGCGTGTGACACGAGGTGAAGCGGATGCTGAAGCTGCGAAGATTTATGCTGAAGCGTACAACAAAGACCCTGAGTTCTTTAGCTTCCTACGCTCGCTACGTGCGTATGAGAAGTCCTTCAGCTCTAAGAGCGATATTCTGGTGCTTGATCCGAAGAGTGAGTTCTTCCAATACATGAACCAGTCGAAGGGCAGCATGGAGAAATAATCTCCGCGTCTCATTGAAATAAAAGGCTCCTTAGGGAGCCTTTTTTGTATCTGATGCTAAGTGCTAGCTCATCATGATGGCGATGACGGCTCCAGCAACTACTAGGCAGCCACCGATGCGTCGTAGCTGATTGTTGGGTTGTTCACTTAATTGAGCCACCATATTCCGCCAACCGTTAGGAGCAATCAGTGGCCCAATGCCTTCCACGATCAAGACGAGCCCAATCGCCAACCATATGGATTCAGACATAGCGCTTTCCAGTCGAATAGAGAAAGCTAAATACTATCAGTGATATGCTGATTTCAAAATGAACAAAGCGGCAAGATGACATTCTGGTAGCAACTCTGTGAACAAAAAATGACTGCAAGAAGCGTGATTCGGTGCTAGAATCCATTTTTAACTAGCAATCAGACTTGGAAAGATGGGAAATAACGTAGTCGTTCTAGGCACCCAATGGGGTGACGAAGGTAAAGGTAAAATCGTAGACCTTTTAACTGAAGATGCAAAATACGTGGTACGCTACCAAGGCGGTCACAACGCAGGTCACACTCTCGTAATTGACGGTGAAAAAACCGTTCTTCACTTAATTCCATCAGGTATCCTTCGCGATAACGTAAAATGTGTTATCGGTAACGGTGTTGTACTATCACCTGAAGCTCTACTTAAAGAAATGAAGCCTCTTGAAGAGCGCGGTATTCCAGTACGCGAGCGTCTTTTCATTTCTGAAGCATGTCCGCTAATTCTTCCTTACCACGTTGCAATGGACCAAGCTCGCGAAATCGCTCGCGGTAAAAAAGCTATCGGTACTACTGGTCGTGGTATCGGTCCAGCATACGAAGATAAAGTTGCTCGTCGCGGTCTACGCGTTGGCGACCTATTCGATATGGCGACTTTCGCAGAGAAGCTAAAAGAAGTCATGGAGTTCCATAACTTCCAACTAGTTAACTTCTACAAAGCGGAGCCAGTAAGCTACGAAGAAGTACTTGAGCAAGCTAAAGGCTACGCTGAACTACTAACGTCAATGGTTATCGACGTAACTGACGAACTAGACGCAGCACGTAAGCGCGGCGACAAGATCATGTTCGAAGGTGCACAAGGTACACTACTTGATATCGACCACGGTACTTACCCGTACGTAACGTCTTCTAACACGACTGCTGGTGGTGTTGCTGCAGGTTCTGGTTTTGGTCCTCGTCACATCGGTTACATCTTGGGTATCGCAAAAGCGTACTGTACTCGCGTTGGTGCTGGTCCATTCCCGACTGAACTATACGACGGTTTAGATAAGCAAGATCCAATTGGTAAGCACTTAGGTGAAGTTGGCCACGAGTTCGGTGCGACAACTGGTCGTCTACGTCGTACAGGTTGGTTCGATGCTGTTGCTATGCGTCGTGCAATCCAAATCAACTCTGTATCTGGTTTCTGTCTAACTAAACTAGACGTACTAGATGGTCTAGAAGAGTTAAAAATCTGTACTGGTTACAAGATGGAAGATGGCTCTGTGCTAGAAGTTTCTCCGATGGCTGCTGAAGCATTCGAAAAAGCAACGCCAATCTACGAAACAATGCCTGGTTGGTCTGAGAACACATTTGGTGCTAAGTCACTAGATGCTCTACCACAAGCCGCTCTTAACTACATCAAGCGTATTGAAGAGCTAACTGGCGTTCCAGTAGACATCATCTCTACGGGTCCTGACCGTAACGAAACTATCATCAAAGTTCACCCATTCGAAGCTTAATTGATAGCCGTTAAAGATTGCAAAAGCCGACCTTCTGGTCGGCTTTTTTGTATCTGAACAAAAACAGCGTGACTCTCATATGGCAAGCTTTTGCCGCTGAGCCTAAATCAGAGGCAAAAATTGTCTAAAGCTTAGCTGTTTTTTGCCGATAAGGTTATCAAGCAGAGGAGATCCTTCACCGATCTTTGGTTTCTTAGATACCTTAAGGGTACGTTTATGAAGTTACGAACAGTGGCTGCTTCACTGTTGTTGACCTTGGTTGCTACCACAGTGAAAGCTAATGTTGCTGATGTGGGGGCACCAGTTCCGATCTATACCGAAGCAGAGCTGATAAAGCTTATTGAGCAAAATAAGCACTTACAACGTGTGCGCGCTGATAACTGCCAGCTGGTGGAGGATATCGTAGCTCGTGCGACTCGAATTAACTTACCCGCTTATGAGTTTCTATACGGAGATATGTTGGCTTGGGGGGTGTGTGTCGAGCAAGATGTCGAACTGGGTCTTTACTACATCGAAAATGCAGCGCATCAGGGGTTACCAGCTGCACTAGAGCAGATTGGCCGATACTATTCGCGTGGCACTTTAGTACAGCAAGATAAAGAACGTGCAATTCCATATTTGCGAGAAGCTGCGTCAATGGGAAACCTAAACGCGCGTATTCATCTGGCCGAGTTGCTTTTACGTGATTATGGCAGTCCACTCGATTACGAAGATGCGTATCGTTGGTTATATAACTCTGTCACAGCAGATAAGCGGCAGCATAAGCGCATAACTGTATTGAGAAACGGCCTTGAACAGCGCATGCCACAAAACGTTATTGCTCGAGCTAAACGGCGAGACACCTTTTGGTAACGCTTCAATATTGCAAACAACTTCATACAACAAAGCCCACGTCACGTGGGCTTTGTTGTTTTCCCGATAGTTGGTAGCGCTTAAACCACTTTGTGTGGACCGAAGCATTCGTAATGGAATTGCTCTTCTGGTACGCCAAGTTCTAATAGCTGTTTCGCTACGTGCTGCATAAATCCTACAGGACCACAGAAGTATACCTGCACGTTATCTTGCTTTAATGCAGCTTCAATTTCATACAGATTGACAAAGCCCGTGAAGTGGAAGTCTTCACCTAGCTTGTCTTCTGCCGTTGGTTGGTTATACCAAACGAGCGCGTTCATATTTTCTTTTTCTGCAACGAGTTGGTTTACGTGTTGCTTGAAAGCATGCTGTTGGCCATTTTCGGTTGCATGAACCCAAGTTACAGGTGCTTGATGTGCTGAGAGACTTTCTAGCATTGACAGCGTTGGAGTAAGTCCCACACCAGCAGAAATTAGAACAACGGGTGTTTGTGGTTCGGCATCCATAAAGAAATCACCGGCAGGGGCTGCAAGCTGCACTTTTTCGCCAATGTTCAGGCTATCGTGCAGGTAGTTCGACACTTTTCCGCCTTCTTCACGTTTTACTGAGATACGGTAGGTGTTCTCTTGGACCGCAGAAGACAGGCTATATTGGCGAATTTCTTGGTTTTCTAACTGGTCACTGTTGATGTAGATGCCAAGGTATTGTCCCGGTTTATACGGCGCCACTTTTTGGCCATCGGTTGGCTTGAACACAAAGCTGCAAATGTGTTTGCTCTCAATCTTTTTATCGACTAATTCAAATTCGCGTAGACCGCGCCAGCCGCCTTCCAAAGCTTCATTTTGTTGGTAAATTTGTTCTTCGCGCTGAATAAATACATTCGCAAGTACGCCGTAAGCCTCAGCCCAAGCATCCAACACCTCTTGACCTGGATTAAAAAGCTCATCGATTGTTGCAAGTAAATGCTTACCAACGATTTGGTACTGATCTTCTGTGATCAAAAAGCTCGTGTGCTTATGCGCAATTTTCTCTACTGCGCCAAGCAGAGCTGGCAAATTTTCAATATTGGCAGCATAGGCACAGATAGCGTTGAATAATGCTTCACGCTGATCGCCGTTACGCTGGTTACTCATGTTAAAAATATCTTTCAACTCAGGGTTATGAGTAAACATACGCTCGTAAAAGTGCGCGGTCAGTTTTGGTCCTGTTTCGGCGATGAGTGGTGCGGTCGCTTTGACGATCTCGATAGTTTGATTGCTGAGCATAAGGGCTTCCTACTTTAAGTTGTATTTATAATGCATGTTTAAAGTTGTATCTCAAATGTATCTTTCGATCAAGAAAAGATTTACACTTTTATCGATAGCTCAAGTTTGGGGTTTTAGCATCACCAGCGGGCTATTGAGTCGCACTTTGGGAGAGAATATGCAGTTAACTAGTTTCACTGATTATGCGTTGAGAACCTTAATTTTCTTGGCTTCGTTGCCGGAAGATGAGTTAACCAGCATTACCGAAGTGACGGATTTATTTGGTGTGTCACGCAACCATATGGTTAAAGTTATCAATCGGTTAGGGCAGTTGGGTTATGTCCATACCGTGCGCGGAAAAAACGGTGGTATCCGGCTGATGAAGCCAGCGTCTGAAATCACAGTCGGTGGTGTTGTGCGCGATTTAGAGCCGTTAGATTTAGTCAACTGTGGTGTGGATTTTTGCCATATTACCCCTGCTTGCCGCCTCAAAGATAAATTGGCGAAAGCAAAAAGTGCCTTCCTGGCGGAGTTGGATGACTGCACGATTGAATCCTTGCTCAGTGACAATTCTGAACTTTTGATCTTGCTTGCTCGTCCTTAACTCATTTGCATGCCTAGAGTCGATCTCGATCATTCTTTTTTCAAAGCAATTCTGTAGCTTATCGAGAGACTCAGATATACTAGCCATATACCTTCCTTGCTAGATAGGCGTGCCTATGTCAGACAATATTCCAAACGATCCTTTTGCAGATCGTGAATCCAAAAATTACGAAAATCCAATTCCAAGCCGAGAGTTTATCATCGAGTTTCTAGAGCAAGCGGGCGTTCCAATGAATCGTAACGACTTGTTTGAGGCACTAAAGCTTGAGGGCGAAGAGCAATACGAAGGGTTGCGTCGTCGGCTACGTGCGATGGAGCGAGATGGCCAACTGGTGTTTACCCGCCGTCAGTGCTATGCATTGCCTGAAAAACTTGAAATGGTGAAAGGTTACGTGATTGGTCATCGTGATGGCCATGGTTGGGTACGTCCAGAAGGCAGCGTCGGCAAGGATGATGATATTCTGTTACCGCACCATCAGATGAAGAACATCATCCACGGTGATTTTGTCTTAGTGCAACCGACAGACAACAGCAAGCGCGGCCGCCGTGAAGGACGTTTGGTGCGTGTGCTAGAGGAGCGCAATGATCAAATCGTTGGTCGTTTCTTCCTTGAATATGGATACTCCTATGTTGTCCCAGATGACTCGCGTATCAGCCAAGATATCCTGATCCCAAATGAGCACAAAGCGGGTGCACGCATGGGTAACGTAGTCGTAATTGAAATTACTGATCGTGGCTCACGCTCACGCGGCATGATGGGTAAAGTGGTTGAAGTCCTTGGTGAAAACATGGCACCAGGTATGGAAACACAAATTGCGATTCGTACACACCAAATCCCTCACGAATGGCCAGAAGCCGTCGATAAACAAATCGAAAACTTAGGCGAAGAAGTACCAGAAGAAGCGAAAGTTGGTCGTGTGGATCTACGTGATTTGCCACTAGTGACCATTGACGGCGAAGACGCACGAGACTTTGATGATGCCGTTTACTGTGAAAAGAACAAAGAAGGTGGTTGGCGTTTATGGGTAGCGATTGCTGACGTCAGTTACTACGTTCGTCCTGACTCTGCGTTGGACAAAGAAGCGATCAATCGTGGTAACTCAGTATATTTCCCGTCGCAAGTTGTGCCGATGTTGCCAGAAGTACTATCGAACGGCCTATGTTCGCTCAACCCGCAAGTAGATCGCTTGTGTATGGTGTGCGAAATGACCATTTCTGATACCGGTAAGCTGTCTGGTTACAAGCATTACGAGGCGGTGATGAACTCGCACGCTCGTCTCACATATAGCAAAGTGAGCGCGATTCTAGAAGGGGATGAAGAACTACGTGAGCGCTACCAGCCGCTTGTTTCTCATCTAGAAGAGTTGCACAAGATGTACAAAGTGCTGAAAGAAGCACGAGATCAACGCGGTGCAATCGAATTTGAAACCGTTGAAACCAAATTTATTTTCAATGCGGAACGTAAAATCGAAAGTATTGAGCCAGTAATTCGTAATGACGCGCATAAGATCATCGAAGAATGTATGATTTTAGCCAACATTGCTTCGGCATCGCTGGTAGAAAAAGCGAAAGAGCCCGCGCTTTATCGTATCCACGAATCTCCAGGTGAATTACGCCTGCAAGGTTTCCGTGACTTCTTAAGTGAACTTGGTCTTGAGCTAAAAGGTGGTTTAGAGCCTTCACCAACGGACTATGCTGATCTCGCACGTCAAATCTCCGGGCGTCAAGATCAAGAGTTGATTCAGACCATGCTGCTACGCTCAATGAAGCAAGCGGTATACAACGCAGATAACGCGGGGCACTTTGGGTTGGCATTGAAACGCTATGCGCACTTTACGTCGCCAATTCGTCGTTACCCTGACTTGTTACTTCACCGTGCAATCAAGTATCTGATTGCTAAAGAAGAAGGTCGTAATCAAGATCGCTGGACACCAACAGGTGGCTATCATTACTCGTTTGACGACATGGATTTTTACGGCGAACAATGTTCGATGACAGAGCGCCGTGCTGATGATGCAACACGTGATGTTGCGGATTGGCTGAAGTGTGAATATATGCAAGACCACGTCGGTGACGAACTAGACGGTGTTATTGCTAATGTCACTAGCTTTGGCTTCTTTGTACGTTTAACGGATTTGCACATCGATGGTTTGGTACATATTTCTACCCTTGCGAACGACTACTATCAATTTGACCCGATTGGTCAACGACTTATTGGTGAAAGTTTCGGTAACATCTACCGCTTAGGTGATGCAGTAAAAGTAAAAGTACTGGCTGTTAACCTCGATGATAAGCAAATTGACTTTGAATTGGTCGAAACAAGTCGTAAGCTACGCGGCGAAGGTAAGACTGCGAAGAAACGCGCAGCGGAAGCAAAACGCAAAGCGAAAGATAAAAAACGCGCTGCGACTCGCTCTTCATCGAAAGAAGGTGGCGCGGCTCGTGCAGTTCCTGCGATAGAGCCAACTAAACGCCCAGAAGAAACGGGCGCAACGAGTAAGCGTTATGGCCCAAAACGTGGTGACGCCGAAGGCAACGAGAAGCCTAAAGTAAAAAAAGCACGTAAAAAGAAGCCGCACAGTAAGCCGAAGAAAACCAAGCGCACTAAAAAAGAAGCGCAGTAGGTTGAAGCGCCAACTTAGTTCAAACTTGGTTGGCGCAGGCAATACGACCAGAACAACAGGTTAAACAATGAGTAACGAATTTATCTACGGCATTCACGCAGTGAAGGCGGTATTGGAGCGCGAACCAGAGCGTTTTGTCGAGGCGTACGTTTTAAAAGGTCGTCAAGATGATCGCCTAATGCCAATCCTAAATGATCTTCAGGTTTGTGGTGTTTCTATTCAGCAGATGACACGTAAAACCTTGGATGACAAAGCGCGCGGTGCAAATCACCAAGGCATCATCGCTCGTGTGAAACCAGCGAAGCAGCTGAATGAGAACGATATAGATGACATCCTGGCGCAGCACGAATCACCACTGCTATTAGTGTTAGACGGAGTGACCGATCCACACAATCTTGGTGCGTGTTTACGTAACGCAGATGCGGCAGGTGCTGCGGCGATCATCGTACCGAAAGATCGTTCTGCACCGATGAACGCAACCGTAAGCAAAGTGGCTTGTGGTGCAGCTGAAGTCGTGCCATTGATCCGAGTGACTAACTTGGCTCGTACTATGCGTACACTGCAAGAGCAAGGTATCTGGTTTGTTGGTACGGCGGGCGAAGCAACGCACGACATCTACCAAGCAAAACTGACTGGACCCCTTGCTATCGTAATGGGGGCAGAAGGTGACGGTATGCGTCGTCTGACTCGTGAAACCTGCGACGATTTGATTAAGATCCCAATGGCTGGTAGCGTTTCAAGCTTGAACGTATCTGTGGCATCCGGCATCTGTTTGTTTGAGGCAGTTCGTCAGCGTATTGCTGCAAAGTAAGGACGAAACAAACAGTTACTGTAGAATCAGACATAATGATAAAAACAAAGGATGGGGTGCCATCCTTTGTCGTTTTCACCGATTTATAAATAAAAATCCTCAGGGAAGTTATGACTCAACAAGACATTAAATTCATCGCCTTCGATCTAGATGGTACTTTGCTTGATAGCGTGCCAGATCTAGCTGTCGCGGCAGACCAAGCAGTACAGGCGCTTGGCTTTCCATCGGTTTCAGAAGAACAAGTTCGTGATTACGTGGGTAACGGCGCAGACGTGCTTATTGGTCGCTCATTAAGCCAAAGCCTGACCATCAACCCAGAGCTGAGTGAAGAGCTTCGTGCTAAAGCGCGTGTATTGTTTGATGATTACTACGAGCAAAGTGGTCACAAGCTCAGTCACCTATACCCAACGGTAAAAGAGACACTAGCAGAGCTGCACAAAGCGGGCTTTGTTATGGCGTTGGTGACTAACAAACCTTCAAAGTTTGTGCCTGACGTTTTGGAAAAGCACGACATCGCAAAATACTTCGTTGATGTCCTTGGCGGTGATGCATTCCCAGAGAAAAAACCAAACCCAGTAGCATTGAACTGGCTAATGGAAAAGCACCAAATCCAACCAAGTGAAATGCTGATGGTTGGCGACTCGAAAAACGACATTCTCGCAGCAAAGAATGCAGGCTGTGCCTCATTTGGTCTGACATATGGTTACAACCACGGTGAACCTATTTCAGCATCAAATCCAGATTTCGTCGCTGACAGTTTGGCAGAATTATTGGACGTTGTAGCGGTTTCTGCATAACGGCTACAAAAGAGCTTCCAAAATACTCGTTAATGAGTACACTGAGTAAACCGTGCACCTATTACTGCACGGTTTTTTTCATTTAATTAGATTAAGAAGTCAAAGGAATCATTCTAATGAGCAAACCCATTGTATTGAGTGGTGTTCAACCTTCAGGTGAACTAAGTATCGGTAACTACTTGGGTGCTCTACGTCAATGGCAGCAGATGCAAGACGATTATGATTGCCAATATTGTGTGGTAGACCTTCACGCGATTACGGTTCGTCAGGACCCTAAAGCGCTGCATGAAGCAACTCTAGACGCACTGGCAATTTGTCTGGCAGTTGGTGTTGACCCGAAGAAGAGCACGCTATTTGTTCAGTCACATGTACCAGAGCATGCTCAATTAGGTTGGCTTCTTAACTGCTACACTCAAATGGGTGAGCTGAGCCGTATGACTCAGTTTAAAGACAAATCGGCACGTTACGCGAATGACGTAAACGTCGGTCTATTTGACTACCCGGTGTTGATGGCGGCTGACATTTTGCTTTACGGTGCACACCAAGTACCTGTAGGCAGTGACCAGAAGCAACATCTAGAATTAGCGCGCGATATCGCAACGCGTTTCAACAATATTTACTCGCCAGAGCAGCCAATCTTCCAAGTTCCAGAGCCTTACATTCCGACAGTAAATGCGCGTGTAATGAGCCTTCAAGACGCAACGAAGAAGATGTCTAAATCTGATGACAACCGTAAGAACGTTATCACGCTGCTGGAAGAGCCTAAGTCGATCCTTAAGAAGATCAACAAAGCGCAAACCGATACCGAAACGCCACCAAGTATCCGTCATGATATCGAGAACAAGGCGGGCATTGCTAACCTAATGGGTCTGTACTCCGCGGCGACAGGCATGAGCTTTGAAGAGATTGAAGCGAAGTACCAAGGCGTAGAAATGTATGGCCCATTTAAGAAAGATGTTGGTGAGGCAGTTGTAGCAATGCTTGAGCCAATTCAAGCAGAATATCACCGTATTCGCGCTGATCGTGCTTACATGGACGAGGTAATGCAGCAAGGCGCAGAGAAAGCATCGGCACGAGCGGCTGAAACGCTTAAGAAAGCATACGAAGCAGTAGGTTTTGTAGCTCGCCCATAGTCGCTAAGAACGAATACGAAAAAGCTCCACTTTGGTGGAGCTTTTTTATGCCTGTATTACTGAAATGGCGTGTCTTTCATACAGCGTTCCATGTCGTAATATTCAACACGTCCTCGAGCCCCTAGAAAGGCAGACTTCACAACCATGCCTCTATCAATGAAGTAACTAAGCTGTACGCATGATATATCGTAGCTGAGTTCTTTAATTCTCGCTGGAATCCAGTAGGTTCCTGGCGTTCTTAGACGCTGAGTAAAGGTAATAACACCCTCGTCACTGACTTCTAGCTCTTCAATACCATCCAGTTCATTTTTGGCTGATTCGATGATGTCTTGATTCGCCGTAGGTTGAAGTGGCTCACTGGCGGTCAACTGACACCCCGCTATCAAGCCAAGTAGGGAGAGAGCTAGCACACTGCGTTGAATTTTTTTCATTTGTCGTTCCTGGGTTTACAGCTAATGAGATCTTATTGTCTCGCGCAGGTGTTATATCTTTTGTGTATGTTTTTGGCTAGTGAGTAATGAAAAGTTATTGAATAAATCATGAAAACTTTGAAGTATGAGGGGCCTGTATAAGAGAGAACGAAGCGAGTAATAGATTCTTGGGATTGAACAGTGATGCAAGTGAAAATTAAAGCATTCTAAATTAGTGACTAATTATATTTTTTATTTGTAACGGAACGGTTGGGTTAATAAGCAACTCAACAAGTGATGTATTTTCTACTCCTTAACATGAAGTGAAAAAGTAAACTGAGTAATCAATCTAAATTCTGACTTGTTTATCAATAGCGCTCTGTATTTATTACAAAAAATGTTTGAATGGGATGCTCTGGCATATTTTCTTATATTCACATGTGATTCATTTCACGGCTTTAATTACTCATTCTTATTTATTTCATAAATAAACCTGATAGTAGACGCAAATGGCAGGCTCTAACCAGAGCTAAGTTTGCATTTACATAAATATCAGGTATGACAATGGACACGTTAATCAAACCCTCAATACTCGCATTAACCATCGCCAGTGCACTTAGTGCAAACGCGAACGCAGAGATTATTATTTCCCAATACGTAGAAGGCGGCGCTTATAATAAAGCGGTAGAGATCGCTAATACGGGTGATACTGCGGTGACACTCACTGGCTACGAGTTGGCGAAATCATCAAACGGTGGTGGTACTTGGGGCAGCACATTCGACCTTAGCCAAGTGACGCTACAAGCTAACCAAGTGTATGTACTGGCGCATGGTGACGCGAGCGATACCATCAAAGCTGTCTCGGATATCACAGATAAAAGCGTTGCGAACTTTAACGGTGACGACCCGATCGCACTGCTTAAAGATGGTGAAGTGCACGACATCATCGGTGTGATGGGTGACGTAGATTTTGGTAAAGACACCACATTAGTTCGTAACAGTGATGCACTAACCCCTTCTGCTACTTATGAGGCATCTCAGTGGACGGCATTTGAGAAAGACAACATTGACGGCCTTGGTGAGCTAAATGCGACTGAGCCACCAGCACCATTCGCTTGTGAAGTCGACGGTCAGCAACCTAACTTCACTACCATCCAAGATATTCAAGGTGAAGGCGATACGTCTCCATTCATTGATGGTTACCCATACATTACTGACGAAGATCATTTCGTAACGGGTGTCGTGACTGCTGTTACTACAGGCTTAACCAAAGGTTTCTACCTACAAGCACTAGAAAGTGACAACAACGACAAGACCTCAGAAGGCTTGTTCATTCATACTGACGCGGCAGACACGGCGCTGAAAGCTGGTGACGTTGTTTGTGTGAAAGGTAAAGTTCAAGAGTATTACAGCAATACTCAGCTTGCTTCTGATGCTAACAGCTATGTGAAAACAGGCACTTCTGAAACCCCTCGAGTTACCGATCTTGTTATCAAAGAAGGTGAGACACTACGTGATGCGCTAGAGCGTCATGAAGGCATGCAAGTTGAGTTGACCTCGGCAAGTGACTTGTTTGTAACTCGAAACTTCTCTTACGACTACGATTCACGTCGTAACAATATGATGCTCTCTCATGAAGCGCCATTGTTAAAGCCGACTCAATTACACGCGGCAGAGAGCGATGCAGCCGTTGAGCTAGCAAAAGACAACGCAGCGAACCGCGTATACCTAGAATCAGATGGCAAAGCACCAAACGGCCAAATCCCATACTACCCAGATTTTGCTAAAGATGCAGATCAAGATGGCTCTTCAGAGCAGCACATTCGCCTTGGTTCTCGAGTAGAAGGTCTACAGGGTGTCGTGGCTTACAGCTACAACGAATACCGCCTGATTGCGACGAATGAAGTCAATAACACCAACTTTGTGACTTCAGGTGAAGGCTTCGATGTGGCTCGTAAAGATGCCCCAGCGATTGCGGACTCAGATTTGCGTATTGCAAGCTTCAACGTACTGAACTACTTCAACTCCGTGGCTGACAGTGGTCATGAAAACCCAACCGGACAAAACCGCGGTGCGACTAATCTAGACGAATTCCTGATCCAGCAAGCGAAAATCGTTGCGGCGATGAACAAGATGGACGCAGACGTTATTGGTTTGATGGAAGTGGAAAACAACGGCTTTGGTAATGGCAGTGCTATCCAAAACTTAGTTGATGCCCTAAATGCTGAGATTGATGACGCTGAAGATCATTACACGTATGTCGAAATCGAAGAGCAAGACAAATACCAAGACGAATACTTTGGCAGTGATGCGATCATGGTGGCGATTTTATATCGTGCTAACGCAGTAACGCCAAAAGACGCTGCAAAAGTGATCATCACGCCAGAGCAGCACATTGCAGAAAACACAATTACTCGTAAAGAGGGCACAGAAAGTAACCCTGCTTACGATAAGTACCAACGCCACAGTCTACTTCAGACCTTTACGGTGAAAGAGACGGGTGAAGATTTGTCTATTGTCGTAAACCACTTTAAGTCGAAAGGCTCTGAGTGTATTGAAGAGTGGATTGCCGGTGTAGAAGATTCTGAGCCAGCGGATCTGCAAGGCAACTGTAACAACTTCCGCGTTTCTGCTGCGCACGCAGTGGGTGAAGCGTTGAAAGAGGTGAAAGGCGATGTATTGCTCATGGGCGACCTCAATGCTTATGGCATGGAAGACCCACTTCTGACACTGACTGATTACTCGAAAGAGAAATACGGCCGTGACATTTATACTGCTGCTTACACAACCATTGGTGATGGTGAACTTCAAGTAGAGAAGACCAAAATTGAAAAAGGTTACGGTCTGCACAATTTAAACACGTTGCTGCACGGCACTGATACGTTTTCTTACACCTATTCGGGCGAGCTGGGTAATTTGGACCACGCATTGGCAAGCAGTAGCCTAGCGCAAAAAGTGGTAGCAATTGAAGATTGGCACATCAACTCACTAGAGAGTAACTTGTTCGAATACAGCAGCAAGTACACTGGTGATATGCCGAAGTACAAAGATGCGTTCTCTGCCTCTGATCACGATCCAGTGATCATCGCGATTGATTTACCAGATGATGACATCGATTTACCGAAAGCAGGTGACAACTTAGCCGTCGATGTCCGTTTACCACCAACGGCGGTTGTAGGTGATATTGTTACGGTGAACTTAACGCCATCCACACAAGCGGCTGCGGCAAGCAGCGATACGAAAGCTTACTCGGCTAGCCAAACCTTAGTTCAAGCTGATATTGATGCGCGTAGCGTGAATATTGAGTTTGAACAAACGCCAGAGCAAGGTAATTATCAGTTAGAAGAGAAAGTGACTGACTCGACAGGTAATATCGTGAAGTTTAGCTCTGTTCGTGATGTTTCAATGACGCAAACTGAAACTGGAACAGAAGGGTCGAAGGATTCAGATGGTGGTTCGTTTGGTTTTGGCGCGCTATTTGCGCTGCTAGGTCTCGGCTTATTCCGCCGTCGCCGCTAAGCGAATTTATTTCCTGATAAACCTTTCCTAAATAGCTGTAAAGACCAAAGGCCAGCCTATGCTGGCCTTTTTATTCAGCAAAAACTTGCCTTTCTTGCTTGGTATAGCAAAATACCGCCCTTGATTGTCACGAACGTGGCGATTCACTACGTAAGCATTGCCAAAACGGATTGGAGCAACCGACCCTTTATGTTGTTGATCATCGATAACTACGACTCTTTTACCTACAACCTTTACCAATACTTCTGCGAGCTTGGTGCAGACGTAAAGGTGGTGCGTAACGATGAAATCGATATCCAAGGCATTGAGGCGCTCAACCCAACTCATTTGGTGATCTCGCCAGGGCCATGTACGCCGAACGAAGCAGGTATTTCACTGAAAGCGATAGAACACTTCGCTGGTAAGCTTCCAATATTGGGTGTTTGCCTTGGCCATCAAGCGATAGCGCAAGTGTTTGGGGGTGAAGTGGTACGTGCACGACAAGTGATGCACGGTAAGACCTCACCGATTCGTCATAACGGTCGTAGTGTGTTTAAAAATCTGAATAACCCACTCACGGTAACCCGTTATCACTCTCTTGTGGTGAAAAACGGTACTTTACCCGACGTGTTTGAACTGACTGCATGGACAGAACTGCCGGACGGAAGCATGGATGAAATAATGGGTTACCAACATAAAGCCTTGCCAATTGATGCGGTGCAGTTCCACCCAGAATCAATCAAAACTGAGCAAGGTCACGAGTTGCTTGCGAACTTTTTAGCACGCAAAGCGATCTGATCGCGATCACTTTTCTTAACAAATCATTCATCTTTTTGCTGAGGTGAGCGGATTGCAAAACTATGCGATTCTCTCGAGTCTCTTTGTCTATTCATGTCTTTTTAAACCTTCTATCCCCTGTATTACATAACATTTATAAAAAATCACTTCTCTATTTTACTTTCTTGATGCATAAATAGTCATAAGCAGTGATTAATGGAAGTTGCTTTCGAGAACGAAAAGAATAAATCACTATTGAAATGGTTAATTAAATGTAAATACAATGCCGCAATAGCTTAAATGCAAAACATTATTTGCTGGCAAAGAGAGCCGGTTAAATTCGCTTATCTGCTACGCATGCGGTATCAAGAAGGAATGTGCAATGACAACGGAAATTAAAGTAGAGCGCGGTTTATTCGATGAGGTAATGGTACCTTGCTATAACCCGATGGAAATGATCCCTGTTAAAGGTGAAGGTTCACGTGTTTGGGATCAGGAAGGTAATGAATACATCGACTTTGCTGGTGGTATTGCAGTGAGCTGTCTTGGCCATTGTCATCCAGTAATGGTAAACGCACTAACAGAGCAAGCTAACAAGCTTTGGCACTTAAGTAACGTTATGACGAACGAACCAGCCCTTCGTCTGGCGAAAAAGCTAACAGAAGTGAGTTTTGCTGAGCGTGTGTTCTTTGCTAACTCTGGCGCAGAAGCAAACGAAGCCGCTTTGAAGCTGGCACGTCGTTATGCAGCAGACGTTCATGGCACTGAGAAATCTGAAATCATTGCATTCAAACAAGGTTTCCACGGTCGTACATTCTTTACCGTAACGGTTGGTGGCCAAGCGGCATACTCTGACGGCTTCGGTCCTAAGCCAGGCGACGTGACACACCTTCCTTACAACGATATCGAAGCTTTACAAGCACACATGTCTGATCGTACTTGTGCGGTCATGATGGAGCCACTACAAGGTGAAGGCGGCATCGTGCCACCAACGCCTGAGTTCGCTCAAGCGGTTCGCGAGCTGTGTGACAAACACAACGCCTTACTGATCTTCGATGAAGTGCAAACTGGTAATGGCCGAACAGGTAACTTCTACGCTTACCAAGGTTTAGGTATCACGCCAGATATTCTAAGTACTGCGAAATCACTTGGTGGCGGTTTCCCAATCGGTGCAATGCTAACGACAGCAAAATTGGCAGAGCACATGAAAGTGGGCACTCACGGTTCTACATATGGCGGTAACCCACTAGCGTGTGCGGTTGCAGAAGCGGTTGTAAATGAAGTCACTAAGCCAGAGGTTTTGGCTGGTGTACTAGAACGCGAAGCAATGTTCCGTGAAGGTCTAGAGAAGATCAACGCGAAGTACAACATCTTCTCAGAAGTGCGCGGTCAAGGCCTATTACTTGGCGCTGCACTAAATGAAGAATGGCAAGGCCGTGCGCGTGACGTGCTGGTTGCTGCAGGTAAACAAGGTCTCATGGTATTGGTTGCGGGTGCCAATGTCGTACGTTTCACACCATCACTCGTTATCACACAACAAGAAATTGAAGAAGGCTTGGCGAAACTGGATAAAGCGATCGCGACTTTAGTTTAAGCGCGATATCAGTTTAAACGTCAACGCAGACACCCCCGTCAAGGATCTCTGATGGGGGAATTGTTCCTACAATATAGTTAGGATCTTCTTGCATCTGGAGGGAGTATTGATGCTAGTAGTTCGCCCTATCGCGATGTCGGATTACGACGCACTGCACACTTGTGCGGTGGAGTCTGGTCACGGATTTACATCTCTACCGGTTAACGAAGAACTGTTAACCAATCGAATCAAACATTCAGAGTACAGCTTTGGTAAGCCAGATGTGGCAGAACCAGGCGATGAAGGCTACCTGATGGTTGGCTTTGACTCTGAAACGGGTGAGGTTGCGGGTACCACCGGAATCGAAGCATCTATCGGCTGGGATGTCCCATTTTACTCATATCACATTAGTAAAGTTGTGCACTCGTCGCCAAAGCTTGGCGTTAACAACGTCGTTAAACTGCTTACTTTTGGTAATAACTACACTGGTAACAGCGAAATTTGTACCTTGTTCTTGCGTGAGAAATTCCGCCAAGGTCTGAATGGTCGTCTAATGTCGAAGTGTCGTTTCCTAATGATGGCAGAGCACCCAGAGCGCTTCTCTGAAACGATCTTTGCGGAGATGCGTGGCGTTTCAGACGACGAGGGTAATTCACCATTCTGGCAATGGCTTCAAGAGCATTTCTTCTCTATCGATTTCACTCTTGCAGATTACCTGACAGGTATCGGCAAGAAAGGCTTTATCGCCGACTTGATGCCGAAACTGCCTATTTACATCAACCTGCTCAGCCCAGAAGCGCAAGCCGTGATTGGTCAAGTACATGACAACACGCGTCCAGCGCTGAAGCTGCTTGAGCGTGAAGGTTTTACCAACCGAGGCTACGTCGACATCTTCGATGGTGGCCCAACGGTTGAGTGTGATCTGCGTAATATTGAGTCGGTACGTCATTCATTCCGCGCGCAAGTCAAAATCTCTGAACATTCCAGCACACAAGACTTCTTGATGTGTAATTCATCTTTCGAGAACTTCCGTGCGACAGTCACTAAGGCGGCGTATGACGCAGAGACACAGAGCGTAATGATCGCACCAGACGTTGCGGATGCACTTTCGGTTGAAGAAGGGGATTTCGTTCGCCTTCTTCCGCAGTAACAGACGACAGAATTTAAGGATAGAAACAATGACACATTGGATTGCAGGTGAATGGGTACAAGGTCAGGGTGAAGCATTTACGTCTCTGTCGCCGTACAACCAAGAAGTGATCTGGCAAGGCAAAGGTGCAACGGCAGAGCAGGTGAACCAGGCGGTATCTGCAGCGCGTGAAGCGTTTATTGACTGGAAAAAGCGTCCATTTTCAGAGCGTGAGGCAATCGTGTTGGCTTTTGCGGAGAAAGTAAAAGAGAACAGCGAAAAAATCGCCGAAGTGATTGCCAAAGAAACTGGTAAGCCGATTTGGGAAACGCGCACTGAAGCAGCAGCCATGGCAGGTAAAATTGCCATTTCGATTCGCGCTTATCATGACCGTACTGGTGAGGCGAGCCGTGAAGCAGCAGGCAACCAAATCGTATTGCGCCACCGCCCATTGGGCGTGATGGCGGTGTTTGGTCCTTACAACTTCCCAGGCCACCTACCAAATGGTCACATTGTGCCAGCGCTACTGGCTGGTAACACGGTAGTCTTCAAACCGTCTGAGCAAACGCCATGGACGGGTGAATTGGCAATGAAGCTATGGGAAGAAGCCGGTCTACCGAAAGGCGTGATTAACCTTGTTCAAGGCGCGAAAGAAACTGGTATCGCGCTCTCTGACGCAAAAGGCATCGATGGCGTACTGTTTACGGGTAGCGCAAATACGGGGCATGTATTACACCGTCAATTTGCGGGTCAACCGGGCAAGATGCTCGCACTAGAAATGGGTGGTAATAACCCGATGGTGATCTCTGATAAATATGGTGATTTGGATGCCACGGTTTATACCATCATCCAGTCAGCGTTTATCAGTGCTGGGCAGCGTTGTACGTGTGCTCGTCGTTTGTATGTGCCATTGGGTGAAAAAGGCGATGCGCTTATCACCAAGCTCGTTGAAGCGACACGCAATATTCGCGTAGACCAACCATTTGCAGAACCTGCGCCATTTATGGGACCGCAAATTTCGGTCGCGGCAGCCAAGTTTATTCTTGATGCACAAGCTAATCTACAGTCTCTTGGCGGTGAAAGCTTGATTGAAGCGAAAGCAGGAGAGGCGGCGTTTGTTTCTCCTGGCATCATTGATGTAACGAACATTGCTGAGTTACCAGATGAAGAATACTTCGGCCCACTTCTGCAAGTGGTGCGTTACGAAGGGTTAGACAAAGCCGTGGCGCTAGCAAACGATACGCGCTTTGGCTTATCTGCTGGTTTGGTCTCAACCGACGACCAAGAATGGGAATACTTCGTTGACCACATTCGTGCAGGTATCGTGAACCGTAACCGCCAGCTCACTGGTGCAAGCGGTGATGCGCCATTTGGTGGTCCGGGGGCGTCGGGTAACTTGCGCCCAAGCGCTTACTACGCAGCAGATTACTGTGCGTACCCAATGGCATCAATGGAAGGTCAAGAGACTGTCTTGCCTGCAACATTGAGTCCAGGTGTAGCGCTATAAGTTTTAATAATAGAGTCGCAACTATGCATTGCGGCTCACCTTGCCGGCGCATCATTTAGGTATGGGTTGTAGTGATCGTTGGCAGAACACGAAAAGTGAGCAAAGACTCGGAAAAGCGTGTTGACTGACTGGCATTTACCGTCACAGGTTGATGGTTGCTCGTTCATTATTCTGGACAACTTTTGTTGTGAACGAGCAGCCAACTTCCGCTTACCTTTAAACTCTACATCTCGTAACAAGGAGTCGTTATGACGCCCGATGTGTTATTTGAATCGCTATGGCAAGATTACATTCAACGTCTTTGCCCTTCGGCTGCTAAAGTGCATCAGCTGCTTCAAGAAGATGAGCCTCTGATTAATGATCATATAGCTTTACGTACCTTCAATATCGCGCCTCTTGGTATTGAAACTCTAGCTAAGCCATTTGTAGCTATTGGTTACAAGGCGTGTGGTGATTACGTTTTCGAAAGCAAAAAGCTGGTTGCTAAGCACTATGAGCACCCAGATCCGAAGCAACCTAAAGTATTTATTAGTGAGCTAAAAGTTGAAGAGTGCTCGTCTGAGCTACAAGAGATTGTGAAAAATTTGGTGGCACAAGTCGATGCTGACAAGCTGAACGATAGCGCATTCTTACATGGTGGACGCTTGTGGGATTTAAGCTTTGCTGATTACCAAACGTTGGCTAAAGAAAGTGAGTACGCATCTTGGCTTGCGGCGCATGGTTACGGAGCAAACCACTTCACGGTGAGCGTTAACCAGCTCAATGAATATGAAGAAGTGAAGCAGGTAAACGATCATCTGCGTACCGCTGGGTTTACCATTAATGAAAATGGTGGTGAAGTGAAGGGCACTCCTGAGGTGTTGCTAGAGCAGTCATCGACCATGGCAGATAAAGTAGCGGTTCGTTTTAGCGAAGGCACTGAAATTATCCCTGGCGGGTTTTATGAATTTGCTAAGCGCTATCCGATGGAAAATGGTGATTTGTACCCAGGTTTCGTGGCCGCTTCAGCTGACAAAATCTTTGAAAGTACGAATGGCTAAGTTTTAGGGTTAACCTGTTAAGCTTACTCATTAGTGTTCGCTGCACCCTATCTCATTTGGTCATGAGTAAATAAAAAGCCACCAATGTTGCCATTGGTGGCTTTTATAGTTTTGTTCGTGTCACTCTAGTTCGAGATTAACGAGTACCGTAAACCACGATGGTTTTACCGTGAGCAGAGATTAGGTTCTGCTCTTCTAGCATCTTCAAGATACGACCTACTGTCTCACGAGAACAGCCAACAATTTGACCGATTTCTTGACGAGTGATCTTGATTTGCATGCCGTCTGGGTGAGTCATTGCGTCTGGTTGTTTTGCAAGGTTCAGAAGCGTCTGAGCGATACGACCAGTTACGTCTAGGAACGCCAGGTCACCCACTTTTTGGCTAGTTACTTGAAGACGACGAGCCATCTGCGCAGAAAGACGCATTAGGATGTCTGGGTTTACTTGGATAAGCTGACGGAACTTCTTGAAAGAAATTTCAGCAACTTCACAAGGAGATTTAGCACGAACCCAAGCTGTGCGCTCTTGGTCTTCCTCGAATAGACCAAGTTCACCAATAAAGTCTCCTTGGTTTAGGTAAGAAAGGATCATCTCCTTACCTTCTTCGTCTTTGATAAGAACCGCAACAGAACCTTTAACGATGTAGTACAAAGTTTCTGCCTTTTCGCCCGCGTGAATTAGCGTGCTCTTTGAAGGGTACTTATGAATATGACAGTGTGAAAGAAACCACTCTAATGTTGGGTCGGTTTGAGGTTTACCTAGAACCATAATATCTCACTTCCTCTGCAGGGTACGCTTGCGCTATCCATATTTTAGCTAAGCCTGAATTAGGCCTACTAGAATAAGAGCACTTTTTATATGCTGCAAGCTCTCTTGTGTTTCGGTAAGAAATAGTATCCTTTTTCGAAAACGATTTCTTGATTTTAATCGTGCCATGATTGAGATTTTGTAAGCAAAACTGTGCACATGATCACGGTATGAAAAGTAAACATCTTCGCAGGCAGGTTTTTAGCCAATTTTCCCTGTTTCGATGAGCTGTTGTAGGATAGGCCGAACTATGAGCTCCATTGCAAAGCTCATCTTACCGCCGGGTACGACAATCGTGTTGTGGCGTGACATGAATGAGCCATCAATCATGGCCAGCAGATATGGGAAGTCGACATTCTTGATACCGCGTAGGCGAATCACCACAAAACTCTCATCCAAACTAGGGATGCCTTTTGCATTAAGTGGGTTGGAAGTATCAACGGTCGGTACGCGCTGGAAGTTGATGTGAGTACGAGAAAACTGCGGAGTGATATAGTTGAGGTAATCGTCCATGGATCGCACGATTGAGTCCATTACCGCTTCACGCGAATGGCCGCGATCGCGAGTGTCACGTACGAATTTTTGGATCCACTCTAAGTTCACAATCGGCACCATGCCAATTAAGAAATCCACATGTTGAGCAACATTAACATCGCCATCGACCACGCCACCATGTAACCCTTCATAAAACAGCACGTCGCTGTTTTCGGGTAAGTCTTGCCACGGTGTAAACGTGCCTGGCATTTGATTGTAGGGAACCGCTTCGTCAAACGTGTGCAGATAACGGCGCACGCTGCCAGTGCCGTCATGCCCGAACTTACGGAAAAACTCTTCTAATCCCGGGAAGTCATTAGCTTGTGGGCCAAAGTAGCTAATGTGTCGACCTTGCTCGCGGGCTTTGCGAATTTCGATGTCCATTTCTGGGCGAGTAAAGCGATGGAAGCTATCGCCTTCAACCCATGCGGGTTTAACGTTCATCATATTGAACATTTTACGGAAGGCTTCAGATGTAGTGGTCGTGCCGGCACCGGACGAACCAGTAACCGCAATAATTGGGTGTTTAGCTGACATGACAAACCTTGTCGAAAATTACTTACCTGTAATGTGCAGTAGAGTTACTACTGCACGGTCGATATCCCACTATAGCACGTAACAATACCTTGTCATCGAGTGGGATACGGTAAAATGTGAAGGGTCTAAAATTTTGTTTTATGCTGAATATCGACGGTTTCGTGTAGCTCAGAGAACACGATAACCGCTTCACCTTTTTCCAATTGAGCTTTAACTTGATCAATTTTGTCTTGCAAAGAAACCTCGACGGTTCCGTAATCCGTTCCTTCGCGTAAGACGAATTCACGAATTAAGTTTTCCAATGTTTCCGGCGCAATGTCTTGCCATGGAATGATCATAAATACCTCTAACTTTTATGATGAGCGGCTAGTTTACTGCGTTCGTTGCTTGGATACAGCAGAAAGGTAATCTGCGGCGATACTTTCGTAATACGCAGGCAGCGCTTCCTCCAACCAAAACTTAGGTTTTAACGCCGTTCCTGTCAGGAAGCCAACATGGCCACCGTGTTCAAAGAGACGGTAATCAATGTTATCTGGCAGAACAAACTTCGGGATCACATCGTCGGTCATGAACGGATCGTCTTTGGCGTGAATGATCAGTGTCGGTAGCGTGATCTGTTGTAATTTACTTAAGCCAGAACATTGATCGTAATAATCTTGTGCGTCTTTAAAACCGTGCAGTGGTGCCGTGATCAAATCATCGAATTCATACAGCCGTGTGACACGTTTTATTGAGTTGTAGGACAGCGCAAGCTCACCATGCAGTAGATGATGCTTTTGTAACGCGTTACGTTTCAGTGAAGAAAGCAGGTAACGGCGATACACTTTTGAAAAGCCTTGTTCTATACGGTTCGCACACGCCGCTAGGTCTAAAGGCGCTGAGATAATAGTCGCTGCATTCAAAATAGGGTGGTCTTTATATTGGGCTAAATAATTCGCCAACATGTTACCGCCAAGAGAAATACCAACTGCAACTTTGGGATTATCAGGAAAACGTTGTTCAAGGTGCTCTAGGAAGTAACGAGCATCCGTCACTTCTCCCGAGTGATAAGCTCGTGCTTTTTTGTTTGGTTTACCGCTGCAGCCACGAAAATGCATCATCACCGACAGCCATCCAGATTGAGCAAATGCATTCATTAGCCCATTGGCATAAGGGCTATAGAAGCACCCCTCTAACCCATGAAATAAAACAAAAATCGGCTTTTTTTGTGCAGGCTCTTGGGTTGGGTCCTCGCTCCACGCGAGATCGAGAAAGTCGCCATCGGATGTATCGAGGGTTTGCCAAATCGGCGTAAATAACGCTTTTTTGCGAATAAAACGCGGCAAAAGCGTTTGGAGATGCGGGTTTTTGATCCCGGCGGCTGCGAAAAATTGTGTCATACCTAACTGCTCTTATGCGGTCCTTCGGTGTCCGTTGAAGAACTTATTAATATAATCCTTTATAAAGATTATAGGTATTCTACAGATTTATGGGCGTTTTGGTGGTTGAATGTTTGGCACCGGAATAGCAAAGGCTTGCTGCAAATGCTCCCCACCGAGTTGACGACAGTATCTCAACGTCAGTGGGTCACCATCATTTTTGAGTAGTGCAAGTGAGTTAATGCAGTCCACCAAATCCGCTTGTTGCTGCTTTTCTAGTTGCAGCTCAAACTGCAAGGTCTCACGATACAAAGCGTCATTGACTTGAGACTTAAGGTGGCGACGAAGGTCGCGAAAGGAGTGAAGTAAAGTTTCGCTCCTACCTAGACAGTCTTGCACCAAGGGCCAGTCTTTTTCTTGGAAAATGAGTTGCTGCTCATCGAGCCATCTGAGCAGCAGGAGTAGGTTCACGTTACCGTGGTAGTTGTTCTGTAATGATAAACACGCCTCTTTCACTTCTCGCACACCATAAAATTGCAGACTAAACTGCCAAAGGTGTTCTAGGGTGAGTGTGTATTCAGCGTGTTGATTACTCATTGATTAAACTCTAGCTCCATCTGCTCCAACGTTTCTTGAGCAGACATCCATTCCATTTCAATTTCTTCGAGCTCAGCTTTACTGGAAGCTTGAAGTGCCAGCACTTGGTTAAGTTTAGCTTTATTTTCGGCCGCATACAGTGAGTTGTCCGCCAATTGTTCTTCAGCTTCGGCCAGTGCAGCACCTAACTTATCCATTTTATTTTCTAGTTGTGTCAGCGTTTTGCGAATTGGCGCTGTCTGTTTTCGAAACTCTGCATCGCGACGTTTTTGCTCTTTCTTCGCAGCTGCGCTGTTGGCCGTATCTTTGCTTGGCTGCGCAGCCTGCGCTTCTTTGCGTTCCGCTCTTTGTTGTTCGGTTAACCATTTATAATAGTCATTTAAATCACCGTCGAACGGAGCAACTTGTCGATCATGCACTAAATACAAGTCATCGGTCGTAGCGCGCAGTAAATAGCGGTCGTGCGAAACAATCACCATCGCACCTTCGAATGTTTGCAGTGCCATCGTAAGTGCTTGGCGCATGTCCAAGTCTAAGTGGTTGGTCGGTTCATCAAGTAGCAACAGGTTTGGCTTTTGCCACACAATTAAAGCCAATACCAAACGGGCTTTTTCGCCACCAGAAAACGGCGCAACTTTTTCTAGTGCTTTGTCACCTTGGAAGCCAAAGCTACCTAGGTAATCACGTAGCTGCTGTTCGGTTTGATCGGGTGCGATTTGCATCATGTGTTGCAGCGGCGTTTCTTCAGGATGAAGTGTTTCTAACTGGTGCTGAGCGAAGTAACCAATTTTCACGCCTTGTGAGTAAGTTAGGTCACCACCTTGCGCGTTAAGTTCACCAGAGAGCAGCTTGATTAAGGTCGATTTACCCGCACCATTACGGCCGAGTAGACCAATACGACTGCCAGGAACCAAGTTCAAGCGGATCTTCTCTAAGATCAGGTTGTCACCGTAACCTGCAGATACTTCAT
Organism: Vibrio sp. Vb0349; assembly: GCF_033338975.1. Classification (NCBI taxonomy): domain Bacteria; kingdom Pseudomonadati; phylum Pseudomonadota; class Gammaproteobacteria; order Vibrionales; family Vibrionaceae; genus Vibrio; species Vibrio sp. Vb0349. Next base: position 13,109 of record NZ_JAWOTS010000027.1, on the reverse strand, counting down.
CCATCATCATGATTGGGTTTGGCAGCGCAGCTGGCTCACGGAATTGGAAGCTAAATGGGTTATCGAATTGAGCTGGCAGTGCTTTTTCCATGCGCTCCAAAGCTTTGATACGGCTTTGGGCTTGGCGTGCTTTTGATGCTTTGTAACGGAAGCGGTCGATGTAGCTTTGCATGTGCGACATCTGCTTCTGTTGCTTTTCAAACATCGCTTGTTGCAACACCATCTTTTGTGCGCGTTGGTTTTCGAATGACGAGTAGTTACCCGTGTATTCGTTCAGCTGCTGATTCTCGATGTGAATGATGCGACCAACGATCGGATCCAAGAAGTCACGGTCGTGCGAGATCAGAATCAGCGTGCCAGGGTAGTTTTGTAGCCAGCGTTCAAGCCACATCACTGCATCTAAGTCCAAGTGGTTGGTTGGCTCATCGAGCAGTAATAAGTCAGAACGACACAACAGTGCCTGAGCTAAGTTTAAGCGCATACGCCAGCCACCAGAGAACTGGGTCAAACTCCAACTCATTTGCTCTTGGCTGAAACCTAAACCATCGAGCAGTTCTGCCGCGCGAGCGCGAATGCTGTAACCACCAATGGTTTCAATTTTACCGTGTATCTCGGCAACTAGGGTTCCGTTGTCTTGTGTTTCTGCTTCAGCTAACTGCTTTTCGAGAGCGCGGTACTCGCGATCACCATCAATGACGTATTCCAGTGCAGTGCGCTCTAGCGCAGGCGTTTCCTGTGCGACCCAGGCCAACTCCCAGTGTTGAGGTTGGCTAAATGAGCCAGCATCAATTGACAGTTCATCTTTCAGTAGGGCAAACAGCGTTGATTTACCGCAGCCGTTTTTGCCCACAAGACCGACTTTATCGCCAGGGTGAATAGTCGCAGAAGCTTGGTCTAAAAGAGGTTTACCGCCACGCAGTAACTGAATATCAGAGAAGGTAATCATAAAGTTTTCATTCACTTTGCGCAGTGCGCGTTGCTTGGTTACATAGCGAAGTGGTTTCAATCGTTTTTAAAGCCACTTGGGTATATATCTAGCGGTGAATAGTAGGGGTATTGGCCGGAAAAGTCGATTGATTCGCTTTAATTGCATTATGCTGTACAAAAAAGTATAACAATTTGATAACGGATAAAAATAACCACAAGGACGACCATTTGGCTGTTGCACCGTCTATTCTCCCAAAAGTTCTGGTCATTTATGCTCATCCAGAGCCACATAACTCGATTGCCAATCAAGTGATGATAAAAAAAGCTCAGTCGCTTGATCACGTCACTGTGCACGATCTTTACGGTGTTTACCCCGATTTCTTTATTGATGTGAATTACGAACATGAGTTGTTGCTCGCTCACGATGTGATTGTATTTCACCACCCACTTTATATGTATTCATGTCCAGCCCTATTAAAAGAGTGGCTAGACCGAGTGTTAGGTAAAGGTTTTGCGTTTGGCGGAGGTGCGGCGCTAGAAGGAAAATACTGGCGCAGTGTCATTACAACAGGTGGTAAAGAAGAAGCCTTCAGCGCGAAGGGGTACAACAAATACCCACTTGAGCAAATCTTGCAACCGTTTGAACTGACGGCAGCCCTATGCCAAATGCACTGGATTGAACCTCTGGTGTTGTATTGGTCAAGAAATGTTTCGGATATTGAACGCTACGAACATGCCGAGTTATACCGTGGATGGCTGAGTAACCCACTTGAAAACTGGCAAGCGGCAGAGCGAGGAGGTCTGTATGGCGATCACCAGTGAGTTTCTTCAAAGCAGTGTGGTCTTTCTTTCGGCTGCGGTTATTGCGGTGCCGATTGCTCAGCGCCTTGGGCTTGGCTCGGTTTTAGGTTATTTACTCGCTGGTGTGTTGATTGGCCCATGGGGGCTTGGCTTAATTAGCGACGTTGATGCCATTTTGCATTTTGCCGAGCTTGGGGTTGTGTTGTTACTGTTTTTGATAGGGCTGGAATTAAACCCTAAAAAATTGTGGCAGATGCGAGGGCCGATTTTAGGTTTAGGCGGTGCGCAGGTTGTGGTCACGACCGCCGTGATTGGTAGTGTCGTCAGTATGTTTGGCGTAAGCATGCAAGTGAGTTTGGTGATCGGGATGGGGTTGGCGCTGTCCTCGACGGCGATTGCGCTTAAAGTCATTGAAGAGCAAGGGCTTAATGGTACCGAAACGGGGCAATCTGGTTTTGCGGTGCTGCTCTTTCAAGATATTGCAGTGATCCCGATGCTGGCGATGTTGCCCTTGCTAGCAGGCGGGCATAGTGGTGGAAGTTGGTTGGATGTCTTCACTATTTTAGGCAGTGTGGTAGCACTGTTGATTGGAGGTCACTTTTTACTACGTCCGCTATTTCGTTTTGTCGTGATGAGCGGCGTTCGTGAGCTCTTTACCGTAGCTGCACTTTTAGTCGTGCTTGGCATTTCGGTCGTGATGCAAAAGCTCGGCCTTTCGATGGCATTGGGGACTTTTTTAGCAGGCGTTTTGCTGGCAGAGAGTGAGTATCGCCATGAGCTGGAAATCGCGATCGAGCCATTTAAAGGTCTGTTGTTGGGGTTATTCTTTATTGCGGTGGGCATGGCGGTAAACTTGGGGTTATTGGCATTACACCCTTTAGAGATTCTCGGTGCGGTGGTGGCTTTGGTCGTGGTTAAGGGTTTGGTTTTGTATGCATTGGCGAGAGCTGCTCGTGTCGGAGCCAAAGCGAGAAGCCGTATGGCTGCAATTTTGAGCCAAGGCGGTGAGTTTGCCTTTGTCATATTTACCGCGGCGAGCCAAGAGGGCATTTTGTCCAAAGAGCAAGTGGCGTTTCTGTTGGTGGTGGTCAGTCTATCCATGGTGACGACTCCTCTTTTGCTGATGGGACAAAAGAAGTGGTTTGCTCATACCCTGAATCAAGAAGAAGAGGGCATGACCACGAAAGTCGTGGATCGCCGACCACGCGTTATCATTGCAGGCTTTGGACGTTTCGGTCAGATCGTCGGACGTTTAATGTATGCCAATAAAATCAAAGTGACAGTATTAGAAAGTGATGCCAGCCAAATCCACCTATTACGTAAGTATGGTTACAAAGTGTTTTATGGCGATGCGACACAAATTGACCTATTGAGGGCTGCTGGCGCTGATAAAGCGGAAGCATTGGTTATTTGTACTGATTCACCTGATGAGGTGATGGCCATCGTGGACATTTGTCGCGTGCACTTCCCGAAACTTAAGTTGTTAGCCCGAGCAAGAAGCCGTGTCGAGGCTTACCAGTTAATGAGTCATGGTGTAGAGAATTACTCTCGTGAAACATTTTTAGGGGCGCTAGATCTCGGTCGCCAAGCGCTCGTAGAACTGGGTATGCATCCTTATCAAGCAAAGCGGGCAGAAGCACATTTTCGCAAGTTGGATAATGCTATGCTTAAGGACTTATTGCCTCAACACAATGAAGATAAGAAATTAGCTCAAAGGGCGAAAGAGGCACGCAAAGAGCTAGAAGAAATATTTGGTCGTGAAATGGAGAGCGACCATCAGTCACCTAATCATTGGAAGTAGTACTTGAGCCAAGACTCAAGCTAAGGAAATAGCGTGAAAATCAAGAAACGTTTTATTGCCGGCGCTAGCTGCCCAAATTGCAGCCAGCAAGATACCCTGCGCTGGTGGATTGAAAATAACATCGAATTAGTTGAGTGTGTCGAGTGTGAGTTTACAGAGCAGCGTAAACCACAATCTGTAGAGAAAAATAAACACTCAGATCAGGAAATGATCGGAATTTTTAAGCCGGAATAATTGAACTTCGATAATTGATCCCCATAATACACCCAGATATCTCAGTACTTAACCCCATTCAGGTTAAGTCAATTAATCTCCCTGGAGTTAGTATGAAAATTGAAAAGAACGTTGTTGCAAGCCTTGCATACAAAGTAATGATGGAAGACGGTGTCGTTGTTGATCAATCAACAGCAGAAGCACCTCTAGATTACCTTCACGGTCACAACAACCTAATCACAGGTCTTGAAAAAGAACTTGAAGGTAAAGTGGCTGGCGACAAGTTCTCAGTAACGGTAGCTCCTGAAGAAGCTTACGGTGAGCACAACGATGCGCTAGTACAGCGCGTTCCTGCGGACGTGTTCCAAGGCGTTGAGCAAATCGAAGTGGGCATGCGCTTCCTAGCTGACACTGACCAAGGTCCAATCCCTGTTGAAGTAACAGAAGTTGACGGCAACGAAGTGGTTGTTGACGGTAACCATATGTTAGCTGGTCAAACACTAACTTTCGAAGTAGAAGTTATGTCTACACGTGAAGCAACAGCAGAAGAGATCGAACACGGTCACATCCACCAAGGTGGTGGCTGTTGTGGTGGTCACGATCATGACCACGATCACGAAGAAGAAGGCGGCTGCTGTGGCGGCGGTAGCTGTGGTTCTCACTAATCATAAGCTCCTTCACTAGATAATCTTATCTAGCAAAGCTTTGAAAAGCGCAAGTTGAGTTTTCAACTTGCGCTTTTTGTTTATCTAAGGTGTAGTGCCAACCATACAAGGAATAACAGTTGGACAAAGTGATGACGAAACCTTTCTCGATTGCCATTCATGGTGGTGCGGGCACCATCTTGCGTGAACAGATGAGCGATGAGCTGCAACAATCCATCTTGGCGGATTTAGAAGCTGCGGTAAAAGCGGGACATCAAATTCTAGACACGGGCGGTGAAGCCTTAGATGCCGTCGTAGCGGCAGTGAAAGTATTGGAAGACTCTCCTAACTTTAATGCGGGTAAAGGCTCAGTGCTGACCAACAACGAAATGGTTGAAATGGACGCTTCTGTGATGGATGGGCGAAACCTTGCAGCAGGTGCGGTCGCTGGGGTTCGTCATATCAGAAACCCAATTGAACTCGCTCGTGACGTGATGCGAAACAGCAATCATGTGTTGTTGGTGGGTGAGGGCGCAGAGACGTTTGCTTTTGAGCAAGGCCATGAGTATACCGAGCAAGATTACTTCTTTACTGATCGCCGATATGAGCAGTTGCTGTCTATGCGTGAGAAAGGACTATTTGCTTTGTCGGAATCTCGTTACCCAGATGACCGTAAGCACGGTACGGTTGGTGCGGTGGCATTGGACCAACAAGGCAACTTAGCCGCTGCCACCAGTACGGGTGGCGTGACGAATAAGAAATACAACCGAGTCGGAGATTCGGCTCTGATTGGTTGTGGTACGGTGGCCGAAAATGGCGTTGTGGCAGTTTCCACTACGGGTGTCGGTGAGTTCTTTATTCGTAAACGTGTTGCGGAAGACGTTGCAGCACGTATGCGTTACTTACAAGAAGATATTCATACGGCTTGTGAACACATTATCCAAGGTGATCTCAAACAGATGGGCGGAGAGGGCGGTTTGATTGCCATTGATGCTAAAGGTGAGATGCACTTTGCGATGAACAGTTCTGGCATGTACCGAGCAGGCATTAATACGCAAGGCGAGCTGAGCGTTAAAATCTACGCCGACGAATAGCTTCCTCTTGAGTACCTTCTTAAGTAATTAATACAACAAAGCCCAGAACATGTTCTGGGCTTTATGCTATTTGAGCCTGCATTTTAATAATGCGGTGGTGGGGTTTCTTCTGACGGATCGGCTAAATTCGACGAGTCCATATTTTTTACTTTACCTACCACATATTTCATCTGATCGAGCATCTTGGTAATTTGCAGTTGTTGCTGCGATAAAGCGCCGTTCAGATCTTCAATAGTCTGTTCTTGGAACGCAAGCTGACATTCTAAGTCATTAATGCGTGCTTCCAATTGCTGAATGATTTTTTCTGTCATGATCCGTTCTCTAACTGCCAAGCTTGGGCAATACCTGCTGAAGTAGCAGTAATTACGCGTTGTTTTGAATCAAAGGCTGCATCATACACGACCGCACGGGGAGGGCGAGTGTCTTTTTTGGGCTCCACTTCAAATCCACTCATTCGTTTTCCGGTTTGAGTATCCCATATCGACACACGGCCAGAAGGGCTTCCTGTGACTAGTTGAGTCCCGTCGTCAGAAAATCGTGCGGTAGAGAAAATTAATTGGCGTGACCAACTGCTCAACTGTGTGACTTCTTGTCCAGTTTTTAAATCCCAAACAATCGCTTGGTTTCCGCCATCAGATGTCATTGCTAATTTTCCATCTCTTTGCAGGGCCACGCGAACAATTCGTTGTTCATGTTCGAAGATTCGTAGTACTTGTCCGGTTTCGGTGTCCCACAGATACGCTTTATAGTCATTACCTCCGGTTAGGGCGAAGCGCCCATTAGGAGAAATGGCCACGGAATTGACTTTTTCACGATGTGCAAGGAACTCCATGCGACGCCCGGTGACTAAGTTGACATAAATTGCTTTACCGTTGGATAACCCAAGCAGAACTTGTTCACCATTACTGGTGATATCAACGTCGCGAATGAGCGCATCAGAGATAGACCAAAGGCCTTCGGATTGCGTCCAGCCTAGGTCCCAAACTGCGAAGTTCATTTGGCTTGCTGTAATTGCGTAGCGACCATTGTCAGATATGCGGATATGGGAAACCACATTGGCATCGGCATCGAGTTCACCCAGGTTGGCTAGTTGTTCATTTTGCTCTAGGTCCCACAACATCAAATGACGTTGTTGAGAATAGAGCAGAGCAAACCGTCCATCTCTGCTAAGTGCGAAGCTCGTCGCACCTTGAGGTTCTATCGGCCAACGCTGCACTTCACGCTCGGCGAAAAAGCAACCATTTAACGTGGTGATGACAATTAAATATAGGAATAAATGAAAAATTCTTTGCATCACATCTAATAATCCGGTTTGTGTCTTAAGACATATAGCTAGTATATTGGTATAACGATTGTCTTCACTAGTCTCATAGAAGATTTGTGCACAACAACCAATGGCAGAGCCATTATTGGGAGAATTTAATGAAATCAGTTTTAAAAGTGTCGCTACTTGCTGCAACAGTTATGCTAGCGGTAGGTTGTCAGAAAGAAGAAACTAAAACAGAAACCGCACCTCAAGCAGAACAAGTTCAAGCAGAAACCGGTAAAGCGGTTCACTTTAAAACCGACGACGACAAAGCGGCATACGCAATCGGTGTTTCATTTGCTAACTACCTAAGCACAAGCATCGACAAGCCAAGCGAAATCGGCATTAATCTTAACAAAGATTTGGTACTAAAAGGTATCGAAGACGTCTTCAAAGGCAATGCTGAATTGAATGAAGAAGAAACACGTGCAGCACTAGAATCTCTAGACAAGCGTGTTGCAGAAAAGATGCAAGCACAAGCGGCTGAGAAAGCAGCTGAAGCGAAAAAAGCTGGCGATGATTTCCGTGCTGAGTTTGAGAAGCAAGAAGGCGTAGTGAAGACAGATACAGGTCTTCTATACCAAGTAATGACACCAGCTGAAGGTGAGAAGCCAAAAGACACTGATACGGTTCAAGTACACTACAAAGGTACTCTGATCGACGGTACTCAGTTCGACAGCTCATACGATCGTGGTGAACCTGCAACGTTCCCACTTAACCGTGTAATCCCAGGTTGGACAGAGGGTGTTCAGCTAATGCCTGTGGGTTCTAAATTCAAATTCGTTATCCCGCCAGAGCTAGCATACGGTGACCAAGACACACCAAGCATTCCTGCTAACTCAACGCTAGTATTTGAAGTTGAGCTGCTAAAAGTTGAGAACGACAACGCAGAGCAATAACAATAAGCTGCGATAAGTTATTGAAAAAGGTCCGTTTAACGGGCCTTTTTTGTTCTAGGTCACTAGTTGGTGAGTTTGCTAGGTTGCTTTTCAAATTTTCTGATAAACTTACACCAATTTGTTGATTTTTCGCTCGAAGGCTTATGACAACTACAGAAACAATAAACGCGGAGATGTTGCTCGAAATGGAATCCGTTAACGTGATGCCGTTTACCGAGCACGACAAAATCATTTTAAGATCTTATGAGGCGGTCGTGGATGGTATCGCCAGCCTGATAGGTCCATTTTGTGAAATCGTTCTTCACTCTCTAGAAGACTTAAATACCTCTGCAATTAAAATCGCTAACGGTGAAAACACGGGGCGCCAAGTCGGCTCACCAATCACCGATTTAGCGCTTAAGATGCTAAAAGACATCGAAGGCTCGGAGCGCAACTTCTCACGTTCGTACTTTACCCGTGCAAAAGGTGGCGTGTTGATGAAGTCGATTACTGTCGCCATTCGTAATGGCGAAAATCGCGTGATTGGTTTGTTGTGTATCAACGTCAACTTGGATGCGCCTTTCTCGCAAGTCCTTCAGTCTTTCATGCCGACGCAAGAAGCGAAAGAAGCGGCTTCCTCGGTCAACTTTGCTAGTGACGTAGAAGAGCTGGTGGACCAAACTGTTGAACGCACCATCGAAGAGATCAATGCGGATAAATCCGTGTCTAACAACACCAAAAATCGCCAGATCGTGATGGAGTTGTACGACAAAGGTATCTTCGATATTAAAGATGCCATCAACCGTGTCGCGGATCGCCTTAATATTTCAAAACACACCGTTTACTTGTACATTCGTCAACGTAAAACCGAGGATGATGAAAGGTGAGCAAACTGACTTACACGTTAGTGGTGAATGGTCCCGTTTATGGCAGCCAGTCAGCGCGCAGTGCTTATCAGTTCGCCAAAGCGGTGATAGAGCAAGGCCATCAGCTAGTGAGCGTCTTCTTTTATCAAGATGGTGTGACTAATGGTACTGCTTTGAGTGTGCCAGCTAACGATGAATTTGATCTCAATAAGGCGTGGCAGTCTTTGGCTAAAGAGCATGGTGTTCGCCTAGAAACTTGTGTCGCGGCCGCTTTGCGTCGCGGGATTGTAAGTGAAGAAGAAGCGAATCAACATGGTTTGGTTCAGAACAATCTAGCCGATGGTTTTGAACAAGCAGGCTTAGGTAGCCTAGCTGAAGCGATGTTAACCCAAGACAGAGTGGTACAGTTTTGAGTCAGTTAACTTATCTATTTCGTAGTGCGCCACATGGCAGTGCAGCTGGTCGTGAAGGTGTGGATGCACTGTTAGCCGCGTCGGCTTACTGTGAAGATATCAGCGTCATTTTCATGGGTGACGGGGTATACCAGCTTCTACTCGGACAAGACCCCAACAATATTTTGAGTAAAGATTACGCGCCGATGTTAAAGCTTTTCGATTTATACGACATCGAACAAGTCTTTGTGTGTTCAGAGTCGTTAACCCAGCGAGGTTTGGCGCAAGCGGATTTAGTCATTGAAGCCCAAGCGTTAAGCTCAGAACAGCTCAAAGATAAGTTACAACACGCTGGCAAGCTACTGTCTTTTTGAGGAAGGTATGTTACACATCATAAAAACAGTCTCTGCTCTAGAAGACGCCATGCCCTTATGCAGTGAACAGGATGACATCTTACTTATAGAAGATGCAGTGTACGCTGCTAACTCGCAACATAAAGCATTTTCCCATCTAAAAAACCGCAGCGTATTTGTGTTAGAGAGCGATGCGCAAGCTCGCGGTATTGCAAATCGTATCAGTCCATCGCTGACGATTGTGAATTACTCAGGCTTCGTTGAACTAACAGCAAAACAGGATAAATCCCTAACTTGGGATTGAACAAGATTTGCTGTCGACAAAGCTTTACGGATGAATTGTTCTAATTGAACAAAAAAGATCCGTATATTTCTTGACACACCTCTCACTGCTGCATAGAATTTTGCGTCCCTAACTGCATTGGCAGTTGGGGATAGATTTTTCACAAAGCTTACTTTCAAGTAAATCAGGAGCTAGTTAATGGCAACTATTAACCAGTTGGTACGTAAGCCACGTGCAAAGCAAGTTGTTAAAAGCAACGTGCCTGCACTAGAAGCGTGCCCACAAAAACGTGGTGTATGTACTCGTGTTTACACTACTACACCTAAAAAACCTAACTCAGCACTTCGTAAAGTTTGTCGTGTACGTCTGACAAACGGCTTCGAAGTTACATCGTACATCGGCGGTGAAGGTCACAACCTTCAAGAGCACTCAGTTGTTCTAATCCGTGGTGGTCGTGTTAAAGACCTTCCAGGTGTGCGTTACCACACTGTTCGCGGCGCACTAGACTGTGCTGGCGTAAATGACCGTAAACAAGGTCGTTCTAAGTACGGTGTGAAGCGTCCTAAGTCTTAATGGATTCCGTTAAGTAAGGCCAAACACTAAATTATTTTTAATTTTTTGAAAAAACTGAAAAGTTTTGGATAAAACCTGAAGAAGACAACGGAGATAAATCCATGCCACGTCGTCGCGTCATTGGTCAGCGTAAGATCCTTCCAGATCCAAAATTCAAATCTGAATTGCTGGCAAAATTCGTTAACATCCTAATGGTTGACGGTAAAAAATCTACTGCAGAGAAAATCGTTTACACTGCACTAGATGCTATGGCTGAAAAGTCTGGTAAAGACCACTTAGCTATTTTTGAAGAAGCTCTTGAAAACGTTCGCCCAGCGGTAGAGGTTAAATCTCGCCGTGTTGGTGGTTCAACTTACCAAGTACCTGTAGAAGTACGTCCGGTTCGCCGTAACGCACTTGCTATGCGTTGGTTGGTTGAAGCTGCGCGCAAGCGTGGTGAAAAATCTATGGCTCAACGCCTAGCTGCTGAAATGCTAGACGCGTCTGAGAACAAAGGTACTGCGGTTAAGAAACGTGAAGACGTTCACCGCATGGCTGACGCAAACAAAGCGTTCGCTCATTACCGTTGGTAATACCTTCTGTGCTGCGAGGTTCTCTCGCAGCACTTTTCTATACTCTAAGGTACACCTTAGTAAGAGGATACAATCGTGGCTCGTAAAACTCCTATTGAGCTATACCGTAATATCGGTATCTGTGCTCACGTAGATGCAGGAAAAACAACCACAACTGAGCGTATTCTGTTCTACACTGGCCTTTCTCACAAAATCGGCGAAGTTCACGATGGTGCAGCAACCATGGACTGGATGGAGCAGGAGCAGGAGCGTGGTATCACTATCACATCCGCTGCGACTACTACATTCTGGCGTGGTATGGAAGCACAGTTCCCTGAGCATCGCGTAAACATCATTGATACCCCTGGACACGTTGACTTTACTATCGAAGTAGAGCGTTCTCTTCGTGTACTTGATGGTGCTGTGGTTGTGTTCTGTGGCTCATCTGGTGTTGAACCTCAGTCTGAAACTGTATGGCGTCAAGCAGACAAATACCACGTTCCACGTTTGGTATTTGTAAACAAGATGGACCGTGCGGGCGCAGACTTCCTACGCGTTGTGAACCAAATTAAGAATCGTCTTGGTGCGACTCCTGTTCCAATCCAGCTGAACGTTGGTGCGGAAGATGAGTTCAGAGGTGTCATCGACCTTATCAAGATGAAAATGATCAACTGGAATGATGCCGATCAAGGCACTTCGTTTACTTACGAAGACATCCCAGCTGACATGATTGAACTTGCTGAAGAGTGGCGCAACCACATGGTTGAATCCGCTGCTGAAGCTAGCGAAGAGCTGATGGACAAGTACCTTGAAGAAGGTGAATTGACTGAAGCTGAGCTCAAACAAGCTCTACGTACTCGCACACTAAATAACGAAATCGTACTGGCTACTTGTGGTAGTGCGTTTAAGAACAAAGGTGTTCAAGCGGTACTGGATGCAGTAGTTGAGTTCTTGCCATCGCCTGTTGACGTACCTGCAATTAAAGGTGTCGACGAAAGAGAAAATGAAGTTGAGCGTCATGCTGACGACAACGAACCTTTCTCAGCGCTAGCGTTTAAGATTGCGACTGACCCATTCGTGGGCACGCTAACTTTCATGCGTGTTTACTCCGGTGTTGTAAACTCGGGTGACGCTGTTTACAACTCAGTAAAAGAGAAGAAAGAGCGTTTCGGTCGTATCGTTCAGATGCATGCGAATAAGCGTGAAGAAGTGAAAGAAGTTCGCGCTGGTGATATTGCAGCTGCTATCGGTCTGAAAGACGTAACAACAGGTGACACACTGTGTGATCAGAACCACAAAGTGATTCTAGAACGCATGGAGTTCCCTGAACCAGTTATTCAGATTGCTGTAGAGCCTCGTTCTAAGGCAGACCAAGAGAAAATGGCTATCGCGCTAGGTAAACTAGCTGCGGAAGATCCATCATTCCGCGTGGAAACGGACGACGAATCAGGTCAGACTCTGATCTCAGGTATGGGTGAACTTCACCTAGACATTATCGTTGATCGTATGAAGCGTGAATTCAGCGTTGATTGTAACGTTGGTAAACCTCAGGTTGCTTACCGTGAAACCATTCGTGGTAAAGCGGAAGTTGAAGGTAAGTTTGTTCGTCAATCAGGTGGTCGTGGTCAATACGGTCATGTTTGGGTCAAACTTGAGCCTTCTGAGCCTGGTGAAGGTTTCGTATTCGTAGACGAAATCGTGGGCGGTGTGATTCCTAAGGAATACATCAGCTCGGTATCGAAAGGTATCGAAGAGCAAATGAATAGTGGTGTTCTAGCGGGTTACCCTGTACTAGATATTAAAGCTACACTATTTGATGGTTCTTACCACGATGTAGACTCAAGCGAGATGGCGTTTAAGATCGCTGGCTCGATGGCATTCAAGAAAGGTGCACTAGAAGCACAACCTGTGATTCTAGAACCTATGATGAATGTCGAAGTAACCACTCCGGAAGACTGGATGGGTGACGTTGTTGGTGACCTAAACCGTCGTCGCGGTATCATTGAAGGCATGGACGAAGGTGTGGCTGGTCTTAAGATCATCCGTGCTCAAGTACCACTATCCGAAATGTTCGGTTACGCAACTGATCTACGTTCTGCAACTCAAGGCCGTGCGTCTTACTCTATGGAGTTTCACGAGTACGCTGAAGTGCCGAAAAACTTCGCAGATAAAATTATTGCAGAGCGTGGTTACTAATTGACGATTGAACTGCAAAAAGTTTACGACTTTTTGCGAGATCAGGGCGTCCAAATATTGCGCTAACGGGCGTTGGCGCATAAAATAACAATTTCTGGCGCGTCGTCGATCAATAATGATCACGACGAATCATAACTAGGAAGGAACACGATCGTGTCTAAAGAAAAATTTGAACGTACGAAACCGCACGTTAACGTTGGTACTATCGGCCACGTTGACCACGGTAAAACA
>NZ_JAWOTS010000026.1:0-49443 GCF_033338975.1 Vibrio sp. Vb0349 | reverse complement strand
GAAAAGGGGTTGAACTATCCATATTTACCTCAGCGTACAAGTTGCTGATTGGATAGTAGAAATTACAGATGACAGTTAAGAGGCAAAAGCATGAGCCTTTGGTGACAAACCAATGAAGCTTTATTGACTAAAGAAAACGGTATATCACTGTGCTATGAATCAAAACTCGCGTTATGTCTCCCTCTTAAAACAATAGATAGGCTATCTTATCTAGAACAAAGATTAAGCTAAGTTGATATTTATCAGGGGGAAATAATGGAACGAGTTTCCAATAAAGCAGCACTTTGGATTGGGCTAAGTTTGATACTTGGTCTTGGCATCCTTGGCTATTTTATGCAGCAGACGGCGGTGAAATACCGAGCCTATGAAAGAGTCGTGACAGTAAAAGGTTTGTCGGAGCGTGAGTATCCTGCTGATACGGTGATTTGGCCGATTCAATTTACTCTAGCGAGTAATGATATGGGGGCCATGTTTGATGAAATTGACCAGCAAACCCGTTTGATTTTGGACTTTCTAAGTGCCAAAGGGCTTCCTGAAACCAGCGTTTCCCTTTCTTCCCCAGCGGTCATTGACAGAAAAGCACAGCAATATGGGAGCGAGCAAGACATTGAGTATCGTTATTTAGCCTCGCGAACCGTTACGGTTTACAGCCAGAGTGTTGATGTTGTTCGAGCGGCAATCAATGAAATAGGTGAGCTAGGAAAACAAGGCGTTTTGCTTAACCAAGATCCTTATGCAAATCGTGTTGAGTACAGCTTTACTAAGCTGAATGATGTGAAGCCAGACATGATCGAAGAAGCGACTAAGAATGCGCGTGAAGTGGCTGAGAAATTTGCGAAAGACTCACAGAGTTCACTGGGTAAGATCAAACGTGCAACTCAAGGGCAGTTCTCGATTTATGACCGAGACAGCAACACGCCTTACATTAAGAAAGTGCGAGTGGTATCGACGGTTCAATATTACCTTTCTGACTAAGTAAAAAGCCGCTCAGTACGAGCGGCTTTTTTAATGTGGTGACTTAAAGAATTGGATTAATGTCCTGAGTTGTCAGTTCTGCCTCGACAACATCAACTGGCGTGTAGTGCTGGTAAATCAAGAAACCGTCTTCTGAAGTTTCATGAGCGTCTGGCGTATCAATATACGCAGCACATGTGTAGCCAATGCTGTAAGTACCCGGGCCGATGTAACCAAACTCGTAGCTGTAGGTTGTATTACCTTCTTCGTCTTGCGATTCATTCACGTTAGCTACCGCAACTGGCGCGTTGAGTGGATCTGTCGCACCCATATCGCCCATGGTTGAGCGATCCATTGAACCTGTATACAGATAAACAGAGTGAACGGCAGGAACGTCATTTATTGCATTTGATGCGGCACTGTCTGCTTCACATGCTTGATACTGAATTTCACTGACTTCACCACTAATATGACCTGATTCTGATGCGTTTACTAAGCTTACCGCATTAGAGTTCATGTTCATGTAATCTTTGCCTGTTGGATCCGCCAGACCTTTGCGTAAGTCAAACTCGACAACATAGCTATTATGACCAGTATGAACTTTTACATACTGACCTTTTTGCGAAAACTTTAAGCGACCTTGATCGCTCGTATCTGGTTTAAAACCAAAACAGCTGCCTCGGCTAGGTACAACTAAGCCTTTGATGTTGCCGTCTGTCTTCTCTACGTATGACAGTGTTGTATCGTTTAATTGTTTGCCGTCTTTAGCGTACACACACATAGCATAATCACCAGGAGCGATGTCCTGTTCGTGAATGATCGTTTTAGCGTTGCTTCCCTGATATTCCATTAGATCAACTTGGTGTAGTGCTCCATTGTCACTAGCATCTAACAGAATGTGTTCTCCAGTTTGCTCGCCAGTTTCAGGGTCAAATGGTACAAGGACAACATCTTGAAACGCTAAAACGACTTTGCTGGCATCGTCGACAGGAGCATCGGAAACGCTGAGAGAAAAAGTGGCTGCTTCTGTATCGGATGAAGAGTCGTCGCTACCGCAGCCCGTCAATAAAAGACCACCTGAGATAGCAAGTAAAGGATAGGTATATTTTTTCATTATGACCTCTTGTTTACACTGCTGATAAATGTAAAAGGCTAGTCTCAAAGTCGAGAAATGATGTCATTGTATTGTGATAGACAGGTCAATCTTCAATGGTGCTATATACAAGTCCTTTTTTATAAAACTAAGTTCTTAACTGTGATGAGGGGAGTTTGATGATAGTCAAGCTGGCTTCTTTCTTATGAGCGTAAGTTAGTATGACTTATTGCTAGAAGGAATTAGTATCATGGCATACAAGCACTTTATTAGAGAACTACTGGGTTTAGCGATTGTTGTCTCTGTCGTCTTTGGCGTATTAGGCGTGATGTTAGAGCTCTTCGCACTGACGGCACTTTGGGAGCATCAGCAAACGATAGCCGATGTTTTCTTCCATGAATCACTCTACTTCATCGTATTTTTAATCCCACCATACTTCCTCTGGAAGTTGATTAACCGTCCTGAATTGGTTTCTGCTGACCAAGCTTATTTGGCAATGAAGTTAGAGGCTGAAAGTCGACAATGAGTCGATTTAGTGAGTAATGAAAAGAAGAGGCTATGAGAAAACATTAGCCTCTTTTCTATCTGATTCGTGGGCAAAGTATTCGCTGCTTTATTGATTAAAAAGCTGCTTCGATTGTGCCTTTGAACGTACGATCGAGATAATCACGAATCGCTTGAGATTGATAAATAGAAACGAACTTTTTATACGCTTCATTATTTTTGTCTGCGTCACGAGTGGCGATGACCATGACTGCTAATGGGGCGTCTTTTGCTTCAAGATAGATACTTTGTTTCTTCGGATCTAAACCAGAAGACATTACGTAGTTCATTGTAATCGCAGCCGCGTCCACATCATCTAATGTTCTTGGTAGCTGAGCGGCATCTACCTCGACAAATTCAAATGATTTTGCGTTTTTTGTGATATCAGTTAGGGCGGCTTTATGGCCAACACCCTGTTTCAGCTCAATTAAACCTGCATCGGCGAGTAGCAACAGACCACGACCACCGTTGGTAGGGTCATTTGGAAGCGCTATACGTGCATTGTTTGGAAGCTCTTGCAGTGAGCGATACTTATTGGAATAAAGCCCCATACGCATAAGAATGGACTGACCAATTGATACTAATTGGGCGTTATGGCTACTGTTGAAGTTGTCTAAAAATGGCTGGTGCTGATAGCTATTAATATCGATGCTACCATCGCTAAGAGCGGCATTAGGTGTCACGTAGTCAGAAAACTCAATGACTTCGACATTCAAACCTTGCTTTGCTGCCTCCTTCGCTACCGCCTCGACTACTTGTGCATGTGGTCCAACTGTCGCGCCCACTTTAATGACAGAGTCATCTTTTTCTCCACAAGCGCTTAAGCCGACTACTGCCGTGAGAATCAAAGCTAGTTTCTTTAAGTGACCAATACTTTTCATTGTAGCTCCATTTTTTGTTTTAGACGTCCATACGTTTGTATGTCCATCCTATCAGAAGTTGTCTGAGGGTCAATGGTTTAAATCACGAGCGGACATTTTGTTTCATTGCTACATATAGAAAGCCAGATAATAGTTAAAGAAAAGGGGAAGAGGAAAAGCTATTACGAGGTTAGTGACGAGTTACCGCAACCGAAACTGTACCCAAAGATATAAGATACAAAAAAAGCGTAGTAGGTATTAACCTGCTACGCCTTTCGGAATATGGTGGCCCCTCGCAGACTTGAACTGCGGACCAATCGATTATGAGTCGACTGCTCTAACCACTGAGCTAAGGGGCCTTAATAGGACAACGATTATAGGGGAAGCGTTGCAAGGTGTCTAGATACCAACTAGGGCAATTGCGCTTAGTTTTTATCCACTTAGAACAGTAGATAATAAAAAAGGTGACCTAAAGTCACCTTTTTTGATTTCTAAAAGCTTGTATGCGCTGCGATTATTCGTCTAGGAAGCTGCGCAGAGTCTCTGAGCGGCTTGGGTGGCGAAGTTTACGTAGTGCTTTTGCTTCGATCTGACGGATACGCTCACGAGTAACGTCGAACTGCTTACCAACTTCTTCTAGAGTATGGTCAGTATTCATGTCGATACCAAAACGCATACGAAGTACTTTCGCTTCGCGTGGCGTTAGACCTGCAAGCACGTCTTTTGTTGCCACCTTAAGGCTAGTTGCAGTTGCAGAATCTAACGGAAGTTCTAGCGTTGTATCTTCGATAAAATCACCTAGATGCGAATCTTCGTCGTCACCGATTGGTGTCTCCATTGAGATAGGCTCTTTAGCGATTTTTAGAACTTTACGAATCTTGTCTTCTGGCATTTGCATGCGCTCTGCCAGTTCTTCCGGTAGTGGCTCACGACCCATCTCTTGCAACATTTGACGAGAGATACGGTTTAGCTTGTTGATCGTTTCGATCATGTGTACCGGGATACGAATCGTACGTGCTTGGTCCGCGATTGAACGAGTGATTGCCTGACGGATCCACCACGTTGCGTAAGTCGAGAACTTGTAACCACGACGATATTCGAACTTATCTACCGCTTTCATCAGACCGATGTTACCTTCCTGGATCAGATCCAAGAACTGTAGGCCACGGTTGGTGTATTTCTTCGCGATAGAAATTACAAGACGCAAGTTCGCTTCAACCATCTCTTTCTTCGCACGGCGAGCTTTTGCTTCACCGATAGACATACGACGGCTGATGTCTTTAATGTTCTGTACGTTTAGAGAAGTCTCTTCTTCAATCATTTTTAGCTTAGCGATTGAACGACGGATTTCTTCTTCGTTACGTTTGATCTTTTCAGCGTATGGCTTGTCTGACGCAAGAACTTCATCCAGCCAAGCTTCACTTGATTCATTACCAGTGAACAGCGCGATGAATGATTTCTTCGGCATTTTGCCGTATTCAACCACGGACTTCATGATCAGACGCTCTTGTGTACGAACGCGATCCATAGCAGTACGCAGTTCATTCACTAGGTGATCAAACTGTTTAGGCGTTAGACGAAACTCGCGGAATACGTCTAGCATCATTTCATTAGCAACGGTTGCTTTCGGGCTGTTATAGCCGTACTCATTGATTGCTAATTGAAGATTTTGATAGGTGCTGCGTAGTTGGTTGAATTTCTCTAGCGCTAATTCTGGATCGATACCTACATCTTCTTCAGAATCATCTGAATCGTCATCGCTATCTTCGTCGTCATCAACGTCTTCATCGTCTTCTTCTTCTAACTGAGATTCAGTCAGTTCAGAACCGATGTGTGTTGCCGTTGGTGCAGCGGTGTCGTCAGCATCTGGATCTACAAAACCTGAAATTAGGTCTGTAAGACGTAGTTCTTCAGCTTGAACTTTGTCAAATTGCTCAAGAATGTACGGAATTGTGCCTGGGTATTCAGCAACAGACGATTGAACTTGGTTAATACCTTCTTCAATACGTTTTGCGATGTCGATTTCGCCTTCGCGAGTTAGAAGTTCGACAGTACCCATCTCACGCATGTACATACGTACTGGGTCTGTTGTACGACCAATCTCACTCTCTACGCTAGAAAGTGCAGCGGCTGCAGCTTCGGCTGCATCTTCATCGGTAATATTTGTGTCATCGTTCAGTGCTAAATCATCAGCATCAGGAGCAGTTTCTACTACCTTAATGCCCATGTCGTTGATCATCTGAATGATGTCTTCTACCTGTTCTGAATCTACGATTTCAGCAGGTAGGTGGTCATTTACTTCGGCGTAGGTCAGATAGCCTTGTTCCTTGCCTTTAATAACAAGTGACTTTAGCTGTGACTGCGGATTGTGATCCATAGACGGTATCCAACTTCGTAATCTGGTGAAGGAATCAGTATGCGAAATGCAAACCACTTACTATAACAAATTAAATCGTTGCTGACTAATTAAACAGGGTTACGCTTTTAAATCTAGCATAAGTGCTAGCAGCTCCCTTTTCTCTTCGGCTGATAAACCGACACTTCTTGCTTTGGCCTGCAGGTTTTCAATTTGTTTTTCTACGCACTGGGCAATAATTTTATCCAGTGAGTCTAAAAAGATTTCTTCTTGGTTGTCCTCATCGAGTGGAATGTCCCAACTCGCGAGACGAGACAGAAGGGTCTCATTTTGGCTGTTTCGCCAATGCTCTAATAATTGGCCTGTGTTGATATGGGGATGCGCTTGGCATTTATCAAGTACATCAACAAATAAACTTAGACCAGGAATGGGCAAATCTCTAACGCTAGTTAGATCTGGCACCATACTTACGTATTGTGGGTTTTGAATCAGTAACGCGATCACTTCTCGCATCGGCGTTCGCTTGATTTCTTTATGAGGTTGAGGCCTTTTATCCTCTTTACCTTGTTTTGAAATTAGCTGCTGTAGTTGGCGTTCATCAACCAAACCCAAACGGCGGCCAAGCAATTCTCTCAAGTATAGTCTTAAAGTGCCGCCAGGGACTTTATCAATGAGAGGAACCGCAAGAGTACTCAGTTTTGCCATGCCTTCTTTCGTGCTCATATCGACCTGCTGAGTCAATGAGCTGAACATGAATTCAGACAAGGGCATCGCATTAGACACTTGCTGCTCAAATGCTTGTTTTCCGTTTTGTCGGATATAAGAGTCGGGATCTTCTCCATCCGGCAAAAACATGAATTTTAACTGGCGACCATCCGTTAGGTAAGGCAATGCATTTTCCATGGCACGCCACGCGGCTTCACGGCCTGCGCGGTCACCGTCATAACAACACACTACGGTGCTTGTTTGCCTGAATAACACTTGCAAGTGATCGCCCGTTGTCGAGGTTCCCAATGAGGCAACGGAATAATCTACGCCATATTGAGCAAGCGCGACAACATCCATATAGCCTTCAACCACTAAAATTTGTGGTGGCTCACGGTACGCTTGTAGTACTTCATAAAGGCCATACAACTCTTTACCTTTATGAAATATCGGGGTTTCGGGTGAGTTGAGATATTTTGGTGTCCCATCACCTAATACTCGACCACCAAAGCCTATTACTCGGCCGCGTCTGTCTCGAATAGGAAACATCACTCGACCACGGAATCGGTCGTAGCGGTTGCCTTTATCGTTTTCAATCAACATACCGCCAGTGACGAGCATGTCTTGGTTTTCTTTATTTTGGCCAAAGTTCTTACGAACTAAATCCCATTCATCAGCCACATAGCCGATGCCAAACTTCTGGACGATTTCACCAGACAGGCCGCGATCTTTTAGATACTCAATCGCCACCTTACTTGCTGGCTGTTTGAGTTGGTTACGATAAAATTGAGCAATGCTGCCCATTAAGTCGTATAGGTTACGTTTTTCACTGCTGCTTGCTTGTGGGCCTGATTGAAACGAACCATTACCGCCGCTACGTTGTTCGCGAGGAACATCTAAACCCAAGTATGAAGCGAGTTCTTCAATGGCTTCGACGAATTCTAGTCGGTCGAATTCCATCAAAAAATCGATGGCATTTCCATGCGCGCCACAACCAAAACAATGGTAGAACTGCTTTTCTTGACTGACACTGAATGAGGGGGTCTTTTCGTTGTGGAAAGGGCAGCATGCGCCGTAGTTTTTGCCTTTTTTCTTAAGTTTCACACGTGCGTCGATGATATCGACAATATCAAGTCGAGCTAGAAGGTCATCGATAAAACTGCGAGGGATGTGTCCAGCCATAAAACCTAACAAAAAAAGAAGATGATGAGTGGAGTGAATGCCTTAAAAGAATGAGCGTATTGCCCATTGATTTCATTCCATCCATCCAGATACAAACAAGCCGTGCGCTCCAAAGGATAGCACGGCTTGCTGCAATTGGGTGGGGTACCTTAAGCCAATTTAGCGCGAACTAAACCGCTTACTTTACCCATATCTGCACGCCCTTGAATTTGCGGTTTCAGAACGCCCATTACTTTGCCCATGTCTTGCATGCCAGCTGCGCCAGATTCAGCAATCGCGTTCTCGATGAGAGCCGCTACTTCTTCGTCTGTCAGTGGTTGAGGCATAAAGTCCTCAAGAACGGTAATTTCTGCTTGTTCCGCATCAGCAAGATCTTGACGACCCGCTGCTTCAAACTGCGTTACAGAGTCGCGACGTTGTTTAACCATCTTGGTCAATACTGCAAGAATGTCGTCATCGTTCAGAGTAATCTGTTCGTCAACTTCACGTTGCTTGATTGCTGATAGGGCTAAACGAATAGTACCAAGGCGCAATTTGTCCTTGGCTTTCATCGCTAATTTTTGCTCTTCTTTGAGTTGATCAATCAGAGCCATAACTAAATTCCTTTTGGAGCTCAGTTATTAGTACAGGCGAACGCGACGAGCGTTTTCGCGAGCTAGCTTCTTAGCGTGACGCTTTTGAGCTGCTGCTTTAGCGCGTTTGCGAACTGTAGTTGGTTTTTCGTAGTGCTCACGACGACGCACTTCAGAAAGGATACCTGCTTTTTCGCAAGAGCGCTTAAAACGACGTAGAGCAACGTCGAACGGTTCGTTTTCACGTACTTTAACTACTGGCATATGCCTTTCACCTCAGGGGTTATTCGTTAACGCTGGTATTCAACAGACCAAATCACAATTGTTAGGTCTCTTACCAGCTTGATCAAAAATGGTGCGGAATTTTAATCCGATCACAACTACTTTGTAAAGCCTTTTGTCGATTATTGTCTGTACAAAATTTGTTTGCAGCACCAAGGCGAGGTAATATGACGCCCAAATTTCCTCTATACAGAAAGCATACTGAGAAAACCATGCGCATTATTGGTATTGAAACCTCTTGTGACGAGACTGGCATCGCAATTTATGACGATGAAAACGGTCTCTTGTCACACAAGCTATACAGCCAAGTAAAACTGCACGCAGATTACGGCGGTGTGGTGCCTGAGTTGGCTTCACGTGACCACGTAAAGAAAACCATTCCTCTTATTAAAGAGGCACTAAGAGAAGCGAACTTAACTTCAAAAGACATCGATGGTGTCGCGTATACCGCGGGGCCTGGTCTTGTTGGGGCGCTATTAGTGGGTGCGACTATCGGTCGCAGTATTGCTTATGCTTGGGGAGTGCCAGCGGTACCTGTTCATCATATGGAAGGTCACCTATTGGCCCCAATGTTGGAAGATAACCCTCCACCGTTCCCGTTTGTGGCGGTATTAGTATCGGGCGGTCACTCTATGATGGTGGAGGTGAGAGGCATCGGTGAGTACAAAATTCTAGGTGAGTCGATTGATGATGCGGCGGGCGAAGCGTTTGATAAAACAGCGAAGCTAATGGGTTTGGATTACCCAGGCGGCCCACTATTATCTAAACTGGCGGAAAAAGGTACACAGGGCCGCTTTAAGTTCCCGCGCCCAATGACGAATGTGCCAGGTTTGGACATGAGTTTCTCTGGTCTAAAAACCTTTACGGCTAACACGATTGCTGCAAACGGTGATGACGAGCAAACTCGCGCGGACATCGCATTAGCATTTGAAGAAGCTGTGTGTGCTACGTTGGCTATTAAATGTAAGCGCGCGCTTGAGCAAACAGGCATGAAACGTATTGTTATTGCTGGTGGTGTGAGTGCTAACCGTCGTTTGCGAGCTGAGTTAGAGAAGTTAGCGAAGAAAGTTGGTGGCGAAGTTTACTACCCACGTACTGAGTTCTGTACAGATAACGGTGCGATGATCGCTTACGCAGGCATGCAGCGCTTGAAGAATGGCGAAGTGGCTGATATGTCAGTAGAGGCTCGTCCACGTTGGCCAATTGATCAACTAACACCTGTCGCTTAATCAAATTTATGCGGTAGGTTTGAAACCGGTTCTGTGTAATAAAGGTCTCTGCTCCTCAGAGGCCTTTATTTTTAATTATTCAATGAACCGCCTCGTTTTACATTCTGACTGATGCGATCAGTTCGCTATTGTTTCAGTGCTAGGATGACGTGGAAGAATAAGAAATGGATATAACAATGAATAAGTTTGAAATTGAAGGTCAGCAACTTGCTTATCTAGATAAAGGTAAGGGCCCTGTGCTTTTATTTGGTCATAGTTACCTTTGGGATAGCCAAATGTGGGCGCCGCAAGTTGAGGTTTTAAGCCAGTCATTCCGTTGTATTGTGCCAGATCTTTGGGCACATGGTGAATCGGACGCTGCACCTGCATCGACACAGTCATTGGCCGACTATGCACAACATATGTTGGCATTGATGGATCATTTAGATATCGAAGAGTTCTCGATAGTGGGCTTATCTGTTGGCGGCATGTGGGGAGCAGAGCTAACGGCTCAAGCGCCGCAACGTGTTAAGTCACTGGTATTGATGGATACCTTCATTGGCTGGGAGCCAGAAGTTACGTATAAGAAGTATTTTGCAATGCTTGATACCATCAGCCAAGTCCAAGCAGTGCCTGCGCCAATTATTGAAGCCGTTGTGCCGCTGTTCTTTGCCAACAACGTCAATCAGGATAACCCTAAACTTGTCGCTTCATTCAAACGCAGTTTAGAAGACCTGAATGGTGAGCGTGCGGTGGAAGTAGCTCGCATAGGGCGCATGGTGTTTGGTCGCCGTGATGTGATTGAGGATTCGGAAAAATTTGCTCTGCCGACGTTAATTGCAGTGGGCTGTGAAGATAAACCCCGTCCAGTTTTTGAATCTTATTTAATGAAAGACTGTATCACAGGCAGTGAGTTGGTGGAGATTCCTCAAGCGGGACACATCAGTTGTTTAGAGCAACCTGAGTTCGTCAACCAGATGTTGTTGAGCTTCCTGAATCGAGTTCATGCGTAACCAATACATCCTTCTTTAAACGAAAAACTCGGCATTAAGCCGAGTTTTTTTGTGTCAGTTTTTTCTCGCCGATTTTTGGCTCGTCGCCAGACAAAAGCCGACGAATATTTTGATGATGCTTAAATACGATTAAGCAGCACAGCATAGCAACAGGTAACGTGTATTGCGGTTTAAACATCCAAGTATAAAACGGAGTGACCAAAACCGTGACGAGAGCCGCTAAGGATGAATAGCGGAATAGCGCGGCTACTGACAGCCAAGTTAACATTACCAATCCTGTTAAGTCCAAACCAATCGGAGCGATAGCGCCAAGCGCGGTCGCGACACCTTTTCCGCCTTTAAAGTGGAAAAAGATGGGGTACATGTGGCCAAGACAGGCAGCAATGGCGATGACACCAAGAATGATAGGGTCGATACCAAGAAAGTATCCGCCCCACACGGGGATAGTGCCTTTGAGCATATCGCACAACAAGACTGAAACAGCGGCTCCTCGTCCGCCAATACGCAATACGTTCGTTGCTCCAGGATTGTTAGATCCCACACTGCGTGGGTCTGGCAGTTTTAAGAGTCGACAGATCAAAACCGCACTGGAAACCGAACCTAATAAATAGGCGGCCATTGTCATTATCAGTGCCAGTGCGTCCATAGAAGTCCTTGATGGATTGGAATTTAATGCTCGGTTCCCGCGTAGTTGCTATCATACCCCGAATTTACATAATGCAGAAATCCTCACTGTGATAGAGCTTGCATTATGTGATTTCTTGTATATAAAGATGCTTTCGCAGTTTATACCTAAGTAACATTGTGATGACCAAAGTAAATGTTACTTAGGTATAGAATACTACGATCAAATTACCCCTCACGGGTATCCGACCTCTGTAATAGAAGGACATAAGATGGCTCTGGATAAAGTTTTTATTGAACAGTTAGAAGTAATCACCACAATTGGCGTGTACGACTGGGAACAACAAATCAAACAAAAGTTGGTTCTAGATATTGAAATGGCACACGATAATAAACCTGCGGGCAAAAGTGATGATGTGCAAGATGCACTGGATTATTCGCAGGTGAGTGAGGCGGTACTTAACCACATTGAAAATGGTCGTTTCTTACTGGTCGAGCGCGTGGCTGAAGAAGTAGCAGAGCTTATCATGCAGCGTTTCTTTGTGCCTTGGGTGAAAATCCGCCTAGCGAAGCCTGGCGCCGTGCCACAAGCACGTGCTGTTGGTGTGGTGATTGAGCGAGGCCGAGCATGATCACCACCTATATCGGTGTTGGGACGAACGTAGAAAGAGAGCAACATGTGCTTGCTGCGTATCAGGAGCTGCAACGGCTTGGAGAAAATCTCCTCGTATCACCGATATATGAATGCGAACCTATTGGTTTTAGCAGCAAGAATTTCTACAACTTTGTCGTTGCAATGCGTACCGAGTTGTCATTAGAAGAGTTGAGCCATCAACTACGCGAGATTGAATTTAAGTGGGGACGCGAAGAAAACGCGCAAAAGTATCAGGATCGAACACTGGATCTCGATATAGTGTTGTTCGGTGAGCGCGTCTCCAAGAAAAAACCTGAGCTACCTCGCAGTGATATCTACAAATATCCTTTTGTCACAAAGCCACTGTATGATCTCGAACCGCAATTAGTTATCCCAGGCGATGGACGCACAGTCGCAGACATTTGGCATGCTATGCAGCCAGTCGATTCGCTCAAACCCGTTTCCTTTCATTTTTAATTTGAGTTGTTTACATGAGTTATTTTGAAGCCTTTATTTTGGCTCTGATTCAGGGGCTGACAGAGTTTTTGCCTATCTCAAGCTCTGCCCATTTGATCCTGCCTTCCGCTATTTTAGGATGGGAAGACCAAGGTCTGGCCTTTGATGTTGCTGTTCACGTCGGTACATTAATGGCTGTCGTGATCTATTTTCGTCATGAAGTAATCACTTTGTTTCAAGCGTTATTTGCTTCGATCTTTAAAGGAGATCGCAGTAAAGAAGCTAAATTGGCTTGGATGATCGTGATTGCGACGATTCCAGCTTGTGTGTTCGGCTTATTGATGAAAGACATCATTGAAGTGTATCTACGTAGCGCTTACGTCATCGCGACTACTACGATCGTATTTGGCCTGTTGCTATGGTGGGTAGACAAAAACGCTAAACTCGTTGCCGATGAATACCAAACGGGTTGGAAGAAAGCTGTATTTATCGGTATTGCTCAAGCCTTAGCGATGATTCCTGGAACTTCACGTTCAGGGGCGACCATCACAGCAGCGCTTTACCTTGGCTTTACTCGAGAAGCGGCTGCCCGATTTTCGTTTTTAATGTCGATCCCAATCATTACATTAGCTGGTAGCTACTTAGGCATGAAGCTAGTGACCAGTGGTGAACCTGTCCATGTTGGTTTCTTACTTACTGGCATTATCACATCGTTTATTAGTGCGTACATCTGTATCCACTTCTTCTTGAAGATGATTTCACGCATGGGCATGACACCGTTTGTGATTTACCGTCTGATTTTGGGCGTCGGTTTGTTCGCTTTTCTATTAAGTGCATAATTGATGTTAACGAAAAACGCCCGTGAAATCCGCGGGCGTTTTTGTTTGTTCGTTACTTCTTAAGTGCAGCTTTCACTGCTTCAATACGTCGTTTTTCTTGCTCGTCACGAATCGCAGGGCCTTTAAAGCCCTCTTTGATTATGGTTTGAACGTCAACTGCCGCTGCTGCTTGGTAGGCTTGCCTAAAAATATCCGCCTGTGGATATGGTTGCGTTTCCAGTCCTTTACGACCAGCGTGATCCGCTTGGCAGGAAAGCAAGATATCTTGCAGACGTTCGGACTTACGCCACACATCAAGTTTATTGAGTATTTTAATTATGGTTTGTGGTTTAAGTTCAGCCGCGCGATGAATATTGGAGTGCTGTTCGCACACCATCAAGGCTAAATCACGAAACTCATTTGGTACCCGGACACGTTCGCACAGCTTTTTGATCAGTTTTAATCCTGTATGGCAATGCATTTTGTGGCTTGGCCATTCGCTCTCTGGCGTCACGCCTTTACCCAAGTCATGCACTTGGGCGGCAAACCTGACGGGGAGTGAGTTACTCAATTTTGCGGCTTGCTCTGCCACCATCAAAGTATGGATGCCAGTATCGATTTCTGGATGCCACTTCTCAGGTTGAGGTACGCCAAATAGTGCATCAATTTCAGGTAACACCACGGTTAATGCACCACAGTCTCGTAGAACCGATAAGAAAATATCAGGGCGAGGAGTAGAGAGAGATTTATGCCATTCTTGCCAAACACGCTCGGGAGTCAGTGTGCTCAGCTCTCCGGACTCTGCCATGTGACGCATTAACCGCATAGTTTCGTCGGCAACCGTAAAGTTTAGATCAGCAAGCTTCGCTGCGAAGCGAGCGACACGTAAAACGCGTAGAGGATCTTCAATAAAGGCGTCTGATACATGGCGTAGCAGTTTATCGTTGAGATCTTGCTGGCCACCATATGGGTCATGGATCGTGCCATCACTCTCCATTGCCATCGCGTTAATGGTTAAATCACGACGTATCAAATCTTCTTCTAAGGTGACGTTTTGATCGAAGAAACATTCAAAGCCAGTGTAACCAGAACCTGACTTTCTCTCTGTTCGTGCAAGGGCATGTTCTTCTTTACTTTTGGGATGCAGAAATACAGGAAAGTCTTTACCAACGGCGGTGTACCCTTGGGACAACATCATCTCAGGCGTCGCGCCTACGACCACCCAATCGTTGTCATAACTATCAATTCCGAGCAATTTATCTCGAACTGCGCCACCTACTAAATAAACTTGCACGAATTACCTCTTAATTTATGGATATGCCGTTGGACATTGTAGCAAGCAATGGTACTTTTCTTTACTCCCGAGAGTAGATGCGGCTATGTTTATATTATATCTGACTATTCTCAGGTGGTTTTTTAGCTGGAGAGCCTAATGTATAAGGACTTTTTTGGGTTTGTCGAACAACCATTTTCGATTGTTCCAAACTCACGTTATTTGTATTTAAGCCAACGTCACAAAGAGGCAATCACACATCTCCAAGCTGGGCTAGGCGATGGCGGTGGCTTTGCTATGCTTACTGGCGAAGTAGGTACAGGCAAAACGACTGTCGCAAAAGCGATGCTGGCGAATTTGGGTGATAACACCAAAGCGGGTCTTATCCTCAATCCCACGTTTTCGAGCAGAGACTTGCTCGAAGCCATTTGTGATGAGTTCAAAATCACCTATCCGCCAGACGCAAACCTCAAACAGCTAAACCAGGTTATCCATCAATATTTGCTGCGTAATTATCGTTCAGGTTGGCAGACATTGCTGGTCATTGATGAGGCTCAACACCTTGCTGCCGACGTTCTAGAGCAGTTGCGCTTGTTGACCAACTTGGAAACCGATACCAGAAAACTGCTCAAAGTGTTGTTGGTCGGGCAGCCTGAATTGCAGCGGTTATTACAAACAACACAACTACGCCAACTTGCCCAGCGTATTACCGGGCGTTATCACCTGTTGCCGTTGGATGAAAAAGAGACAGAAGATTACATCGCATTTCGACTACATACAGCAGGTGGCGACCAGCAACTGTTTAATCGTGCTTCTTGTAAACTTATAGCCAAATACAGTCACGGTATACCGCGGCTCATCAACCTTATCTGTGACAAATCCCTCAACATTAGTTATCACCAGGGTAATGTGGTTGTGGATAAGCAAACCGTTCAGCAGGCCTGTGAAGAGGTGATGCAGTTTCAGGCAGATATTTATCAGCAAGATAAAAAAGAGCGCCGGACTTTCCGTTGGCCTGCTTGGGGCTCTGTCACGGTAGGCCTTATTGCTGCATTAAGTACGGGGTGGGCGGTCGTGAATTATATGCCAGCTCAAGCGACGTCAGTGTGGACACAAGTGACGGAGCCAAGAGTAGAGCCAACACCAACCGTCGTCAGCCAACAGTTAACGGATGAGCAGCGTGATTTATTGTTAACACAAAAACAGTCGAACCTCGCTGTAAATGATTTGTATCGTTTGTGGGGATATCAAGCATCGGTTCGCGATAATCTTTGTTTGTCAGAACCGCAGTCGACTATGCGTTGTGAGCGTAAAATGGCGACTTGGCCGCTGTTGATGCAACAAAATCGCCCTGTGATCTTGGAGTTGAATTATCAAGGTGATGTTGGGTATGTCATTCTATATGCCGTCGGTAATGATCAAGCTGAAGTGCTCAATGGTAAGCAGCGTCTCCGTCTGCCAGTTTCGTGGCTAAAGCCGTTGTGGCAGGGCAATATTATCGAACTGTGGCATGCTCCGCTGAATGAAACATTACGTTTAGACATGGGAGGCCCTGCGATTGAAGTATTAGACCGATTATTAGCAGAAGCGGTGAGTGAGCCACTGCTTGAAACGTCTATTTTTGATGGTGCGATGAAAGAGCGAGTCGAGTTATTTCAACGCTGGCAAGGAATTGGTGTCGATGGTATTGCAGGTAAGCGAACGCTAGACCGACTTCAGCAAAATGTTCAGCCAGATGCGCCTCAACTGGCGAGAATAGAGAAGGAGGACGCATAATGTCAGCTGTGAAACATATAGGTCTGTTCTTGCTGCCAATCACTGCTTCTGCTATTGGAGTCGCTTGGTACTTAGATCTCTTTGCACCGAGTGTTGAAGTAGATACAACGTCCCCGATAGAAAAGGTCGAAGTGGTATCACCTTTCAAAGTATTAGACTATCCAGAGAACCCCCAGTTGGCCCAATTGCCAAGAGAGTGGCCAAGTGCAGAGCTATCGCGTGATTTTGGTACATTTACCACCCCCGATGAATACACGAGCCATACACCAAGCAGAGATGAAACACGCAACTCAGCATCAACCCAAACGACTTCTGCTGCTGAAGAGGACCTCGGGTTGTCTTTGGATGATCTGGATTTATCCTCATTATCTCCTGATTTAGCTAGGAAGGTCGAAAATGCCTTATCCCGAGATGATGACAATTCGTCATCACAAACGGCACGCGTGAACGATTTAGAGCGCAACGCTCACCAGTGGCAAGGGCGTCTACCTGCGCTTAATTTGCAAACCCATATGTACGCTAGTGATGAAAATCGCCGTTGGGTGAAAATTAACAATGTTGAGTATCATCAAGGGGATGTCGTTGATGATCAGGTCACTCTAAGAGAAATACAACCGCAAGCTGTGATTGTTGAGTTCCAAGGTGAGCAAATTCGTATACCAGCGTTGTATGAGTGGAAAGGGTAACTCTTGTAGAAACACATCAAGCCAGCGAAATCATATCGCTGGCTTTTTATTTTTCAGAGCATCTTTTGCATCTATTCTGGTGATGATTTTTAGATACTCAAACAAGCAAAATATAGCTTTTCTCAGTCGTTTAAATAGCACCAATATCATTCATCTATTGATAGCGCGATTCCAGTCAGCGTTGTGTAAAAAGACACCATCTTCACGAACTTCGGAGTAATGACTTGGTCCACGTTAGACCCCATCACATAATAGGAGTCTAAACAGAGACACATGCGTATTCTGATTTTTTCTTTAAGTATTGTTGCATCGACAAGCTATGCAGCAAAGCCAGACCCATTCCCAGTTACACCAGATAGTCGCGGGCAAGATTTCATGGTCAGTGCGACGAATCCTTACGTGAGCAGTACCGGTTACTCAATATTGAAAGAAGGCGGTAACGCTGTTGATGCTATGGTCGCGATGCAGATGGTGATGTCTGTCGTTGAGCCAGATATGACCGGAATTGGCGGCGGGACTTTCGCGCTGTTTTATCAACATGACGAGAAAAAATTTCTGGCCCTTGATGGTCGAGATGAAGCGCCCTCTAGCGCGAACCCTGAAATGTTTGTTGAGAATGGGGAAGTACTCAGTCGCAACGAAATATTAGGCCCTCGTTCTGTTGCGGTTCCGGGCACGTTGCGGTTGCTTTACATCACTCATGAACAATACGGCAAGTTGCCATGGGCAGAGCTGATTAAGCCGGCGATTACATTGGCGAGCAATGGGTACGCGATGAACAGCTACACCTACGACATCGTAGTAAGAGAGCAAAGCCGACTTGAGCAAGATCCGGAAGTGAAAGCCTTGTATTGGCAAGGGGACGATATTAAGCCGACGGGAACCTTGATGAAGAACCCTAAGATGGCTGAGACGCTGAGGAAGATCGCGCAACAAGGCGATAGTTACCTTTATGGTGGTGAGCTTGGTCAGCACATCGTAGAGACGGTTAATAGTCGTATTGACGACCAACACGAGAAGTTGTCTTTAGAAGATTTTAAACATTACCAAGTGAAGCTGCGTGACATCATTGAGAGCGACTACCGTGGGAATAAAATCGTCTCTTTTGGTTACCCAGCTTCGGGCGGTGTGATGGTCGCTCAGAGTCTTGAACTGCTTGCACCCTATGACATTGCCCATATGGCGAAAACGGATGTGGAGCCTTGGCGTCTCATGACTGAAGCGATGCGAATTGCAAAAGCCGATCGTATTGCGTATGCCGGAGATCCGGATTATGTGGAAGCACCAGTTGAACAATTGTTATCTAAAACCTATTTGGACCAGAGACGTGATTTAATCCCTGATAATGGCACCTCGAAAGAGAATCCAAAAGCCGGACAGATAACGCAAACTCAGTATGCGCAATATCAAGGCTTCGAGAGCAAAGATACAGGGCACATTTCTATCGTCGATAGAGATGGAAATGCAATAGCGATGACTAGTACGGTAGGAACGGGTATGGGCTCGGGTGTGATGGTCGATGGCGTTATCTTGAACGCGCAGATGGCTAACTTCTCACCTCAGCCAACGGTTAACGGCAAGCCTACGCAAAACTCAATTGAAGCGGGCAAGCGTCCACGTTCGGCTATTACGCCATTAATGGTGATGGACAGTGATGATAACTTGCGTTTGGTGGTTGGGTCACCAGGTAGTTCACAAATCCCGGGGTATGTACTCAAAACCGTGGTTGGGGTGCTGGATTGGAATTTATCAGCGCAAGAGGCTATTGACTTACCAAACATCCAGTATGGCACTAAGATAGACCGCACCAAGTCTTATGACCCGACTGGTTTGCTGGTGGAAAAGAAAACGTTCGCAGAAATGTTGGTGCCTGAGTTTATGGAGCTTGGCTACCCAGTACACGTTATTCCAGTGGTAAGCGGTTTGAATGCAATTGAGCTAAAAGATGGCAAGCTTTATGGCGCAACGGATCGTCGTCGAGCCTCTAGTTCAATGGGGGAGTAGTACTCACTTCTATCAAACGAAGCAAACTAAAAAGCCAGTCAATATCGACTGGCTTTTGCGTTCTTTTTAAAGATAAAAGCGTAAGGGTTTATGCCCAACCCGCAGGAGAGCGCTTTCTACGAGGCATGACATGCGGAAGAATCAAACCAAATAGTAAACCTAAACCTGCGACACCGCCGCCATAAGTGAAGTACTTAAGCAGCATGTCATCTTTTTGTGTATCCAGTTTTGCGCGTAGCTCGCGGTTTTCTGTTTCAACAGAAGTAAGCTGATCGCTGATCTCAGAGTATTTATTTTCTAGATCTGAAATTTGTTGGTTACGTGT
Organism: Vibrio sp. Vb0349; assembly: GCF_033338975.1. Classification (NCBI taxonomy): domain Bacteria; kingdom Pseudomonadati; phylum Pseudomonadota; class Gammaproteobacteria; order Vibrionales; family Vibrionaceae; genus Vibrio; species Vibrio sp. Vb0349. The sequence continues at coordinate 30,079 of NZ_JAWOTS010000026.1, read as the reverse complement.
TTCGAGAGAGGTAACAAGACCGGCTTTCTCTGCATCAGAAGTTTGACGAGCATTAGCAAGCTGCTCTTTTACTTCGGCTAGCTCTTTCTCAATGCGAGGAAGGCGAATTGCCATGCTCTCTTGGTTTGTCACAAACTTGCTTTGTACCCAACCAGTGCGACCACGGTCATCACGAACTTGCGTATAGCCAGTATCTCGGTTGGTTTTAATCAGTTGTACTTTAGAACCGGCGTTAACACTACCAATAATACGGTAGGTGTTATTTGGACCTGAGTGCATAAAAGTGAAGAGGTCATCAGAAATATAACGGTCTGCTGCTAGGGCCGCTGGCGCTGCTAGCAAAGTAAACAAAACCGCGATGATTAGTTTTTTCACAGTAAATCCCTTAACGATTTTTCTTGGAGACAGCGTTGGCACCGAATGATTGGAGCCGGAAATAGACGAATAGTATGCAGTTTCAAACTTCGGTGCAACAAAGAAGGGAGGCAAAGCCTCCCTTTCTGTGCGTTTGAGTCAATAATGACAAAGCGCTTACATTCTATTGACGAGTGTCTTAAGCGAACATCGCTTGAAGTCCGTAGAAGAATACTACGGCCAATAACGCACCCGCTGGTAGTGTAACGATCCATGATGCCACGATGTTACGAACTACGCCTAGGTTCAGTGCTGCGATACCACGAGCAAAGCCAACACCGAGAACCGCACCAACCAATGTTTGAGTGGTTGAAATTGGCAGGCCTGTACCAGACGCTAGAACTACCGTACATGCTGTTGCTAGCTGTGCTGCAAAACCGCGGCTAGGCGTTAGCTCAGTGATGCCTGTGCCAACGGTTGCCATTACTTTGTGACCTAGTGTTGCAAGACCGACCACGATACCAATACCACCAAGAGGTAGAATCCACCAAGCGATGGTGCTTTTCGTGCTGATTTCGCCCATGTGTTCAACAGTCGATACGACAGCAGACAGTGGACCAATGGCGTTTGCAACGTCGTTTGAACCGTGTGCAAATGCCATCGCACAAGCGGTGATAACCATCAGAACGCTGAAGATACCTTCCACGCCAGAAAAGCTGCGGTCTTCTTCGCGATTAGCGAATTTTTTCTGGATGTATACGTAGCCGCCAATCATCACAAGTGCTGAAACTGCTGCTGCCCACATCCAGGCTTCACCATTGGTCAGGTGAAGACCAACGTGTTTTAGACCTTTTTTGATGGTTACAAGTGCAATCACCATTGTTGTGATGAACATGTAAACAGGTACAAAACGTTTCGCATTAAACAGAGGGTTCTCTGTATCAAAAATCAGGCGTTGTGCGCTGACAAAGATAACGTAAGCAAAGAAACCTGAAATCACTGGCGTAATAATCCAGCTACCAACAATGCCTTGAACGCTGCCCCAGTCAACCGCTTCAGTACCTACTGATACGCATGCAAAACCAATGATTGCACCGATGATTGAGTGAGTCGTTGATACTGGCCAGCCCATGTAAGAAGCAAGAAGCAGCCATGTACCTGCTGCTAAAAGCGCAGACATCATGCCGTAGACAAGAACATCTGGTTGACTAGCAAATAAAGAAGTTTCGATTACACCTTTACGGATAGTGTCGGTTACTTCACCGCCTGCAAGGTAAGCACCTGCAAATTCGAAGATCATCGCAATGATGATAGCTTGTTTTACAGTTAGCGCTTTTGAACCTACAGATGTACCCATCGCATTAGCAACGTCGTTCGCGCCAATACCAATCGCCATCATGAAACCAAAAATCGCTGCAACAATAATCAGGACAGTGCCGTAGTTCGCAAGGATATCCATCGTAATACCTAGTTGTTTTATAACAAGCGGAACAAAATTTTACGCGCGCCAAACCATAAGACGATGAAAATAGTCATCGTCCCTATGACACGTGTTAATTATGCTCTTCGTTATGTCGTTAACTTTATGTTTTAAGATCGAGATAGCATGACTTCCAAACGAGCACCTACGCGCTGCGCTTGGTCGGCAATACCACCTACCCATTCAAGAATCTTGTACAGGAACATGACATCGATAGGGTTCATGTCAGCTTCAATCACCATCAACTGTTGGCGAAGTTCAATCTGCATGGCATCGGTATCATCTTCGATAACGTCTAATTGATGAATCATTTCAGCGACGAGCGTCACTTCACGGCCTTTGAAGCCGGTTTCTAGCAATTCATCAAGTTCATTGATTACCTTTTGCGCCTGATCGGCAGCATCAAGACAACGTTGAACGTAAGCGAGGAAGTTTGGTTGGAGAGCCTCAGGGATGACAAGTTGACGACCATATACACGGCCAGCAATGTCTTTTGCCAGGTTTGCAAGTTTGTCCTGTTGAGTCAAAAGCTCAAGCATGTCAGTACGGTCGACTGGCATGAACAAACCGCGAGGCAGTTTTAGACGGATTTCACGTTTCAGCACATCCGCTTCTTTCTCTAGGTGAGAAATTTGTGCACGGATTTCTGCTGCTTTTTCCCAATCACCCTTTGAAGATACTTCAAAGAATTTCACCAAGTGTGAACAACATTCGTTGACACACACAACGTGGCGTTGCAAAGGCTTAATTGGGGACTTTGCAAATAACCCCATAATTGTATTTACTGGCATGGTCATTCAACCTAATAACTATAACCTTAAAAAAACATACACCATTTCTGAGTGCTTGGCGAAATGTTGAACGATGGCTATAAAGGCGCGCATGGTAACGCATTAAATCGCTCATTAAAACTGTTTTAGATCATCAATCCGGCGATATTTCTCTCTTGCCGTGTGAGAAATTACGCAATATCCTGTTTCTATCTGCTTTGAAAGGTATAGCTATGGAAACCGAAATAGAACTGAAGTTTTTTGTTTCTCCTGAATTTTCAGAAACTTTAAAAGAAAAAATTTCTGAGACAAAAGTACTTCAGCATAGTTGTCGTGACTTGGGTAACACCTATTTTGATACTGCCGATAAATGGCTTCGAAAGCACGACATTGGTTTAAGAATTCGCCGTTTTGATGATGTATTCGTCCAAACCGTAAAGACAGCAGGACGCGTCGTCGCAGGCTTACATCAAAGACCAGAATACAATGCTGAGCACACTAGCGACGAGCCTAATCTGTCGCTTCATCCTCTAGATATTTGGCCTCCAGGTAAAGATGCAGAAACGCTGCAATCCGAGCTTATGCCATTATTCTCGACCAACTTCACACGTGAACAATGGCTGATTGGCATGCCCGATGGCAGTCAGATTGAAGTTGCCTTTGACCAAGGCTTAGTTGTAGCCAAAGGTGAAGACGAAGAAGAGAAGCAAGAGCCGATTTGCGAAGTTGAACTGGAACTTAAGTCTGGCCAAACCGAAGCTTTATTCACGCTGGCACGCAGCTTTTGCGAGCAAGGCGGTATGCGTTTGGGTAACTTGAGCAAAGCGGCGAAAGGTTATCGACTTGCAAGCGGTTATGCGGGTGATGAAGTAAAATCATTGGCACTTGTGGACAGTAGTCCGACGGATACCGTTGAATTTTGCTTGATCAACTCTTTAGAGCACGCTTTGTCTCATTGGCATTATCACGAGCAAATTTATGCTGAGCGTGACAGCGTGGAAGCACTGCGTGAAATCAGTAATGCCATTCGTTTCATTCGTCAAACATTGACTATTTTTGGCGGGATTGTCCCTCGTCGCGCGAGTGCGATTCTGCGCCAAGAGCTTAAATGGTTGGAAGAAGAACTGAGTTGGTTAGATGAGCATGCACACCTTGAAGAGCTTTTAGATGACAAAGGCAATGTGCTGCGTAAGTTGGATGCGCGTAAGTTCTTAGTATCTGAGCTGACTCAGCAGTTACAAGAGTTGCCAAGCCGTGAAGAAGTGCTAGGGTTGCTCAATTCCGCGCGTTACACAGGGTTACTGCTGGATCTAAGCCGCTGGATCTTAGCACGCGGTTGGCAGCCATTTCTTGATGAAAAAGCACGTGAAAAAATGGCAAGTAACATCATGCCGTTTTCAGTTACTCAGCTCGATCGCACTTGGGCTGAGCTAATGGAAGCTTTCCCAGCAGAGCGCGATCTGACGGCGCAAGAGTACGTTGATCAGCGTTATCGCTTATTGCGTAACCTCTATACTGGTATTGGTTTCGCGAGTTTGTATAACTCGGATGAGCGTAACAGCTTCCGTTTACCATGGGCAGATCTAGTGCATGGTATCGATGATCTGCTAATGCTGAACCACTTACTCCCGTTGGTTGATATGCTGGAAGACGCAGAAAAAGAGCAGTTAGAACGCTGGTTGCACCGTCAAGAGCGCTCAATTTTGCATGCAATGGATCAAACCCGAGCGATCAGTGTGGAAGTTCAGCCTTATTGGCGTGAATGATCGTTCTGGTGATAAGAACAAAAAAATAGGACCGCATGGTCCTATTTTTTTGTCTCTGTTTTACGTTGTTGTAGCTCTTTTTCCATGAAATCGAGTCGTTCTAGTATTTGCGCTTGTTGGCTTAGGAGCTGCTCGAGCATACGTTCTTTATTGATTGAACTGTGCGTCTGTTGTTTCGTTGGGGCAGTAAGGATAGAGGTGATAAGACCCGAGATCATACCAAAGATACCCACCCCGCAAACAATGATGATGACAGCCAAAAACTTTCCTATGGAGGTCACTGGATAATGATCGCCGTAACCAACCGTTGAGATTGTTACAAATACCCACCACAAAGCATCGGCGCCAGTACGAATATTCGCTTCTGGGTTTTTCGCTTCGATAAACAGCATTGCACTAGAACCGAGTGTTATGAGGATAACCATCAATAGCAGTATAGAGGCGACCGTGGTTTCGCGGCGGTTTTCTTTGAGCTGATGCAAAATGAACTTTGACGAACGCAGTACTAATACCACTCGCATAATATGAAAAATACGAGCAAAGCGCAGGGGCTCTATCAATGGGATGCTCGCCACGAAATCTATCCAATGACGTTTAAGGAATAACCAGCGATCTGTGGACCGGATCAAATCAATGGTGAGCTGTAGTAGAAAAATACTACAGATTATGAAATCCAGACCGATAAGAACTTGACGGGTTTCGTGATCGATCGGGAAAAACAACAAGCCAGAGATCACAAATAGTGCCATAAAAGACAATATTAGTGACAACAGGCCCATCGGTCGTGTGCTGTCTTTGATATCATTGTTTTTCATACGAAGCTCAAAATAAATCGCGTAACCACGCAAAGCGCGAACATAACTATAAGTAATATAAAGATTATAGATAAAGACTATATAAGACTCGGTGGAGAACTGACAATGGAAAAGCTGGCATTTAAGCCATGGGAAAGGGTCATATCCGACATTCGACTGGTGCCTAAAATGGTCATGTTGATGGTCTTCAGTACTGTCCTGATCGTGGCAAAACAACTGTGGGACGCAAACACTTTTTACGACTCACTTTTAGCGGCGACACAAAACGCGCAAGTTGCCCAACAGCATTATGAAGCATACTTAACGCAAGTTGCTTGGCAAACCGCCTTATTGATAGTGGTTTTTGTCGTGCTCTTATTAGCGGCGGCTAGAGTGATGTTGCGTCAAACACAGTATCTGAGCGACGCGATCAAACTGATGGCGAGCAAGAACCTCTCTGTTCCATTTGGTATGGATTGTAAAGATGAATACGGAGACGTGGCACGTGAATTAGAAAAGACACGTCGACAATTGCACGATGTGATTCAAATGCAAATTAATGCGTCTGATGAATTATCAACGCTCACCGAAGTCATGACACTGAGCATGTCGGAAACGAAGGAATCGGCGCAAGAAGAGTTTAACGAAATTGATCAACTTGCTACGGCGATGAGTGAAATGTCGTCGACGGTCCAAACGGTTGCGGAACATGCCCAGACGGCATCTTCTCTAACAGAGCAAGCTTCCGCGCAAGCAATTTCTGGTCAGCAGTTCTTGCAAAGTACAATGGCGAAAATGAGTGAACTTTCGTCGGATATCGCTTCATCGGCACAAGCGGTTAACCAAGTTGAAGAACGTGTTGAAGCCATTGGTAGCGTTGTAGGGACGATTCAAGGCATTTCTGAACAAACCAACCTGCTTGCACTGAATGCGGCGATTGAAGCGGCGCGAGCTGGCGAGGCTGGGCGGGGTTTTGCTGTGGTTGCAGATGAAGTTCGTAACCTTGCCCAACGTACACAACAAGCGACGGTAGAAATTCAAGAGATGATCGCACAGCTGCAAACCAGTGCTGAATCTGCGGTAGAACTCATGGAAAAAAGCGTTGTAGAAGCGGCAGATGGAAACGAGCTGGTTTCTAATGCTGGATCTGAGCTCGATGGTATTGTTGGGCAAGTGACGCAAATCAATGACATGAACTTCCAGATCGCGACGGCGTCTGGTCAGCAAAGCAGTGTTGCAGAAGAGATGAGCCAAAACCTCACCAATGTACGTGAGTTGGTGGAAGCCTCAGTTGTTGTCGTTACCGAGCTGCTAGAAACCTCTGAAATGATGCAAAATAATGCAGATGAGCTAGACAAGAAGATCAAATCTTTCCAAGTTTAATATTCGATCCCGAACTTTTGATAAAACGCCCACAAACCTTTTGTGGGCGTTTTTATTTGCTTTCAGTCTGGTATAAAGAATGAGTTACCGTGCTTTTCAAACAAGGAAGAAAAATGCAGCTGCCTTCGCCACTGATTTCTATCGCTGAATCTGCCGTACAAAACGCCCAAGACGCAGGTTATTTTCCCCTTTGGCCCGATGAGGTTGCGCAGCAATTTCGTTATGTGGCGGGCTTAAGCCAATTTATAACCGAAGCCATTCATCGCGATGAAGTCCTAGCCCGTGAGTTGCCAAGTATGTTAGCGCAGCCAAGTCGTCAGGAGTCTTACCGCTCACGTCTCGCTGAACTGTTGGAACAATGTCCTGATGAGATGTCTGGTCATCGCGTGTTGCGTCAGTTTCGCAACCGAGAAATGGTGTACATTGCGTGGAAGGATTTCACGCATGCATGGTCTCTAGAGACGTCTTTAAGCCACTTATCTGAGTTGGCAGAAGCGATGATTTTTGAAACCTATCAATGGCAATATCAAGTGTGTTGTCAGGAGTGGGGCACGCCAACAAGTGAGGACGGTGAAGTGCAGCCGATGTTAGTTATCGGCATGGGGAAACTGGGTGGTGGCGAGCTAAACTTTTCTTCCGATATTGATCTAATTTTCACGTATCCAGAGAATGGCGAAACCCAAGGCGCACGCCGCAGCATTGCCAATGCCCAGTTCTTTACTCGTCTTGGTCAACGCATCATCAAAGCGCTCGACCAACAAACCTTCGATGGTTTTTGCTACCGCGTCGACATGCGACTTCGCCCATTTGGAGAAAGTGGCCCTTTGGTAATGAGCTATGCCGCACTTGAAGATTATTACCAAGAACAGGGGCGAGATTGGGAACGTTACGCGATGATCAAAGCTCGGGTGATGGGATGTGAGATGTACCCGCAGTATCAAGAGCTACGCCAAATGCTGCGCCCTTTTGTTTTTCGTCGTTATATTGATTTCAGTGCGATTCAATCTTTGCGACGAATGAAGTCGATGATCAGTAGCGAGGTTCGCCGCCGAGGGTTGAATAACAACATTAAGCTAGGTGCGGGTGGCATCCGAGAAATTGAATTTATCGCTCAAGTTTTTCAATTGATTCGAGGTGGTCGAGAGCCTTCTTTGCGTAATCGAGGGCTGTTGGAAACACTGCAAGGCATTGAAGAACTGGCATTGCTTACTCCACAAGAAGTCAGCGATCTAGAAGCCGCATACAAGTACTTGCGTCAATTAGAAAACTTGTTGCAAGCAATGGCGGATAAGCAAACCCAGACGCTGCCTGATTGCGAAACCGAACGCTTAAAGCTCGCCACCGCGATGAAAATGAGCTGTTGGGAGCAATTGATTGAGCAAACCCAGCAGCATATGGCAAATGTTCACCAAGTTTTTGAATCACTAATTGGTGATGATGAAGAAGACGAGGGGACTACCGTTGCTCGTCATTTTCATGAGCTATGGGATATGGCCGACAAACAAGACGTTCTTGAGCATATCTTGCAGCAGGATATTCAGATTGAAGACTTTGCTTCATGCGCGAAAACCATCATCAACTTTAAAACCGATCTGGCCAAAAAAACGTTAGGCCCACGTGGACGCGAAGTGCTCAATCGTTTGATGCCGAAAGTGTTTGATGCGGTCTTTGCCCATCCTGATGCACAGTTTGGTTTATCTCGTGTACTTCACTTGCTACACAACATCTGCACTCGCACGACTTACTTGGAATTATTGGATGAGCATCCAGCGGCTCTGGTGCAGCTCGTACGTTTGTGTACCGCAAGTCCAATGATTTCAGAGCAGCTGTCTCGTTATCCTATCTTGCTTGATGAGTTAATCGACCCTGCGCAGCTGTACAATCCCATTCCATTAGACAGTTACCGTACAGAGCTGCGTGATTATTTGGCGCGTATTCCTGAAGATGATATGGAACAGCAAATGGAAGCGTTGCGTCAGTTTAAGCAAATTTGTATTTTGCGTATTGCAGCGGCAGATATTGCTGGCGCATTGCCAGTGATGAAAGTGAGTGACCATTTAACTTATTTAGCGGAAGCTATCGTTGATGCGGTGATCAGTCAGGCTTGGTTGCAAGTGTCTGAAAAGTACGGCGAGCCAACGCATGTGAAAGATCGTGAAGGCAAAGGCTTTGCTGTAATTGGTTATGGTAAAGTCGGAGGGTGGGAGCTCGGCTATAACTCCGATTTGGATATTGTCTTCATGCATGACTGCCCAGTCAATGTCTACACTGACGGCAAAAAAGAGATTGATGGTCGTCAGTTCTACCTTCGTTTAGCACAGCGTATCATTCATATTTTCTCCACTCGCACCGCTTCCGGTATTTTATACGAGGTCGATACCCGATTGCGTCCGTCCGGTGCATCGGGTTTGTTGGTTAGCCCAACGGACGCGTTCGACGACTATCAACATCAAGACGCGTGGACATGGGAGCATCAAGCACTTGTCCGCGCGCGCATGATTTATGGTGATGAACCACTGGCAATTGCATTTCACAATACGCGGCATGATGTGCTGTGCAAAGCACGCGATCAAGCTGAACTGAAAAAAGACGTTGTCGAAATGAGAGAAAAAATGCGCGGTCATCTTGGGGGGAAAAAGCCAGGCCGCTTTATGCTCAAGCAAGATGTGGGTGGGATTACCGATATCGAATTTCTCGCTCAGTACCTAGTGCTCAACTATAGTCACGATAAGCCGAAATTGACGCGTTGGTGTGATAATGTGCGCATCTTTGAAACGCTCATTGCGCAAAATGTCATGGACGAAGACCAAGCAATGCAGTTGATACGTGCCTACACGACAATGCGAAACGAAATACACCGCCGAAATCTACTTAATTTAGACGCTGATGTGGTGGAAGATAAGTTTGTTGCCGAAAGGGAGTGGGTAAAACAGGCTTGGAATCAGTGGTTCAGTTAAGGCCATATATTTAGCCTCGATAAGGGCTGTGATAAACTCACTTCGATTTAATTTTTGGAGACCAACAATGAAACCAATTCTACCTGATTACAACAGCGCTGGTGTGCTCATCATCGGTGATGTCATGCTAGATCGTTACTGGTATGGCCCAACCGGGCGCATTTCTCCTGAAGCGCCGGTTCCTGTTGTAAAAGTAGAAAACAATGAAGAGCGTCCTGGTGGTGCTGCGAACGTTGCGATGAACATCGCATCACTAGGTGGCCATGCTCACATTGTTGGTCTAACTGGGGAAGATGAGCCTGCAAAAGTGCTGACGGAGACGCTGAGCTCACTCAATGTGAAGTGCGATTTCGTTGCACTGCCTGATTACCCAACGATTACGAAGCTTCGTGTAATGAGCCGTGGACAACAGCTTATTCGTCTCGACTTCGAAGACAAGTTTGAAAACACAGATTCTGCGCCAGTGTTATCTCGAATGGATGCCGCACTGCCAAACGTTAAAGCCGTGATTATGTCTGATTACGCAAAAGGTTCGTTAGAGCATGTTCAGGCATACATTCAAAAAGCGCGCGCAGCAAATATTCCGGTTTTCATTGACCCGAAAGGTGCGGATTTTGAACGCTACCGTGGCGCAACACTTCTTACGCCAAACATGAAAGAGTTCGAAGACGTTGTAGGTAAAGTGAAATCTGACCAAGAGCTAGTAGAGAAAGCACTGGCTTTGGTTGAAGAGTTTGAATTTGAAGCGCTTTTAGTGACACGCAGCGAAAACGGAATGACCTTGATTCGTCGTGGTCAGGAACCGTTCCACCTTCCAACTCAAGCGAAAGAAGTGTACGACGTGACAGGTGCGGGCGACACGGTTATCTCTGTATTGGCAGCGTCTGTTGCCGCAGGCAAATCATTTGAAGAAGCGTGTGCACTAGCAAACGCAGCGGCAGGTGTTGTAGTTGGTAAACTAGGCACGTCAACGCTTTCTGAGATTGAATTAGCAGAAGCGGTACATGGCAGCCAAGACACGGATTACGGTGTGATTTCAGAAAAAGCACTGATCGAAGCGGTGAAAAAAGCACGAGCTCGTGGCGAGAAAGTCGTTATGACAAATGGCTGCTTTGATATTCTGCACGCTGGGCATGTGTCTTACTTAAACCATGCTGCTGAACTGGGCGATCGCCTAATCGTTGCGGTAAATACCGATGAGTCAGTAAAACGCCTTAAAGGCCCTGGTCGTCCGGTAAACCCAACCGATCGCCGCATGGCGGTGTTGGCAGGTTTGGGCGCTGTGGATTGGGTTGTACCATTTAGTGAAGATACGCCGCAGCGTTTGATCTCAGAAGTTCTACCAAGCTTGCTAGTAAAAGGCGGTGACTACAAACCAGAAGAGATTGCTGGTGGTAAAGAAGTCATTGCGGCGGGTGGTGAAGTTCGTGTATTGAACTTTGAAGATGGCTGCTCGACCAGTGAAATCATTAATGCAATCAAAGGCGGTAAGGGCTAAGCCTGCTGTTTGTTAGCATTGAAATGCTATTTGCTCATAAAGGTCGCTAAGTGCGGCCTTTTTGATACTTTTAGTTCAGAGGCACTTTTAGGCTCTGAACTAAAAGTAATAAAAAACGCCAGCTGATAACTCAACTGGCGTTTTTATTTATTAAGACCTGAAGTATTCAATTCGCGGTTATTTTGCCGCTTTCAAACCTGCATCAACGTCTAAGATGTCTTGTTCGCTTAGCGTACCAACTGCTTGGCGTAGCTGAAGAACACTTAAAATGTAGTCGTAACGAGCGTTCGATAGGTTTTTGTTCGCATCGTATAGACGACGAGTCGCGTCCAGTACATCAACGATAGTACGAGTACCTACATCAAAGCCAGCTTCTGTTGCTTCTAGTGCAGAGCGTGCAGAAATAACCGCTTGCTCATACGCACGTAATGCGCCGATAGAGGCGTTAATGTTGTTGTTTTGTGCGCGAACATCTTTGACTACGCTACGGTACTGTGCTTCAAGATCTTCGCTTGCTGCCACGTACGCGTATTCAGCTTGTTTGGTTTGAGAGGTTACGTTACCACCTGTGTATAGCGGTACTGCAAGGTTCACACCAATATTGAAGTTGTCTGTCGTGTTATCACGAGAGCTATGAGAAGTATCACCGTAGTTGTAACCACCGTCTAGAGAGAGCGTTGGTAGGTGGCCAGAGCTTGCTAGTGAAATATTGTCACGCGCAATGTCTTGAAGAATACGTGAAGATAGCAAGGTCAGGTTTTTGGTTTTTGCTTCATCAATGAGCGATTCAGCTGGTACGGTCGATGGGCTAGCGGTGAAGCGGCCAGTGTCCAAAATGTTGAGATCTTTGTGCTCTTGGCCTGTAATTTCACGCAGTGACTCGTAGCTATTAGTTAGCGCGTTTTCTGCCAACACTTCGTCCGCTAGCACTTGGTCGTACTGAGCTTGTGCGTCATGCACGTCAGTGATTGCAGACAAACCTACTTCAAAACGCTGTTTAGTTTGCTCAAGTTGACGGCCAACCGCGGCTTTTTCTGCACGTACGAAAACAAGATTATCTTGTGCGCGTAGAACTTCAAAATACGCTTGTGACACGCGAAGAATCAGTGCCTGTTGCGTCGCTGCGTAAGTTGCGTCTGCTTGGCGAGCACTTTTCTCAGCAGTATCTAGAGAGATCCAAGATGCGCGGTTGTAAAGTGCTTGTGAAAAGCTAACGCCAGCGGTTAGCGCGTTGCCATCGTTTGATACGTCACTAATTAGATTTGAATCGTATTCAGTATCACCACGAGTTAAATTGTAACCCGCAGTAAGGTTGATCTGTGGTAATAGAGCACTACGGCTTGAGGTGATTGCTTCGAAAGCTTGGTCACGTTGTGCTGCTACACTGAGCAATTGTGGATCATTTTGTTTTGCCAAGTCGTAGATTTCAGCCAAAGAGTCTGCGAACGCAGACGTACTCATGCTACCTAGCGCTGCACTGATAAATAGTGGAAGCAATTTTTTCATTTTCTATTCCCGCGGTCCATAGATTGGTTAATTCTCAGTAGTTTAACTCAATTTGCACGATATTTACTCTAAAGTTTGCACTTTTTTACACGTAATTATCCACTTGTGCAATAAATTTTTAGCAAAGACTTAAATTAATTTGTAACTATTATACAAAAAGTTGAGCCAAGTCCTTTGAGCAAGCGAATAACAATGAGTAAACTACAGGATTCACTCAGAGAGGTGTTGAATGCAACAGCGTGACAAACAACAACAAGATTTTACTTCGCGAGATGTAAAAGTCATCTCGAAAGAAACCTTATTTGAAGGTTTTTTCAAAATGGTGAAATACCGCTTTCAGCATAGGCTATTTGCTGGTGGTTGGAGTGGAGTTGTCGAACGAGAAATGTTCGAGCGTGGTCACGCAGCAGCGATGCTTCCTTATGATCCAAAGACGGACCAGGTCGTAATCATTGAACAGATTCGTATTGGCGCGTTGGAACATGAACACCCTTGGCAGCTAGAAATTGTCGCCGGTATGATTGACCGCGATGAATCTGCTGAAGCCGTAATTCGTCGAGAGGCTGTCGAAGAAGCGGGGATTCAGGTGGGGCGCGTTGTACCTGTTACGTCCTATTATCCTTCGGCTGGTGGTTGCTCGGAAAAGCTAGACGTCTTTGTTGGTGAAGTGGATGCGTCTAAAGCGCACGGCATTCATGGTTTAGACTATGAGAATGAAGATATCCGAGTTCATGTCATGAGTCGTGAAACGGCGTATCAATGGGTGAAGGACGGAAAATTTGAAAATGGTGCGTCGATTATTGCGTTGCAATGGCTGCAATTACACCATCAAGAGTTAAAGTCAGAATGGGGACTATCCCAAACGGTGGAGAGTGAGTAATGGCACAATTGGCTGAAAAACAGAGATATCATGTTGATTTAGCTGGTCTTATGAGAACGTATGAGACCAACTACGCTAAATTGAATGCCTTATTGCCTGCTTCTGCTGAAGTTGGGGATGTACGTTGCTACCAAGCGGCGAACATGGTTTACCAATTGACCGTGAATGAAATCACAAAATACACCACAGTTGTTGAGATATGTCAGAGTGATGAAACGCCAGTGTTTCCTTTACCGACGATGTCTGTCAGGCTTTATCATGATGCGAGAGTAGCCGAAGTATGCTCAAGCGGAGAGTTCTCTCGCATAAAAGCTAAGTATGATTATCCCAATGACCAACTGATGCAGAAAGATGAAAAGCATCAATTAAACACATTCCTCGGTGAATGGCTGACGTTTTGTTTACGAAGTGGTATCAGTAGAACACCACTTGCCTTCAATTGATCGTCACTTCACTAAAGGAAAATAACAAATAACGATATAGTGGACGAATCAGGTTTTCATTTTGCAATCATCTAGTGACAGCATCAAACTTTTACAAATTACGGATACTCATCTGTTTGCTGCCGATGAGGGAAGTTTGCTAAGCGTAAAAACAGTCGATAGCTTTAATGCTGTTGTTGCTGATGTTTTACGCCGCAACGTGGCGTTTGATTACATCTTGGCGACAGGCGATATTTCCCAAGACCATAGTGCAGAATCTTATCAGCGCTTTGCCAACGGCATTGAACCGCTAGAGAAAGACTGCTTTTGGCTACCTGGTAATCATGATTACAAGCCTAATATGGGCAGTGTTTTGCCTTCGCCACAAATCAAAGCCGCAGAGCATGTGTTGCTTGGCGAGCATTGGCAGTTAATTCTTTTAGACTCGCAAGTTGTTGGCGTTCCTCATGGGCGCTTGAGTGATCAGCAATTAACGCTACTCGAAGAAAAGCTAGCCGAACACCCAGAAAGACACACACTTGTTTTGTTGCATCATCACCCGTTACTGGTCGGAAGCGAGTGGCTTGATCAACATACTTTAAAAGATGCCGAAGCGTTTTGGCAGGTTGTCGAGCGTTTTGATAACGTGAAAGGCATTCTCTGTGGTCATGTTCATCAAGATATGAATGTGCTTTACAAGGGCATTCGAGTGATGGCAACACCCTCAACTTGTGTTCAGTTTAAGCCTAACTCGGATGATTTTGCCCTTGATACCACTTCGCCTGGTTGGCGGGAGCTGCAACTACACGCTTGTGGCGATATTACGACCCAAGTAGGTCGGCTTCCTGATGGCCAGTTCCAACCAGACTTCTCTTCTAACGGCTACTAACGCGCCCGAGCTCTCTGTTCGGGCTCGCTTTTTTGTGCGAGATATCTATGAGTAAACCTTCACTTCTTCTCTATATCCATGGCTTTAATAGCTCTCCACTCTCCATGAAAGCGAATGTGATGAGAGCCTACTGCGAGCAACATAGGTCTGATATCAAGGTGATTGTTCCCCAGTTACCTTGTTATCCTCAGCAAGCGGCGAAAATGTTGTTGGATATTATCGAGCAATATAAAGATGACTATAAAATTGGTCTAATGGGCAGCTCATTAGGCGGTTTTATGTCAACGTGGCTAAATGACAAGTTTGGGTTTAAAGCGGTAGTGGTTAACCCCGCAGTCAAGCCTTATGAGTTGCTAGTAGATTATTTGGGTAAGCAAACTAACCCATATACGCATGAAACCTATACACTTGAAGCTTGTCATATTGACGAGTTAAAAGCTCTTGATGTACAAAGCATCGCGTCGCCACATTCTTTTTGGTTATTGCAACAAACAGAAGATGAGGTTTTAGACTATCGACAAGCGGTAGATAAGTTTGCAGACGCTAAGCAAACAGTAGAACAAGGCGGTGATCACAGTTTTGTAGGCTTTGAGCGTTATCCTGCACAGATTATCGAATTTCTAGAACTGTAATTCGAAAGCGATTGGAAAAGGCTCATAGTTTTTATTGATATATCCAACCGTTTCTTGACATGGGCGGTATGCTTTCCGACTATGTTTTGCCAAAAGATCTTAAGGGTCGAGGACCCTGGCTACTTTGTTATGCATCATGTTTACAAACTCTTAGTGATGTGAACAGGGTGGCTTTTTCGTTTCCTGAGTATGGGTACGCCCATTGGTGATACTCAGGCAACAAGTAAACTTTGAGAATAATTCCGTATTATGACTGAACAATATAATGCTGGTGCCATTGAAGTACTGAATGGCTTAGAGCCAGTACGTCGCCGACCAGGGATGTATACGGATACAGCGCGCCCAAACCATTTGGGCCAAGAAGTTATCGACAACAGTGTCGATGAAGCGCTAGCCGGACATGCCTCAAAAGTACAAGTCATCCTACATGCTGACCAATCACTCGAAGTGATCGATGATGGTCGAGGCATGCCTGTTGATATCCACCCAGAAGAGAAAGTATCAGGCGTAGAGCTAATTCTATGTAAGCTACATGCGGGTGGTAAGTTCTCTAACAAAAACTACCAATTCTCTGGTGGTTTGCACGGGGTAGGTATATCTGTAGTAAACGCGTTGTCAAAACGCGTTGAAGTAACAGTTCGTCGTGATGGTCAAGTGTATGAAATTGCATTTGAACACGGCGAGAAAGTGTCTGATCTGACCGTAACTGGCACATGTGGTCGTCGCAATCGCGGTACCAGCGTACATTTCTGGCCTGATGCGAAGTACTTCGATTCGGCTAACTTCTCTGTGACGCGATTAGTCAACAACCTGCGCGCAAAAGCGGTTTTGTGTCCGGGCTTAGAAATCACATTAACCGACAAAGTTAATGACAAAGACTATAAGTGGTACTACGAAGATGGTTTGAAAGACTATCTTGCGGAAGGTGTAAAAGGCTATCCAGTTATTCCTGAAGAACCATTTACTGGTGAGTTCTTGGCGGATACTGAAGCGGCAAACTGGGCGGTAATTTGGCAGCCAGAAGGCGGTGAGATGATCACCGAAAGCTACGTTAACCTGATCCCAACCGCTCAAGGTGGTACGCACGTTAATGGTTTACGCCAAGGCTTGTTGGAAGCGATGCGCGAATTCTGTGAGTTCCGTAATCTATTACCTCGTGGTGTGAAGCTAACGGGTGATGACGTTTTCGACCGCTGTTCTTACGTGCTGTCGGTTAAAATTCAAGATCCACAATTTGCAGGCCAGACCAAGGAACGTCTCTCTTCTCGTCAAACCGCGGCATTTGTCTCTGGCGTTGTAAAAGATGCGTTCAGTCTTTGGTTGAACGAAAAGCCTCAGCTCGCAGAGCAATTGGCAGAAGTCTGTATCGCTAACGCGCACCGTCGTATGCGAGCGGCGAAAAAAGTCGTACGTAAGAAAGTGGCGTCCGGCCCGGCACTGCCAGGCAAGTTGACCGACTGTTCTGCACAGGACTTAAGTCGCACTGAAATCTTCTTTGTGGAGGGTGACTCTGCGGGTGGCTCGGCAAAACAGGCACGTGACCGTGAATTCCAAGCCGTGATGCCACTGCGTGGTAAGATCTTGAACACGTGGGAAGTCTCTGCCGATCAAGTTCTTGCGTCTCAAGAAGTACACGATATCTCTGTTGCTTTGGGTATTGACCCAGATAGCGACAACCTCGAGAGTCTTCGTTACGGTAAGATCTGTATCCTTGCCGATGCGGACTCGGATGGTCTTCACATCGCAACGCTGCTTTGTGCTCTATTTACTCGTCACTTCCGCGCACTAGTGGAAGCGGGTCATATCTATGTGGCGATGCCGCCTCTGTATCGAATCGACTGCGGGAAAGAAGTGTTCTACGCCCTCGATGACGATGAAAAAGATGGCATTTTAGAGCGCTTGTCGAAGAAGAAAGCCAAAATCAACGTGCAACGATTCAAAGGTCTGGGTGAGATGAACCCACTTCAGTTGCGTGAAACCACCATGGATCCGAACACGCGTCGCTTAGTGCAGTTAACCATTGACGACTCTACGGCGACCATGGAAATGATGGACATGCTGCTAGGTAAAAAGCGTGCAGATGACCGTCGTTCTTGGTTACAAAACAACGGCGACTTGGCAGAGGTGTAACGTATGTCTACAGAAATTACCTACGATGGCGTCGAACAATTGCCAATGCGCAAGTTCACTGAAGACGCTTATCTGAACTACTCAATGTACGTAATCATGGACCGCGCCTTGCCATACATTGGTGATGGCTTAAAGCCGGTTCAACGACGCATCATTTATGCGATGTCAGAGCTTGGTCTCTCTGCATCAGCAAAATACAAAAAATCTGCACGTACCGTTGGTGACGTGCTAGGTAAATACCATCCGCACGGTGATTCAGCGTGTTACGAAGCGATGGTATTGATGGCTCAGCCATTCTCTTACCGCTATCCATTAGTGGATGGTCAAGGTAACTGGGGTGCGCCAGATGATCCGAAATCATTTGCGGCAATGCGTTATACCGAAGCAAAACTGTCTAAGTTTGCTGAAGTATTGCTTGGCGAACTTGGTCAGGGCACGGTTGAATGGCAACCTAACTTTGATGGCACAATGAAAGAGCCACAAATGTTGCCAGCACGTCTGCCTCACATCCTACTTAACGGTGTAACCGGCATTGCCGTTGGTATGGCAACAGACATCCCACCGCACAACGTTCGTGAAATCGCAGATGCGACTATTCATTTGATCGACAACCCGAAAGCAGAACTGCCAGATGTGATGCAGTATGTCAAAGGTCCGGATTACCCAACAGAAGCAGAAATCATCTCGCCGCAAGCGGATATCGAGAAGATTTACCGCAACGGTCGTGGCAGCATCAAAATGCGTGCGGTTTGGCACAAAGAAGGTTCTGACATTGTTATCACTTCTTTGCCTCACCAAGTATCGGGTGCCAAACTGCTTGAGCAAATCGCTAACCAGATGCGTGCGAAGAAGCTGCCAATGGTTGACGATCTTCGTGACGAATCGGATCACGAGAACCCAACGCGTATTGTTGTGGTGCCTAAGTCAAACCGCGTCGATTGTGATTTGTTGATGAACCACTTGTTCGCATCAACGGATCTTGAGCGCAGTTACCGCGTTAACTTGAACATGATTGGTTTGGATAACCGTCCTCAAGTTAAAGGTCTGGTGCAAATTCTATCTGAGTGGATCGAGTTCCGTCGTACGACTGTGCGTCGTCGTCTACAACACCGCCTAGACAAAGTCATGGCTCGTCTACACATCTTGGAAGGTTTGTTGGTTGCTTACCTCAACCTAGATGAAGTGATTGAGATCATCCGTACTGAAGACGATCCAAAAGCTGTGCTGATGGAACGCTTTGGTATTACCGATATCCAAGCGGATGCAATTTTAGATACCAAACTTCGTCATCTAGCAAAACTAGAAGAGATGAAGATCCGTGGTGAGCAAGACGAGCTAGAGAAAGAGCGTGAGAAGCTAGAACAGCTACTCGGTTCTGAGCGTCGTCTGAACACACTACTGAAAAAAGAAATCAAAGCAGACGCAGAGAAATACGGTGATGACCGTCGCTCTCCAATGGTTGAGCGTGCAGAAGCAAAAGCGCTGACTGAACGTGACCTCGTACCAAGTGAGCCAATCACGGTTGTGCTTTCTGAGAAAGGTTGGATTCGTCACGCGAAAGGCCATGATGTGGATGCCGAAGGCTTAAACTATAAGTCGGGTGATAAGTATTTAGCGCATGCTCGAGGTAAGAGTAATCAGCCTGCGGTATTCCTAGGTAGTGACGGTCGAAGTTACTCTCTGGAATCGCACTCACTGCCTTCTGCTCGTAGTCAAGGTGAGCCGATTACCGGTCGCTTGAATATTACGGCTGGTAGCAGTATTCGCCAAGTCATCATGAGTGAAGAAGATCAGCTGTGGCTGGTGGGCTCAGATGCAGGTTACGGCTTTGTATGTAAAGGCGCGGACTTGCTGTCTAAAAACCGCAGTGGTAAAGCGCTCGTCACTTTACCTGCCAACTCTGAGATCATGACGCCAAAAGAGATTGAAGATTTAGACTCTGATGAAATCTTAGCAATCACTAACCAAGGTCGCATGCTGCTGTTCCCAATCAAAGACTTGCCACAACTGGCGAAAGGTAAGGGGAATAAGATCATCAACATTCCTGCTGCTAAAGCAAAAGAGCGAGAAGAAGTACTATCTCACTTAATGTCTTTACCAAAAGGTGCATCGTTAACGCTGTACGCGGGTAAGCGAAAGTTGGGTCTTAAACCGTCTGACCTTGATAACTTCCGTGGCGAACGTGGTCGCCGAGGTGGGTTATTACCGAGAGGTTTGCAGCGAGTCACTCGCATTGAAGTTGAGCTAGATGATTCCGATACGACGGAAACACCGAGCGATAGCGAGTAACGCACAAATAAAAATCCCAGCCAATGGCTGGGATTTTTTATGCTTCTTGCTTGTCTTCGGCAATGGTGACTTTCAAGGTCATCTCTTTTCCTTTGCGAATGATACCGACGTCCACGGTGGTGCCAGGACGTAAATCGGTGACGATATCCATAACGCTCTGACGCCCTTGCACTTTATTGCCATCAATACTGATAATGATGTCCTGCTTTTGGAAGCCTGCCGCATTGGCTGGACCATTTGGATCAATACCAAGTACGACAATACCACCTATGTGTTCATTTCCAAGCAGGCGAGCAGTGACCGCATTAATGTCTTGGCCGTCGATTCCAATATAACCACGAATCACGCGGCCATCAGCGATGATTTTCTGCATGATCTTACTGGCTAGCGGCGCAGGGATCGCAAAAGAAATACCGTAAGTTTCTAAGTCTGTCGCTTGCTGAAAAGAGGCGGTGTTAATGCCGACGAGCTCGCCTTGTGTGTTCACTAGGGCTCCACCAGAGTTACCTTCATTGATGGCGGCATCGGTTTGAATGAATGCTTGACGACCGTCGCTAATAGATGAACGACCTGTGGCAGAAATAATGCCGAACGTTGTGGTTTGTCCAAGGTTGTATGGGTTACCGATGGCTAGTACTACGTCGCCCACTTGTGGTTTGTAATTAGAGTTCAGAGGGATTACGGGCAAATTCGAACCTTCGACACGCAGCACGGCTATATCAGTACGTTTATCTGTCCCTACGAGCTGAGCCGCTGCGGCTCTGCCGTCTTGTAATGCCACAACAATTTGATCAGCTTGAGCAACCACATGATAGTTAGTAATGATGTAGCCTTTCTCACTAACAATGACACCTGACCCCAGACCTTGAGTCGAGAGTTTATTGCGATCATTCTCAACATACTTACGGCTGTAGATGTTTACCACTGCAGGCGCTGCTCTTCGGACCGCTTGATTAAACGTCAACTCGACTGATGCGATATTAACAGGTTGAGGATCAAGCGCGGCAGGAATTACGTTGTTGCGCAAAGATGGAACCGCCAGTAATACCACTGCGG
Organism: Vibrio sp. Vb0349; assembly: GCF_033338975.1. Taxonomy (NCBI): domain Bacteria; kingdom Pseudomonadati; phylum Pseudomonadota; class Gammaproteobacteria; order Vibrionales; family Vibrionaceae; genus Vibrio; species Vibrio sp. Vb0349. The sequence goes on along the minus strand of NZ_JAWOTS010000026.1, from coordinate 9,273 downwards.
CAGTAGCCAAGCCTAAAAAGACAGAACGTAATAAAAAGCTGAGCATATCCTCTCCATGCGTGAGCGCCAAAATGGCATCGAAGATGAAGAATAGCATTACATTGAAAAATAACAAAAGGGCAGCACGTCATCGCGCTGCCCTTTTCATTAGTTATTGAGCGATAAGGAAAAGTGATCGAGACTTATCACTCAGCACTATGCATCGAAAACCTTATTTTCTATCACTTTGAAAGTGGTTAACGAATGACAAGATAAATAGTACGTTCACCACGTTGAATATTAAGAGCCAGTACACCTTTGTGTTTCTCTACGATTGTACGAAGCTCGGCAAGGTTTTTCACTCGTTGACGGTTCACACCGATAATAATGTCACCTTGTTGTAATTGATATTGAGCAGCCGGAGAGTTATCTGCAACGCTCGATACTTTAACACCTTGGATTACATCACTTGGTGTTGTATTGCTTAACTCCGCACCTTTGAGTCCCTCATGTAATGTCTCCGCTTTAGCTTTCATGTTCGTAGATTCGCCAAGCGTTACATCAAAGGTTTTATTCTTACCATCTCGAACCACACCTAATGTGATTTCTTTACCTGCGCCCAGTGTTGCCACTTTTGCGCGAAGCTCTGAGAAAGTATTAATCGCTTTGCCGTTCACCGATACAATTACGTCACCGGCTTTTAACCCTGCTTTATCGGCTGCGCTGTCCGGTACGACTTGACCAATAAAGGCCCCTTTACTTGACTCGTAACCCAATGCATCAGCTAGCTCAGAGGTTACTTCGCCACCTTGCACACCCAACATGCCGCGTTTGACTTCACCAAACTCTAGAATTTGATCAGTGAGGTTTTTCATCATGTTTGATGGAATCGCAAAGCCAATACCCACATTACCGCCATTAGGGCCTAAAATCGCAGTATTAATACCGATCAGCTCACCATTAAGGTTGACCAATGCACCACCAGAGTTACCGCTGTTAATTGCGGCATCGGTTTGGATGAAGTTTTCGAAGTTTTCAACGTTTAAGCCACTACGACCAAGGGCTGAAACAATACCCGAAGTCACAGTTTGACCGAGTCCAAATGGGTTACCAATCGCAACCGTAAAGTCACCGACACGCAGTTTGTCGGAATCCGCGACTTTAATCTGCGTTAAGTTTTTCGCTTTCTCTAATTTAAGTAACGCAACATCGGCCATTTCATCACCGCCAACGAGAGTAGCGTCATACTCGCGCCCGTCAAAGAGGCGAACTCGAATCTCATCTGCCCCCTTGATCACGTGGTAGTTAGTGACAATATGGCCTTTCTTCGCATCAATAATGACACCAGACCCTAAACCTCTGAACGGGCGCTCTCGCCTTTGTTCCATAGGAAAGTCTGGGCCAAAGAAAAATTGAAATTGCTCGGGAATGCGGCTGGTTTGTACTTGTTTACCTTCTACAGCAATACTCACAACAGCTGGGGTCACCTTCTCAAGCATTGGTGCCAAGCTAGGTAACTGTTGGCCATCCACATTCAAAGGTAATGCGGCAGTGGCTTGAACTGGGGCAATAATCGAACCCAAACTCAGAGATAGAACGGTGAGCGCAAGCAGTGGTTTTTTCATCCAATAACTCCTCTTGAAACATATCTGCCAAAAAGAAATATCCGAACGTTTCGTTCACTTTGTTAATAACTAATATAGGGTCTAGTTCGGACAATCAAAAGGGGAGGCAGTGCACATCCAAGTTAGAGCGAAGGTGAGGTGAAAAAGTTCAAAAAAGGGCCGATACAAATGTATCGGCCCTAGATAGAAGTAAGAGAGGATTATGATGCTTTTGCGGTTACCGCTTCGGGAGCATTAATGATTTCTTTCTCTTGATCCTTCAAAAGACCGGTGGCGCCATTAGCGTAGTCTTTTGGTTGTTCGTTAAACTCTGGTTGATCTTCTGCAATGGTTTCAGACGACATTGCCGTTTTCTTATCAAACGGGTTGTCTTGTTCTGGTAAGTTTGGCAAAAGCTCAGAAGATGTCTTGGCCATATGTTGGTATAGCTTGGTGTAATCTTTACCTAGGGTGTCCAACATTTCTGCGGTTTGTGCAAAGTGATCGACGAGCTCTTGACGTTGTTGCTCTAATTCAAACTTGGCCGCTTCAAGTTCTTTCTGCACAGACTTTTGTTTCTTGTATTCAGGGGTGGTTAGTCTACTAATGACTACGCCTACGATTGTACCGACCAGCAAACCCACAATGGCATAAATCCAAGGCATAACTGCTCCTTATAGTTGTTTTAACAAGTCTTTTACTACTTAGTTACACGCGGTGCTCGTCCATGTTACTATGGCTTGAACAGCCGATAAAGAAAAATAGCAGTATGTCTTCGGGGACTGATAACTACTTCTCTCTATTCTCAAAGTTGACCCCGAGGTAACCCTTTTCTCTATACCTCTATACGACTTAATACGATGACACCACTACAACAATATCAAAAAGACATAGCAGAACACGGGTTTCAGCGTGATGAAGCTCAGTATCAAGCGGTCGTTGCATTAGACAAGCTTTACCATGCTATCGTTGAATTTCAGTCAGCGCCTGTTCCTCAGCTTTCCAAATGGCAAAAGCTAATGGGGAAAAAAATCGACAAGCCTGAACCACCAAAAGGTCTTTACTTTTGGGGTGGGGTCGGTCGCGGTAAAACCTACCTTATGGATGCATTTTTTGATGCTTTACCGACCCAAAGAAAAATGCGCGTCCACTTCCATCGATTTATGTATCGAGTACATGATGAGTTGAAGCTGTTAGGTGATGTGGAAAATCCGCTATCAAAAGTGGCGGATAAATTTAAAGAAGAAGCCGATGTGGTTTGCTTTGATGAATTTTTTGTTTCCGACATTACTGATGCGATGATCCTCGCAACGCTACTTCAAGAAATGTTCAAGCGGCAGATGATCCTAGTCGCGACTTCAAACATCGAGCCGCAGAACTTATATCGTAACGGTTTGCAAAGAGCGCGCTTTTTGCCCGCGATCGATATGATTTTGGCACGTTGTGAAGTGTTGAATGTCGATAGTGGCGTTGATTATCGCTTAAGAACGTTAGAACAGGCTGAAATATACCATTACCCGCTTGATGAGCAGGCTAGCATAAACCTTAACAAATATTATCAGCAGCTGACTGGAGAGCGTCAGTTTGTTGCTCATCAAATCGAAGTTAACCACCGTCAACTAGCGGTGATTGAAGCAAGCGACGGGGTGCTGCATGCGTCGTTTGCTCAGTTGTGTCAAACTGCTCGCAGTCAAAATGACTACATTGAATTGTCTCGTATTTACCACACGGTATTACTGGCAGATGTTCAACAAATGAACCGAAAAATCGATGATGCGGCGAGACGCTTTATCGCGCTGGTCGATGAGTTTTACGAGCGCAATGTTAAGTTGATTATTTCTGCTGAAGTGCCAATGGCCGACTTATATACTGACGGGCAGTTAGAGTTCGAATTTAAGCGCTGTTTGTCTCGGCTTACTGAGATGCAAAGTCATGAGTATCTCGCGCGTGAACATTTGGCCTAGATCCAATGGATTCTTAAAAAAGTGAAGAAAAAATTAGTGATTTGGCGCAAAAAAAGGTGATTTTTTCTTCGCTCTTCTCTATAATCCTGCGACCCACCGTTACTGCAGACCTGATTATCGAAGTTATTTCGAAATTGAAGGTCGAGAGTACCAACGACTCGAAGGGGTGATGACTGGGCTCTTAGACAGTGTGGGAGCACTATTGGGTGTTCCTTTAAAGTTTAAAATTTAATTAACGGGTTATTGTTAGCATGAAAACTTTCGTTGCTAAACCAGAAACTGTAAAACGCGACTGGTACGTTGTAGACGCTGAAGGTAAAACTCTTGGCCGTCTAGCAAGTGAAATTGCATCTCGCCTACGTGGCAAACATAAAGCTGAATACACTCCTCACGTTGACACTGGTGATTACATCATCGTTATCAACGCTGAGAAAGTTGCTGTAACTGGTAACAAAGCTAAGAACAAAGTGTACTACCGTCACTCTGAATTCCCAGGTGGTCTAAAATCTATCACTTTTGAAAAGTTGATCGATCGTAAACCTGAGATGGCTCTTGAGCTTGCAGTTAAAGGCATGCTTCCACGTGGTCCTCTAGGCCGTGCTATGTACCGTAAGCTAAAAGTTTACGCGGGCGCTGAGCACAACCATGTTGCTCAACAACCACAAGTACTAGACATCTAATTGGGGATTTCGAAAATGGCAGAGAATCAATACTACGGCACTGGCCGTCGCAAAAGCTCAGCTGCACGTGTTTTCATTAAACCAGGCAGCGGTAACATTGTAGTAAACAAGCGTAACCTTGACGAATACTTCGGTCGTCCAACAGCACGTATGGTTGTACAACAACCTCTAGAGCTAGTTGAACTAACTGAAAAGCTAGACCTTTACGTAACAGTTAAAGGCGGCGGTATTTCTGGTCAAGCTGGTGCTATCCGTCACGGTATCACTCGCGCGCTTATGGAATACGATGAGTCTCTACGTCCTGCTCTACGCGCAGCTGGCTACGTTACTCGTGACGCTCGTTGCGTTGAACGTAAGAAAGTTGGTCTACGTAAAGCACGTCGTCGTCCACAGTTCTCTAAGCGTTAATTTCCTCTTATCGGGAATTATGCTTTTCAGAGTTACTCTGGAAACTGTGTACCAAAAGCTCGGCTCTATGCCGGGCTTTTTTGTATTTAAAGACATCATACTTGTCTTCAAGCAACGAACAGTCTTCATTTATCATCACATTCCGAGTAGGCCTTCTTATTCGTCCTCTTCGTCGAAAGGTTGCCAGTGCCGTTTTATATGTGTGCCTTATTTAATCGCGACTCACCACGCTTTCTCTTGCGATGCAGCATAGATGTATTCATCAGCAAGAATGTCTTTGTATCTTATTCTCCCTGTAACATGTTTTAAAATGACTTACGCTCCTTTTTGAGCATTCTGCGTGCTACAAAATTGAAAATATAAACACAGCAAGCTGAACGCGTAATACGAAATATTTCTCTGTGTAATTAACTGAAAACTACCAAGATAAAAGGTTTTATCCGCTTTCAGCGGGGCTTCTATGTGGTGCTTTCTTGTTACAAATCACATCAATTTTTTATAATTCTGCCGCTTTTGTGACGACGCGAGCGATTTGCCTCACAAATGTTACAAAAAGGTAGCTTTATCTTGTCAAAAAGTAGGGTTTTCTTTATCATTTCCCTCCAATAAATAGAACTAAATTCATTATTTGTTAGCCATGCTCTTATAAGCGGAATAATAACGATCCAAAGGGAGCAAATGGGAGAATGTTTGGATGAGCAACGCGCCTTTAAATAACGGTCGCAGGCGTTTTCTAACCGCTACAACGGCAGTTGTTGGTGGGTTAGGGGCAGTCGCCGTCGCCGTGCCTTTTATCAAATCATGGAATCCGAGTGCTAAAGCCAAAGCGGCGGGCGCACCGGTTGAAGTGGATATAAGTAAAATTGAACCAGGTCAGCTGGTTCGTGTTGAGTGGCAGGGAAAACCTGTATGGATTGTTCGCCGCACTCAAAGCGTTCTGGATAACTTAAAATCGATCGGTGATAAGCTTCGCGATCCACAATCTGAAATGGAGCAGCAGCCTGAGTACGCTCAGAATGAGTTTCGTTCGATTAAGGAAGAGTTTTTCGTCGCAGTTGGTTTCTGTACCCACTTAGGTTGTTCACCAACCTATCTACCTGACTCTTTCTCAGAGCAGGTGCAGGGCGTAAGATCTGGCTTCTTCTGTCCTTGTCATGGTTCTAAGTTCGACATGGCTGGTCGAGTGTTCCAAGGAGTACCTGCTCCGTTGAACCTTGTCGTTCCTAAGCACATGTATTTGAGCGATACCAAGCTCATTGTGGGTGTTGATGAGGGAGATGCATAATGCAAGCAATGTTAGATTGGGTTGAAAAGCGTATTCCTGCAATGAATGCTTATAAAAAGCATTTGTCTGAATACCCAATGCCTAAGAACTTCAACTTTTGGTACCTTTTCGGTTCTCTGGCGATGCTGGTTCTTGTTAACCAAATCCTAACGGGTATTTGGCTAACGATGAACTATGTTCCTTCAGGTGACGGTGCATTTGCGTCTATCGAATACATTATGCGTGATGTAGAGTACGGTTGGCTTCTGCGTTACATGCATTCCACTGGCGCGTCAGCGTTTTTCGTTGTTGTGTATCTTCACATGTTCCGTGGTTTGATCTACGGTTCATACCAAAAACCTCGTGAACTATTGTGGATCTTCGGTATGTTGATCTTCTTAGTTCTCATGGCTGAAGCGTTCATGGGTTACCTACTTCCATGGGGTCAGATGTCATACTGGGGTGCGCAGGTAATCATTTCCCTGTTTGGTGCTATTCCTGTTATCGGTGATGACCTAACGCTTTGGATTCGTGGTGACTACATCATCTCTGGTGCAACGCTAAACCGTTTCTTCGCACTACACGTTATTGCACTGCCTATCGTTTTGCTTCTTCTTGTCGTTTTGCACGTATTGGCGCTGCACGAAGTAGGCTCAAACAACCCGGATGGTATCGAAACTAAGCTGCCAAAAGGCTCAATGGGCGACGATTACAAAACGCAATTCAAGTTCCACGATTACTACACGAAGAAATATGACATCATTGATTCGATTCCTTTCCATCCGTACGGCACGGTTAAGGACTTGGTCGGTGTTGCTGGTTTCTTGTTCTTCTTCTGTTACGTGCTGTTCTTTAACCCAGAAATGGGTGGGTACTTCCTTGAGCCGCCTAACTTTGAAGCTGCAAACCCATTGAAGACACCAGAGCATATTGCTCCGGTATGGTACTTCACGCCGTTCTACGCAATCCTACGTGCGGTTCCAGACAAACTATTAGGTGTTATCCTAATGGGTGCGTCCATTGCAGTGCTGTTTGTTCTACCTTGGTTGGATCGTTGTAAAGTTCGTTCATACCGTTACCGTAGCAAACTTCATCTATTGAATATTGTACAGTTCACTATCGCCTTTATCGCTCTAGGTATTTTAGGTGCGTTACCAGCGACACCAACGTACACACTACTATCTCAGATCTTTAGCTTGTGTTACTTCATGTTCTTTGTGTTGCTGTTCTTCTACAGCAAAAATGAAGCAACCAAACCATTACCAGAGAGGGTGACATTCAAATGAAGAAGTGGATTGTAATTCTATTTGCTATGTTGCCATCACTAGCGATGGCAGCTGGGGCCAATGTTCCGCTGGATAAAGCGAATGTTGACCTTACGGATAAAGCTTCGCTACAAAACGGCGCGAAGTTGTTCATGAACTACTGTTTTGCTTGTCACTCTACGCAATACCAGCGTTACGAGCGTGTAGCAACAGACTTGGAAATTCCAACAGACTTAATGAAAGAAAACCTGATTTTCAATCCTGAAGCGAAAATCGGTGATCTAATGGTCAATGCTATGCCACCGAAGCAAGCTGCAAACTGGTTTGGTGCTCCACCACCAGATCTTACGTTGGTTGCACGAGTTCGTGGTGCTGATTGGTTATATACTTACTTACGCTCTTTCTATGTTGATCCATCTCGTCCATTCGGCGTGAACAATATCGTCTTCCCGAGTGTTGGTATGCCGCATGTGCTTGAAGAGCTACAGGGCATCCCGACGCCGATTTACGATACGAAAATCGTAGATGGCGAAGAAGTACAAGTTGTTGTTGGTACTGAAACCGATGGCACGGGTGAGCTGAGTGAAGGCGAATATGACAAAGCGGTTGGCGATCTCGTTAACTTCTTAGTTTATTCAGGTGACCCAGTGCAGCTTGAGCGTCACGCTCTAGGCTGGTGGGTAATGGGCTTCTTAGTGCTTCTAACCATCGTTGTTGTGATGCTCAAGAAAGAGTATTGGCGCGATGTGCATTAATTGTGCTAAAATACCGTGCTAATTCCCAATTTTAATTGATGTACAATGGAGGCTTAGCCTCCATTGTTTTTATTTGTAAGTGTACTGGAGGGCTCCATGGCTGTAGCTGCCAATAAACGTTCTGTGATGACTCTTTTCTCAAGTGCATCAGATTTGTATAGCCATCAGGTTCGCATTGTACTAGCTGAAAAAGGCGTAAGTGTTGAAGTTGAGCTTGTTGACGAAGCAAACCTTCCTGCTGAGCTTGTTGAGCTAAACCCATATAAATCAGTGCCAACTCTTGTTGACCGTGAGCTAGCTCTTTACGATTCAAAAATCATCATGGAGTACTTGGACGAGCGTTTCCCTCATCCACCTCTAATGCCGGTTTACCCTGTTGCTCGTGGCAACAGCCGCTTGATGATGTACCGTATCGAACGCAACTGGTATTCACTCGCTGAAAAAGTGATGAAAGGTAATGCGGAAGAATCAGAAAAAGCACGCACAAAGCTGCGTAATGATCTTCTGACGTTAGCGCCAATTTTTGCTGAATATGAGTACTTCATGAGCGAAGAATTCAGCTTGATCGATTGTTACCTAGCTCCACTATTGTGGCGTTTGCCTCAACTTGGTATCGATCTTGTTGGCCCTGGTTCAAAAGAAATCAAGGTATACATGAACCGCGTATTTGAACGTGATTCGTTCCTTGCTTCTTTGACTGAAGCTGAACGTGAAATGCGCCTAGTTCGTTAAGCGATTTAAAACACGTTATGGATATTGCAAAAATGACTGCTCGCCGCCCGTATATGCTTCGCGCATTTTACGACTGGTTAGTAGACAATGACTTGACTCCTCACTTGGTTGTGGATGCAACAATGCCAGGGGTGCGTGTCCCGGTTGAATTTATTCAAGATGGTCAAATTATTTTGAATATTGCGCCACGTGCAGTGGGTAATCTTGAGTTAGGTAATGATGCGATTACCTTCCATGCTCGCTTTAGCGGTCGTCCGCACTCAGTGATTGTGCCTGTGTATGCTGTTCAAGCTATTTATGCACGTGAGAATGGTGCTGGTACTATGTTTGAACCAGAAGAAGCGTACACTCACATCGAAGAAGAAGCGATGACCGAGGAAGAATCATCCCCATCGTTCACAACGGTTAGCGATGAGCCTTCTGAATTAGTTTCTGATTCAGATGCCGAAGAGGACGATGCTCCTCGACCAAAAGGCAAACCAAGCTTAAGAGTGATTAAATAATAAAAAAGCAGCGTAACGCTGCTTTTTTCTTTTTAACTTTTGTGTGCCGTCCTAAATAAGGTTGACACTTTCCACCCCCAAAATTGGAGAGTGTTATGAAATCAACAACTAAAAGAACT
>NZ_JAWOTS010000025.1:0-53190 GCF_033338975.1 Vibrio sp. Vb0349 | reverse complement strand
AACTGTCATCTGTAATTTCTACTATCCAATCAGCAACTTGTACGCTGAGGTAAATATGGATAGTTCAACCCCTTTTCGTCTCCCTCGTAAAACGCCGTTTGGCATTGGTGAAAACGTTGCTGAATGGGCAACCGGTTTAAACCAACTTGATAAGTTCTACGCCCAACGCCCCGTTAATGCCGATACCAAAACTTTTCTCCGCTTCACGCTGGATATCTTAGGTATCGATTATCGCATTGCTCATGGTTCACTCGACTCAGTACCTAAACAAGGTGCTACCGTCATTGTGGCGAACCATCCGCTTGGTTGTGTGGAAGGCGTCATCTTGGCCGAACTCTTGTTGATGGTACGAGACGATATCCAAATTCTAGCCAATCACTACCTGAAAACCGTGCCGGAGTTAGATCAGCTCTTCATTGGTGTCGATGTGTTTGAAGGCAAAGACGCCGTCAAATCGAATATGAAGGCCCTCAGAGCGGCTAATAAACACCTAGCAAGTGGCGGCTTATTGCTTGTCTTTCCTGCCGGTGAGGTTTCCCAGTTAGTCGATGCCAAACAGCAACGCTTGGAAGATAAAGCGTGGAGTCGAAGCGTAAGTAGCCTAATCCGCAAAAACAAAGCAACGACAGTTCCAGTATTCATCAGTGGTCAGAACTCGAAACGCTTCTATATGGCAGGGAAAATCCATCCACTTTTGCGCACCCTACTGCTCGGGCGGGAGCTACTGAACAAACAGGCGCAAACCATCAACTTATCCTTTGGCCAAGCGATAAAATTTAAAGAGCTGAACACACTTAGCGATGATCAAGTGGTGAACTATTTGCGGCTCAACACTTACTTACTCAATCGTGAAATCCAATCGGTGGAGCCCTCTTCCTCATCAGAACGGCTCTCACCAATAGCGGCAGGGTTACCCGTAGGCGAATTGCTTGAAGAACTGAACAACTTACCAAAAGAGTCCAAGCTGCTAACAAGTGGTGAGTTCGATGTTTACTGCACGGAGTCGCAGAGTATCCCTTCCCTACTGCATGAAATTGGTCGCCTACGTGAGCTCAATTTTAGACAAGTTGGCGAAGGGACTGGACTAGCAATAGACATTGACCATTTCGATCATGATTACCTGCATCTGTTTGTGTGGGACAGAGAGAACCAATGCTTGGTGGGCGCGTATCGTTTAGGTCTGGTTGATCAACTGATTGAAAAGCGCGGCGTAGCAGGTCTGTATTCACGAACGTTGTTTAACTATGACCAACGCTTTATCGACCAAATGGGTAAATCCATTGAGATGGGGCGCTCTGTGATTGCACAGCAATATCAAAAGAGCATGAGCGCGCTACTGCTGCTGTGGAAAGGCATCGCAACGTTCGTTCATCAAAACCCAGATTACACTCACCTATTTGGTCCGGTAAGCATTAGCAACGACTATAGTGATACTGCACGCCAACTGCTGGCTCAATCAATGACGCTTCACCACTACGATAACAACTGCGCAGAGTATGTCACACCTTCTAACCCACTTCCTGAGCACCACCGTGACTGGAACACCAGCATGCTCACTGCTCTGGGTGATTTACAGCTATTGTCACGTGTCATTGCCAGAATCGATGAAGGGAAAGGAGTGCCCGTTTTGCTGCGTCAGTACTTAAGCCTCAATGGCAAGCTGGTATGCTTCAACGTCGACCCTGCATTCAATAACGCTCTAGATGGATTGATTATGGTGGATTTGCGCGATGTTCAAGAAAAGACGTTGGCAAGGTATATGGGACGCGAGCAAGCTCATGACTACCTCGTCTATCATACTAAATAGCAACGATGATTAAGAACAGTGATTAAATAGAGAGTTGGGAATCACAAGAAGAACCGTGTGGCGACTCTCTTTATTTGTACCCTTTCATTAACTAATTAGGCGTGCTCCGTGAAGTGCGCCGAAAAGAATCTTATAGATACAATCTATCGAAAGATCTAGATAGCATTTATCTCACCAATTCCGTCACAAACTTTCACAAAAAACAAAAGCAGACCCAAGTCACACTTTAAATCCACCACAACTCAACACAAAACGTGATATTGATCATCGCAAGTATTTAATTCGAATTTCAAAAAAAATCAAAAGTGATCAAAGTCACAAAGTATTTTGATTTTAAATTTGTCAGAAGATCGGATTGATCACTAAGATTTTTATTGACAGATTTAAAAGTGGCTTTTTGTTATTAAGTTACAAGTTAATAAGTTGAACTTGGTCACTTAAAAACCGTTTCTCAGCCTAAGAAATGCGGGCGTAGATCACGAAAAACCCGTTGTCAGTTCCAATTGGAAAATGTGTGGTAAATTGATTGGGTACTAAGCAATCAAACAAACGGTTTTGGCGAACCGTTTACTACAACAAGATTCATCAGAACATCGAACGGGGAATTGTTATGATATCACCAGATGCCAAGATCAAGATACAAAATTTTGGTCGTTTTCTGTCAAACATGGTAATGCCAAACATCGGCGCGTTTATCGCGTGGGGCTTTATCACTGCTCTATTTATCCCAACTGGATGGCTACCAAACGAAACGTTAGCCTCTATGGTTGGCCCAATGATTACCTACTTGCTGCCACTACTTATCGGTTACACCGGTGGTAAATTAGTTGGTGGCGATCGTGGTGCGGTAGTCGGTGCAATCACAACAATGGGTGTGATTGTCGGCACAGACATCCCAATGTTTATGGGTGCAATGATGGTCGGCCCAATGGGCGGCTGGGCTATCAAGAAATTCGATAACTACATCGATGGTAAAGTAAAAAGTGGCTTCGAGATGTTGGTTAACAACTTCTCTGCGGGCATCATCGGCATGCTATGTGCGATCCTTGCTTTCATCTTTATCGGTCCATTCGTAAAAATTCTTTCTGGTGGCTTGGCGGCAGGCGTTAACTTCCTAGTTTCTGCTCACCTACTACCACTAACTTCAATCTTCGTTGAACCTGCGAAGATCCTGTTCCTAAACAACGCGATCAACCACGGTATCTTCTCTCCGCTAGGTATCCAACAAGCGTCTGAGACAGGTCAATCGATCTTCTTCCTAATCGAAGCAAACCCAGGTCCTGGTCTTGGTATCCTGCTAGCTTACATGGTGTTTGGTAAAGGTACGGCTCGTCAAACTGCAGGTGGTGCATCAATCATCCACTTCTTCGGCGGTATCCACGAGATTTACTTCCCATACATCCTAATGAACCCTCGCCTAATCCTTGCGGCTATCGCAGGTGGTATGACTGGCGTATTCGTACTAACTATCTTTAACGCAGGTATCGTTTCTCCAGCATCACCAGGTTCAATCTTTGCAATCTTGTTGATGACTCAGAAAGGCTCAATCGTTGGTATTCTAGCGTCTATAGCTGCAGCAACAGGCGTGTCATTCGCCGTAGCAGCACTGCTAATGAAGACACAAACGTCAACAGAAGAAGACGGTGATGAAGCAGCACTAGAAAAAGCAACATCACAAATGAAAGACATGAAATCTGCATCTAAAAACGATGCGGTGGTAAACAGCCAAAGCAAAGGTGACGTAGACCTAGCGACAGTACAAAGCATCATTGTCGCTTGTGATGCGGGCATGGGCTCGAGTGCAATGGGCGCGAGCATGCTACGCAAAAAGGTTCAAGACGCAGGTCTGAACATCCACGTAACCAACCTTGCCATTAACAGCTTACCAGAGAGTGCAGATATCGTGATTACTCATAAAGACTTAACGGATCGTGCACGTAAGCATGCTCCAAACGCACACCACATTTCATTGACTAACTTCCTAGACAGCGAGATGTACAACCAGCTAGTCACCAAACTACTAGCAGCGCAAAACCAATCCGCAGCCAATGACGACCAAATGGTAAAAGTTTCGCTCGTGGCAGCAAACGACGACAACTTCGAGCCACAGCAAACGTCGGTGTTCCAAATCCAGCGTGAAAACATTCACCTAGGTTTGAAAGCTGCCAACAAAGAAGAAGCGATTCGCTTCGCGGGCAACAAGTTGGTCGAACTTGGCTACGCAGAACCAGAATACGTAGACGCGATGTTTGAGCGTGAAGCATTGGTTCCAACTTACCTAGGCGAATCTATCGCAGTGCCTCACGGCACGGTAGAAGCGAAAGACCGCGTTAAGAAAACCGGCATTGTAATCTGCCAATACCCATCGGGTATCCAATTTACTGAAGACGACGATGATGTAGCGAAACTGGTTATCGGCATTGCCGCTAAGAACGATGAGCACATCCAGGTGATTACCACCATTACGAACGCGCTCGATGAGCCGGAGGCAATTGAGAAGCTAACCAGCACCAACGATGTGGAAGAGATTCTGAACATCCTTGGCGGTCAACAAGCGGCTTAATTACCCCTTTAATTTGCTCCTGAGGCAAATGAGGTCAGCTGTCACCCCCTATGCGGTTGGCCTCCCCCTAGTTTCGTAAGTCAACATTTTAGACATTGGTAGGTAAGAATTATGAAAAACGCAGTTCATTTTGGCGCAGGTAACATTGGTCGTGGCTTCATCGGAAAACTCTTAGCAGATGCAGAAGTCGAGGTCACATTTGCAGACGTTGACGCTCCACTCGTCGACCAACTGAGTCACAAGCAAGAATACAAAGTAAAAGTGGTCGGTACTGAGTGCCAAATCGACACAGTAACTCACGTCACCGCGGTAAACTCAGCCAGTGAAGATGTCATCGACCGCATTGTAAAAACCGACTTGGTAACAACAGCGGTTGGCCCTAACGTACTGGACATCATTGCAAAAACCATCGCTACCGGCATTGCTAAACGCTTTGCAGCAGGTAACGATAAACCATTGAACATCATCGCGTGCGAAAACATGGTTCGTGGCACGACTCACCTAAAAGGTGAAGTGTACAAACATTTGGATGAATCATTACACGCGAAAGCAGACGAGCTAGTTGGCTTCGTCGACTCTGCAGTGGACCGCATCGTACCACCAGCAGAAGCGGCGAACGATGACCCACTAGAAGTCACTGTAGAGAGTTTTAGCGAATGGATTGTGGATGAGCAGCAATTCAAGGGCGAAATCCCTGACATAGCTGGCATGGAAAGAACCAACAACCTAATGGCATTCGTAGAACGCAAGCTATTCACTCTCAATACAGGCCACTGCATTACCGCTTACCTAGGTTGCTTGAAAGGCCATCGCACCATTCGTGAAGCAATTGAAGACCCAAGCATTCACGCTGAAGTAAAACAGGCGATGCAAGAGAGTGGTGAAGTGCTGATCAAACGCTACGGCTTCGACCGTGACATGCACAACGCCTACATCGAGAAGATTTTAGGACGCTTTGCCAACCCATACTTAGTGGATGAGGTGGATCGCGTAGGTCGTCAACCAATTAGAAAATTGGGTGCAAACGATAGATTAGTGAAGCCTTTACTCGGTACAATTGAGTATGGCACTGAAAATAAAACACTTTTGAAAGGCATTGCCGCTGCGTTGAAGTACACTAACGACACCGACCCACAAGCAGTAGAACTGCAAACCTCATTAAAAGAAGTGGGTGTGAAGAAGACGCTAGCGACATACACAGGTCTTGCAGAAGACAGTGATGAAGTGGCTCAAATCGAGACACTTTACAACCAACTTTGATTTACCTAGGGGAGCTTGGCTCCCCTTCTATGTCCTTCTCTGCTTGAAGAGTTGGGATAGCTAATAATTAGAAATGTATTCAGTATATGGCAGATAACATCAACGAAACCGAGATCATTGAGCGATTAAACAGCGCCCCATCGGTACGAGGCTTTTTCATTGCAGCAGTCGACGTTTTTAACGATTCGATCGACGGGTTAGTGCAAAGAATCTTTCGTAAAGATAACTTCGCTGTTCAATCGGTTGTCGGTCCGCTGCTACAAGACTCTGGACCGCTGGGCGATCTGTCTGTTCGTTTGAAGTTATTGTTTGGCTTGGGAGTGCTCCCCGATGACATTTACCACGACATCGAAGACATCATCAAACTCAAAAACCAACTCAATAGTGACGCTTCAGATTACGAATTCACTGACCCGAATATTCTAGAACCAATTAAGAAACTGCACTTGGTGAAGAAAATGGGCATGGTGCAACTGGAAGTCAGCGAACCAGATGACGACATCGACCTTGAGTTTTATCAGCTACAACTGCAACGTCAACAACAAATCATTAAGTCAGGGCTCTCACTTGCCATTGTCGAGATTTGCAATGAGCTCGGCAAAGACAGCCCTTTTTAATCGAAAAACTGGCACGGAAGCCTCCTCAACTCGCCCCTCTTTTTGCACATTCTTCTATACAACGTGCGTGAAAGCCATCACAGTCCATATTCCGATGTCTCTGTAACATCAGACCAATCTATCGCTAGTATTGAAACGGTATCGCATGCTTTCAATCGAAGACACTAAAACTAAGTGGGAGTTTTTCCAGAAACACCACTGGGTATCTCCAGAATTTTCCCGCACTCCCGTCCTCGAGTCGTGGGAGCGTTGCATAAAGCAATGCAGCCCTTACACCTGGTCAAAACCACATATTGCCTCTGGATTTACCTTCTCATCTCTAATGAAGCGCAACGAACATCTCATCGAATGCGCCACGACCGTACTTGAAGACACTTACGACATGCTAGGGGACGAAGACCTGGTATTGATGGTAACCGATGGCAACGGCTGTATCCTCTCTACCGTCGGGCACGACTCTATGCGACAAGAGATGCAAGCACTCGGCATAAAACAAGGCTGCTTTCTCTCCGAAGGAAAGATAGGCACAAATGCAGTCAATCTCTGTATCAATACTCATATCCCGTGTGAAGTTTTTGCTGCCGAACATTTCAATCGCCACTTGCACTCTTATGCCTCTGTAGCGGCGCCTGTTTTCGACCAATTTGGCAAATTACGCGGTACAACATGCCTTTTCAGAAAAGCGGAAAACTATAAGAAAGAAGACTTAGTCATCATCGCGTCGAGCGCGAAAGAAGTCAGCTTGCAAATCCACATTCAGTCGGAACAAGAAAACATGAACCGCCTCACTTGTGCGCATAACGCAACGTTAGAGTGCATGGATGACGGCCTTATGGCCTGGGATGAAGAAAGCCGTATAACCATGGTAAATCACCAATCAGAGCGCTTGTTAAACATTGAAGCCAGTCAGATCTTGGATAAAGAAGTCTTTTCTGTTTTACGCTTCCCACCGAATGTCCTTACTAGTATTGAGTCAGGTGCGAGCATCAACCGAAAACTCACAACGGTAGAGGTTCGTGGCGAGTTTGTTGAAGCGATCATCACCTTGCGTCCACTCAACGACGGCACACACTTATTGTTCTTGCACCCTATCGATAAAATTCGCGAACTTGCTCAACAACAAATAGGTGGCAGTGTGCGCTATACGTTCAGCACTTTGCCCGTCATTTCACGAAAAATGAAGCATGTCATTACCGTGGCAAAACGGGCCATAAAGTCCAAATCACCGATTCTAATTACAGGTGAAGAAGGCGTAGGAAAAGCCACTCTCGCCATGGCGATTCATAACGAAAGCACCTACAAAGAAGGGCCGTTCATTACGCTCAACTGCCGCTCCATCAATACAGAGCAACTGGTCAAAGAAACCCTGGGGTATGACGAAGGGCAAGGCATGCCTTCAAAGTTTGAGCTCGCCCATGGCGGTACGCTCTTTTTAGAAAAGGTGGAATATCTGTCACCCGATTTACAAGCCGTGCTACTTAAGTTGTTAAAAACTGGGCTCGTCAGCCGCAGCGACAGTTTGCGATTGATCCCCGTAGATTTTCAACTTATTACCAGCACCGCTTCAGAGATCAGCGAGTATGTCACTCAGCGCTCATTTGGTCGGCAACTTTATTATGAAATCTCCTCGAACGAGCTGCATATTCCACCACTACGAAAGCGTAAAGAAGACATTGAATTTCTCGTCCAGCAGCTTATCAGCCATTACGAACGCCGCCACAATGTGACGATCTCGATAGAGCCAGTCGCACTGGAAGCGTTGATGAATTTTCGTTGGTCAGGCAACAACTCTGAATTAAGAAACCGAACTGAGCGAATTTTGCTGAACCGCAGTTCCAACTTAATCAAGCTGAACGATATTCCTGAAGACATTAAACTGAATTCTCGCCATACCGCAGAAAATACGCCAGTAATCACGTTAGAAGAAGCCGAGAGAAGAGCGATTGTTCAGGCTTGGAATCAGTGTGATGGCAAAATGCATGATATGGCGAAAGCATTGCAAATTGGCCGCACGACCTTATGGAGAAAAATTAATAAGTTTGGGCTGCAGGAGCAAATGAAGCTGTATTAAGTCGTGAATTGGCGTTCCTATAACAAAAGTAAAACCGGCGTAAGCACGCCGGTATAGATGTACTAACGATACGGTTTCGATTAAACATCGACAGACAGCTGACGAATCTGCGCTTTTAGTCCCGGGAGCATACTCGAACTGGCGCTGAATTTTCGCAACCCCACGCGAAGCAATGTTTCTGTGGCATTTGGATCGCCAGCCATCTCACCACACATACTAACCGGTATGCCCGCGCGATCGCCTGCTGCACACGTGAGCTCAATGGCTTTTAGTACCGATGGTTCAAAGTAGTTCACCAATTCAGCAACAGCGGCGTTACCTCGATCGGCAGCCATAACATATTGAGTCAAATCATTGGTGCCAATAGAGAAAAAGTCGACTTCTTGGGCTAACGCATCAGCATTTAACACCGCGGCTGGTACCTCAATCATAATACCAACGGGCAAATGAGTCACATCCAAGCCGAGTTGGTTTGCTTGATGCGCCAACAGCACTTTTACTTTTCTCACTTCTTCAACCTGAGCCACCATCGGTATCATCAATTGAATATTCGGTTGCTCGTGAAAGGCTCTCAGAATGGCTCGAAGTTGAGCGGCAAACAATGACTCATGTTGAAGGCACAACCGCACCCCTCTCAAACCTAAAAATGGATTATCTTCTGCTGGCATAGGATAAGCGGCTAAAGGCTTGTCACCGCCAACATCTAGACTACGAATCGTAAGTGGCTTATCACCAAGTGCGGCGGCAATATCACGATACACTTGGTATTGCGCTTCCTCAGTCGGCAACTCATCACTGTTTTGAAATAGAAACTCAGTCCGGAATAGACCAACGCCTTCAGCTCCTGATGTTAGTGCATCATCAATATCTTTCGGTCCACCAATATTGGCGAATACTGGAATATGGACACCATCACAGGTGACTGCGACTTGCTGAGCACTCGCTAGTGCACTCTGTCGGGAATTTTGCCACTCAATTTGCTGAGCTTCTAATTCCTGCTGTACGGAATCTGAAGGAGAAAACCATAAATGCCCTCGGAAGCCATCAATAGTCACCACTTGACCAGCACGCACAGCATCAAGGCAGCCCTGAGCTTTAACGATGGCAGGAATCCCCATCGCACGAGCAAGAATCGCACTGTGAGAGGTTTTTCCTCCTTCACTCAAACAGATACCAAGCACTTTCGATTTATCAAGCCCGGCCACATCAGAAGGCATCAGGTCGCGGGCCAACAAAATACTCGGTTCCTGAATGTCGATGGCATTAGGCGTTACACCTGTCATTTCGACCATAACTTGGCGTGCGATATCATGGACATCTGCTTCGCGTTCCCGCATGTACTGACTTTCTGCCTGGCGAAACTCTTCGGCCAACGTTTGCAGTGATTCTACCCAAGCTTGCTCGGCTATCATGCCCGTTTGAATTCGCGACTCGACCGATGCCCATAATTCTGGGTCACTGAGCATCATGCTATGAGCGGAAAATATTTCCCCTTTCAGCTGCTTCGCTTGCTCCTGCAAATGTTGAACAACCACGCCTATCGCACGCTTAACCCGTTCAATTTCATCTTGTTCACTTTGGAAATCACGTTCAGGCACTGCTGGCATTTCATGAGTAAAAAGGACAGCAGGAGCAGTAGCGATACCGTCATTGACTCGAATACCAACAACAGCACTTTCAATCTGACTTGAGGCCATGCCATCGAGCAGAGTATCTGAACTTTCTTCAGGTTCGATAATGCCTTGCTCAACCGCCTCTTTTTCTCCGAAGTGCTCATAAGCTAAGGCTTCAAATGCCTTGATTGCTTCACTGGATTGAGGTCCAAGTGCGCATAAGGTGATCGTCTCTTGACTACGAACGCCAAGTTTCGCAATGCTGTTCAAGCTTTTCGCGTTCACACGGCGCTCGCCTTTTTTCAACCATAATTGGCAGTCGAAAGGCGCGAGTGCACCAACAATGGCCGCAGCGGGACGAGCATGTAATCCATGCGGATTTTGCACTACCCAATCAAATGTCCGTTCTTGCTCAAAGTTCTCTGATACTGGCGCTATCTCAGCGGATGTTAGTGGCTGATCACCAAGATGCTCTTGTTTTACGCTTAACGCATTCTGTGCCTCTTCGACTACCGTCGATAAAGGTAGTCCGGCAGCAGCAGCCACCGACGCCGCCATGGTTCCTTCAACAATAGGTGCCGAGATAAGGGTGACATTTTCCCTCACATGATCATCAATCAGGTCCAGAGCCATTTCCGTGCTAAGCAACGCGCTGCCAAGATCCATCAACACAACAACCCCTTGTTGATCTTGTACCTGCTCAATCGCTTCCATCACGGCAATGGCATCGGTTCCGATCGGGTTCTCTGGATCATCAATCCCAGCAGCAATCGCAAGCTTGGCTTTGCCTTGCGTCATTTGGGTGGCAAGTTCTGCCACCCCTTCTGCAAGTCGACGACTATGAGATACAACTACAATTCCCACCATCTTAATTACCTGCTATTGCCTGCTGTAGTGCTTTAATCATTAACAAAGAAGAGGTTGCACCGGGATCTTGGTGACCAATACTGCGTTCACCTAAATAGCTTGCTCGCCCTTTTTTCGCCAACATTTCAATCGTGGCAACCGCGTTCGTTTCTGCTAGCTCAACCATTTCATTAAGTAAGTGATCGGCGCTCATGCCATTTTCTAACGACGCCTTCACGCTAACTAAAACGGGTAACCAAACATCACACATGGTTTTATCACCCAGCTCTGCTTTACCACGAGACACCACGCCATCCACACCGCTTTTTAGTGCATCCACTAACTCTTCAAACGTTAATTGCTCTCGAGTTCCGACAGCGGCAGCCGTACGAATAAACAGCGTGCCATACAGCGGGCCACTTGCCCCACCGACACTAGAAAGCAAGGTCATACCCGTATTCTTGAGAATGCTGCCGATATTTTGGTCCGCAAATTGCGGCAGTTTTTCAGCAACTTTTTTAAAGCCACGGTTCATATTGAGACCGTGGTCGGCGTCACCAATATCACGATCAAGGTCGGTCAGAAAATCTTGATTCTCTTGATACGTTTTTGCACATAACTCTAGCCAGTGAACGATATGTTGTTTTTCAATTTGCATGTTTGCTCTCCCCTGTTACCACTTGATCGCGGCCGTATCGACAGGAGCATCAAACAGCTCCAACATCTCTTTGTCTGCCTTTAGCAACGTAATCGAAACGCCTTCCATATCAAGTGACGTACAGAAGTTACCAACCATATTACGCACGATACGGAACCCTGCTTGCTCGCAGTTATGAGCCAGACGACGGTACACTCCGTAAAGCTCTGAAGTTGGCGTACCACCCATACCATTCACCATCACGATGTAGTCGTGTTCAGCGGCGAAAGGCTCAATGCTGGATTCCACTTCATCCCATTCACCTTCGTCACGATTCCAAATACGCAATGTGCGCTGATAAGGTGTGTTTTCAGCAACTTCAGCAAACATTTCATCCACTAACGTATCGACATCGGTGTATTTCACTCGCTTGATACCTGGTTCACCATGGATACCAACACCAAACTCCACTTCATCATCTTCCAGAACAAAAGATGGTTTACCTGCTGCGGGTACAACACAAGCATTAAGCGCCACGCCAAATGAACGACAGTGATTATTCACGCGACGAGCCAGCGCTTCACATTGCTCCAACGAATAACCTTTGTTCGCGGCAGCCCCAACTAACTTTTCAACCAATACCGTTCCAGCAACGCCACGGCGACCAGCGGTGTATAGGCTGTCTTTGACTGCAACATCGTCATCCACCAACACCGACCCAACTTTGATACCATCGGTATGAAGCAGCTCCACAGCCGTTTCAAAGTTCAACACGTCTCCGGTGTAGTTTTTAATGATAAATAGCACGCCTTCACCAGTATTCACTTGGTTGCCACATTCGTACATTTGATCTGGCGTTGGTGAAGTAAACACCTCACCAGGACAGGCGCCTGTCAGCATGCCTTTACCAATAAAACCAGCGTGCAAAGGTTCATGACCACAGCCACCACCAGAAACCAGTGCCACTTGCCCCGGCGTTTCCTCGTGCCACATGTAACGAGGCTCGTAGTTCGCTTTTAGCTCAGGGCGGGACAATGCCAGGCCTTCCATTTGCTGCAATACAACATCATCGACTTGGTTAATTAACTTTTTCATCGTTCTATCTCATTCCATTTATATTTTTATGTAGGGTATGAATTCATCTTAAACAGAGAAAAAACGTGCTCAACAAAAATCAATCTGTTTCATATTGAAACAACGACTTCGGTATTTTCGTTTCAATATGAAACGAAAAACGACAGATTAGCTTGAATAGTGATCGGCGCCATAAAGCATGCTGATGCTTATTACTTCTGAGAGTCAGTTTGACACAGAGGTCATAAAAGCATGGAACAAACCAGAGATATCCTTCACCACCTACCACACCAAACCTAATATAAACCTTATCCCTACAATGGATATTCATTGCAGTCCAAAACACACAAAAAAAGGTTAAAGGTTTGAATTATGGACAAAATTATTATCAGCCCAAGCAAATACGTCCAAGGTGAACAAGTACTTACATCTATAGCTCACTATGTGAAAACATTGGGTGAACGTCCGTTAGTAATTGCCGATGAGTTCGTGACTAACCTGGTTGGTGATGACGTCAAACAAAGTTTTGCTGACGAAAAGCTTCCACTCACTATGAACATTTTTGGTGGCGAATGTTCGCGCGTTGAGATTGAACGCATCACGGACATTTGTGCCACTCAGAAACACGATGTCATTGTCGGTATTGGTGGTGGTAAAACGTTAGATACAGCAAAGGCTGTTGCGTTTTACACAAAAATTCCTGTCGTGGTGGTTCCTACGATTGCCTCGACTGATGCGCCAACCTCAGCGCTTGCGGTGATATACACACCTGAAGGTGAATTTGCAGAATATTTGATGATCCCTAAAAACCCAGACATGGTCATCATGGATACGTCAGTCATCGCCAAGGCCCCTGTTCGCTTACTTGTATCGGGGATGGGCGACGCGCTTTCCACCTACTTTGAAGCTCGTGCCAACATGACTTCTGGTAAGGCAACAATGGCTGGTGGGTTAGCGACGCGTTCAGCACAAGCGCTTGCGAAACTTTGCTATGAAACCTTGCTTGAAGATGGTGTAAAAGCAAAAGCTGCGGTAGAAAATGGTGTGAGCACCAAAGCGGTAGAAAACATTATTGAAGCCAATACATACCTAAGCGGTATCGGTTTTGAAAGCAGTGGTCTAGCGGGTGCTCACGCTATTCATAACGGCCTAACTAAGCTTGAAGAGTGTCATCATCTCTATCATGGTGAGAAAGTCGCGTTCGGCACACTTGTTCAGCTGGTACTAGAAAACGCAGCGATGGAAGAGATTAATACGGTTCTTGCATTCTGCCGCTCTGTAGGTCTACCAACCAACTTATTTGATATGGGCGTTAAAGAGCTTAACCACGCTAAGTTGCGCGAGGTCGCCGAAGCCTCAACGGCCGAGGGAGAAACCATCCACAATATGCCATTCCCAGTGACGGCAGAAAATGTCTACTCTGCAATTCTAACCGCTCACCAGTTGGGTCAATAACTCACAAACCTTAAAATGGGTTTAAATAAAAAAGCGGCACATACTCTCGCATGTGCCGCTCAGGATTTTTGCTGTTAAGCGTAATTACTCAACCGTCACCGCTTTCGCTAGGTTACGTGGTTGGTCTACGTCCGTACCTTTGATCAGTGCTACGTAGTAAGACAGCAACTGCATAGGGATGGTGTAGTAGATCGCCGCCGTGATTTCACTAACGTGAGGCATTGTGATGATCTTCATTGTCTCATCGCCTTCGAAGCCTGCGTCTGCATCTGCGAATACGTATAGAAGGCCGCCACGCGCACGCACTTCTTCAACGTTTGATTTTAGCTTTTCAAGTAGGTCGTTGCTTGGTGCAACCACAACAACTGGCATGTCAGCATCAATTAGGGCCAGAGGACCGTGTTTCAGTTCACCCGCCGCGTACGCTTCTGCGTGGATGTACGAGATCTCTTTCAGTTTTAGAGACGCTTCCATCGCGATTGGGTAGAACTCGCCACGGCCTAGGAACAATGTGTGGTGCTTGTCTGCAAAATCCGTTGCTAGTGCTTCAATTTCTTTCTCGAAAGAAAGTGCCGCGTTGATTTGCTTAGGAAGTGCGTGTAGCGCTTCAACAATCTCTTTTTCTTTCTCTTTGCTGATGCGACCTTGCTCTTTACCCAGTGCTGTTACCAGCATAAGTAGTGCAGAAAGCTGAGTCGTGAACGCTTTGGTTGAAGCCACGCCGATTTCGACGCCAGCGCGAGTCATGAATGCAAAATCTGATTCACGAACCAAAGAGGAACCCGCTACGTTACAGATGGTCATCGCCGCCATGTAACCTTTCTCTTTTGCTAGGCGAAGTGCTGCTAGCGTATCAGCGGTTTCACCAGACTGAGACAACGTGATCAATAGGCTGTTTGGGCGAGTCACAAACTTGCGGTAACGGAATTCAGACGCGATTTCTACATCACAGCTCACGCCTGCAATGTCTTCAAACCAGTAACGTGCCGTCATACCTGCGTTGTAAGACGTACCACACGCCACGATTTGTACGTGTTCTACTTTGCTTAGAATGTCTGCCGCGTGCACACCGATCGCATCTGTCACAACAGAATCTGACGTGATACGACCTTCCATTGTGTTGATCAACGCTTTAGGTTGCTCATAGATTTCTTTTTGCATGAAGTGACGGTATTGACCTTTATCACCTGCATCATGCTCTGCATTAGATTCAACAATTTCACGCTCAACTGGCTCACCCGTTGCATCAAACACAGTGACTTCACGGCGAGTAATTTCTGCTACGTCCCCTTCTTCTAGGTACATGAAACGGCGCGTAACGTTAAGTAATGCAAGTTGGTCAGACGCTAGGAAGTTTTCACCCACACCAAAACCGATCACGATCGGGCTGCCTGAACGCGCTACTACGATGCGTGAAGGATCTTTGCGATCCAACGCTACGGTGCCGTATGCGCCTTCAAGTTGTTTTGCTGTTTTTTGTACCGCTTCTAATAGCGTTTCTGAAGTACGAAGTTCCCACTCAACCATGTGTGCGATAACTTCTGTATCCGTTTGCGATTCAAACACGTAGCCACGAGATTGAAGCAGCTCACGCAGCTCTTCATGGTTTTCGATGATGCCGTTATGTACCACTGCGATATCACCAGACATGTGTGGGTGAGCATTGATTTCAGAAGGTTCACCGTGCGTCGCCCAACGAGTGTGCGCAATGCCAGTTCCGCCGATCACTTTTGCTTCTTCTACTGCATCAGCCAATTCTTGTACTTTACCCAAGCGACGAACGCGCGTTAGGTTTGATTCGCCATCAACAACCGCAACGCCAGCAGAGTCGTAACCGCGGTACTCTAAGCGGCGTAGACCTTCAACCAAAATTTCTGCAACATCTCGTTGTGCTACTGCACCTACGATTCCACACATGTGTTTATCTCCGTTTGTAGTTTTGTTCTTCCCTAGCCATGATTTCAAATAGAGGCAGCAAGCAAAGGCCTTTATCCAGAGGGAAGTAAAATATGAAACTGATTACATTATTAGGCGCAAATGACTTTCACGCCATGTTGTTCAATCTGTACTTTATGCTCTGCTTGGATATCTGCATCGGTCACCAACACATCAACTTGATGCCAAGCGAGCTCTAAGTTTGGGATCTTACGGCCGACTTTTTCGGACTCGATCATTACGATCACTTCACGTGACGCTTCTGCCATTACCTTACTTAAGCCAACCAATTCATTAAATGTCGTGGTTCCACGCTCGAGATCGATGCCATCCGCACCGATGAATAGTTGGTCAAAGTCGTAAGCTCGTAATACAGATTCGGCTACTTTGCCTTGAAAGGACTCTGAGTGCGTATCCCAAGTACCGCCAGTCATCAGCAGTGTCGGTTCGCTCTCTAATTCATTTAGGGCGTTAGCAACATGCAACGAGTTGGTCATGACCACTAAGCCACGTTTGTCATTCAACTGTTGAATCAGCGCGGCAGTCGTGCTGCCACTGTCGATCACGATGCGATTATGATCGCGAATCAATGATGCTGCTGCTTTTGCTAAGCTTAACTTTCGAGTCGAAACATTAGCGCCCAATTCTTCGTGAATGACTTCCTTTGGGATAGCAATCGCACCGCCATAGCGGCGTAGAAGTTGGCCGTTTTTCTCTAAAGAAGCTAAATCCTTTCTAATCGTGACCTCTGAGGTTTCGAATTTCTGAGCAAGTTCATCAACGCTGACTTCTCCTAGTTCAGAAACCAAGTTAGAAATGGCGTGTCTTCTTAATTGAGTATTTCGTTTCGACATTTAAGTTTTGATTTTAAGTTTCGATGTGAAACTTATTATAGTCAAACCGAAACTTTTAAGTCCATTTATTTCGATCCAAAAAATTAATATTTCTCGATAAAACCTTGTCCTAAGACAATTCTTAAACAGTGATATTGGATTCATTCAGTGGTAGAATTCGCCACCGAAAAGAAAAAAAATTACAGAATTGAAGGCTATTTTTTTGCAACTTTCTGCATATAAAGTGGGATTAGTCACAAAAAGGTAACCAAAATCGCCGATCTTTTAGTCATAAAATGACTAAACTTGGTGAAAGACTTTCAGAATCTGAAGTTCTAATAATGAGACGAAAAATCGGTGGGTGACAGGTACTAAATGTCATCAAAAACGTCCTGACTTCAGAGTAAATAACCGACTTTCAAATTGTAACTATACTTACCGGAGAGTATCTTCCATGAAAAAGACCAAAATCGTATGTACGATTGGCCCTAAAACAGAATCTGTAGAGAAGCTAACTGAACTAGTTAACGCAGGCATGAACGTAATGCGCCTTAACTTCTCTCACGGTGACTACGAAGAACACGGCACTCGTATCGCGAACTTCCGTAAAGTAATGGAAGCTACTGGCAAACCACTAGCAATTCTTCTAGATACTAAAGGTCCAGAAATCCGCACTATCAAGCTAGAAGGCGGTAACGATGTTGATCTAGTAGCAGGTCAAGAATTCACTTTCACAACTGACACTTCAGTTGTAGGTAACAAAGATAAAGTTGCAGTAACTTACGCTGGTTTCGCAGCAGACCTAAACGTAGGTAACACTATCCTAGTAGACGACGGTCTAATCGAGATGGAAGTTATCTCTAAGACTGAAACTGAAGTTAAATGTAAAGTTCTTAACAACGGTGCACTAGGCGAAAACAAAGGTGTTAACCTTCCTGGCGTTTCTGTAAACCTACCTGCACTATCTGAAAAAGATAAGAACGACCTTAAATTTGGTTGTGAGCAAGGCGTTGACTTCGTAGCAGCTTCTTTCATCCGTAAAGCGTCTGACGTTCAAGAAATCCGTGAAGTACTTGCTGCAAACGGCGGCGAGAACATCCACATCATCTCTAAGATCGAAAACCAAGAAGGTGTTGATAACTTCGACGAGATCCTAGAGCTTTCTGACGGCATCATGGTTGCTCGTGGTGACCTAGGTGTTGAAATCCCAGCTGAAGAAGTAATCTTCGCTCAGAAAATGATGATCGAGAAGTGTAACCGTGCACGTAAGATGGTTATCACTGCAACTCAAATGCTTGATTCTATGATCAACAACCCACGTCCTACTCGTGCGGAAGCAGGCGACGTTGCTAACGCGGTAATGGACGGTACTGACGCAGTAATGCTTTCTGGTGAAACGGCGAAAGGTAAATACCCTGTTGAAGCGGTAACTATCATGGCTCAAATCGCGAACCGTACTGACTCAGCGCTAAAAGCTGAACTAGGTTCTCGTCTAGACAGCCCACGTCTTCGTATCACTGAAGCAGTATGTAAAGGCGCTGTAGACACAGCTGAGAAACTAGCAGCTCCACTTATCGTTGTTGCAACTGAAGGCGGTAAGTCTGCACGTTCAGTACGTAAGTACTTCCCAACTGCAAACATCCTAGCGCTAACAACTAACAAGAAAACTGCTGCACAGCTAGTTCTAACTAAAGGTGTTACTCCAGTAGTTGTTGATTCAATCGAAAGCACTGACGCATTCTACGTAGCGGGTAAAGAACTTGCTCTAGAATCAGGTCTAGGTAACAAAGGCGATATCGTTGTTATGGTTTCTGGCGCTCTAGTTGCTTCAGGTACTACGAACACAGCTTCTGTACACGTACTATAAGACTGAACTTTTAACACTTCAGTTTCTTGAGAAGGAGGGCTTATGCCCTCCTTTTTTATATGGCTTTCTTGCTCTCATAATAGGCTAATTGTATTATTCACCTCTATCAGAATTTCGTACTGTTTAATTTTATCGTCACGATTAAAGTTTCTATGAGGTGTATGTGTCTAGTCCCACTCTTACCGACAAAGTATTAAGAATGATCCGTCAGGATATTCTCGATGGCGAGCTTAAACCAGGTCAAAAACTCGTGGTTGCCGAACTCAAAGAGAAGTACAACGTAGGAGCGTCACCCATTCGAGAAGCATTGGTGCAATTATCTTGGAGCAAATACGTCAAACTCGAGCCGCAAAAAGGCTGCTGGGTTGCACCTGTATGTAAAGATGAGTTACATGACTTGTACGAAAGCCTGCAAATGGTCTCCGCATGCTTACTCAGTAAGGCAATTACGATTGGCGATGAAAAATGGGAACTGGATGTACTAACTGCTTATCACAAGTTATCCCGAGTAAAACCTGGCGAAAGCTTTTGCTGGAGGGAATGGGAAGAGCGCCAAAATCAGTTTCTTACTGCGCTGTTTGAAGGTGCTGGCTCTGTCAATATGTTTGGGTTTTTCCGCGATCTACTCACGCAAATTAAACGCTACCAATACTTCGCGATGCAGATTTTAGGCACAGGGAACCCTGGGCACTGTAATCTCGATGAGCAAGAAATACTGATGAAGGCATCGCTAGACAAAAAGAGTCAGGATGCTTTAGGTTATCTAGAGCGTTATTTGAGACAGTCAATACAGTGTATCGAAGCCGCCATCGACAACCAATGTCGCATACTGGCTAGCGAATAACGCTGAGACTAAAAAGCGGGGGTCTATCCCCGTTTTTTCGTTTTTGTAAAAGCACTAAGCAATATCATCATAACTATGACACAGCGATACGCAGTTACGCCCTGCACTTTTTGACTCATACAAAGCAATATCAGCACATTTATACGTTCTTGTACGATCAGAGGTTAAATCACTATACCCAGCACTGACAGTAATGCCTCTATCACTACGCATTTGAACCGCGACACGTAGCCTGTTCAATACAATTTCAGCCTCTTCTAGTGTTGTATGCGGCATAATCACTGCAAATTCCTCACCACCGACACGAGATACAAAATCTGTGCTGCGGACTTCTTCTAGGAGGGTTTCTGCGACACTACAAATCACCTTGTCTCCTTCGTCGTGGCCAAGCTCGTCATTAATACGCTTAAAATGGTCAATATCAAACAACGCCAAACAAGCAGGAGGGCTATCAGGATAGCGTTCAATAATCCCCGCATATTGCGCCAATTGCTCTTCAAATTTTCGGCGGTTCCACAACCCCGTCAAGCCATCTTTTTCGCTTAGGTTTCGTAATTTTTCTTCTAACTCTTTTTGCCCAGAGATATCCACCAGCGACGTAATGTAATAACTCACTTTACCTGATTTGGTTAAATTCGCCTGAATACGCATTATTGCAGTAAAGACTTGATTAAACTTAGTTCGACAACGAATCTCCCCTTCCCATACGTGTTCACTCTTCAGTGTTTTCCAGATACTCAGGTTTGCTTCGAGATCTTCAGGTAGAAAAATTAAATGATGTGCACTCCAACCTTGGGCATGCTTGGTTGAGTAACCCATCATGTTTTCAAACTCTTGATTAACCATGATGATTCTATGTGAAGCATCCGAGATCATCACCGCAGTCATACCATCAAGAGCAGCTCGAGCCAACTTCGATTCCATACTATGACGCCGATAATGCAGAGCAAGGGCTGCCGTCGGCAAAGTGAAGCCGAGCACCAAACTTAGAACAAAAAACGCTTCTTGGATTAAGTCATCAATATCCCTCTGAGCTCGGGATAATAACTGCTCATTGGTAAGATCAATAACCAGATGAAGAGGTTCGCTAGAAACAAACTGGATGGTGCGATACGCGACCAAATTCGAACCATTGTAAGCATAGCCCGAATCTTTTGAATTTAAACTACGCCAAATGTTTGGGTACATCCGGCCAAAATTAAATTGAGAGCGAGCGGGAATTATATGGCCATACAAACGAGCTGATTTAGGGCTATCAATGTAAAATCCGTCACTTTTAATCAGCTCAATATGGAAATCAAGCACTGACGAATAGTTGAGTCGAGAAGATAAATAGTCAATATCAACATTAAGGACGAGATACCCTTCGCGCTTTCCGTTAAGCGAAATAGGCATCAAAATGCGCAGTGACGGGCTATAGGGATAGACTAACTCGCCATACTCTCGTTCTAAACCTATCCCCCACGAAGCGATTTCGCCATCGTCTAAGTTCTTAGCGAATTGAAAGTAATCTCGCTCTGACTTATTTTGCAATTTGATCGCGGGCAACGCAGCGCCTGTTTCAATCTCATAATTAATCCTCACTTTTTCTCGACCAGAAACATCAAGAAAGCGAATTTGCTTATACAACTTTTGATTGATTGCGACCGAGATCCACATGTCTTCTAAGATGGAACGGTTCACCCGGTTAGGTTGGCGCAGATATTCATACAGACTTTGGCTGTGACCAAGTAGGTCACTGATCGTTTCGATTTGATCCTGAATATTGCTGTATTCACGGCCAGTATAGGCCAATTGATGTAACGCTTCTTGAGCGGTGTTCTCAACATTGTTTTCTAACAACGTCAGATATTTCTGATAGTAGTAAGCGGCAGTGAGTGCACTAAAAAATAGTGCTGTCGCCAATAAGGTGCCGACTCGCTTAGGTACTTTCACACGTCTAATGCCTATCATGCTTACTAAAACGACAATTATATCATTAATTGTTATTTTCTAAACAAAAAAGCCACTTAGATTAAGTGGCTTTTCTATATGCAATCAGAGAGTTAAGGTTTGAGGGCTCGCTCTCCTCGCGCAATGCCAACGACACCACTACGAGCAACTTCGACAACTTCGGTCACTTCGGATATCGCTTGAATGAAGGCATCTAGCTTTTCACTCGTACCCGCAAGTTGTACGGTGTATTGGGAAGCCGTGACATCCACGATCTGGCCACGAAAGATGTCTGCCGTCCGCTTCACTTCTGCTCGCGCAAAACCACTGGCTTTCACTTTCACCATCATCAGTTCACGCTCAATGTGCTCATACTCGGTGACTTCTTGCACTTTCAGCACATCGATCAATTTGTGTAACTGCTTCTGAATTTGTTCCAACTGCATCTCATCAGATGTCGTGGTAATGTTCATTCGCGACAGGGTTTCATCATCAGTCGGTGATACCGTCAAAGATTCAATGTTGTAACCACGTTGAGAGAACAAACCAACAACACGAGACAACGCACCCGGTTGGTTTTCCAATAGCAATGAAATAATGTGTCTCATATTAAGTTCTCTCCGTTTTGCTTAGCCACATTTTATCCATACCCTCACCTTTGATTTGCATCGGGTATACGTGTTCGGTTTCGTCTACGTTAATGTCCACAAACACCAGACGATCTTTCATATCCAACGCTTTTTGTAGCCCTTCTTCGAGCTGATCAGGCGTTTCGATACGAATACCGACGTGACCATAAGCTTCTGCAATCGCTGCAAAGTCAGGAACAGAACTCATGTAAGAATTAGAGTGACGGCCTTGATAAATAATGTCTTGCCACTGTTTTACCATGCCTAAGAATCGGTTGTTCAGGTTGATGATCTTCACTGGAATGTCGTATTGCATGGCTGTCGACAATTCTTGAATATTCATCTGAATACTGCCGTCACCAGTCACAACCACGACCTCTTCTTGTGGCATGGCAAACTTCACGCCCATGCCAGCCGGAAGACCAAATCCCATGGTGCCAAGACCACCAGAGTTTATCCAACGGCGCGGCTTATTGAATGGGTAGTACAACGCCGCAAACATCTGATGCTGGCCCACATCAGACGCCACATATGCGTCACCATTAGTTAGCTTGTGTAGCGTTTCAATTACTTGCTGTGGCTTGATTCGTTCTGGAGACGTTTCATAAGACAAGCAGTTGCGGTCACGCCATACTTGAATGTCATCCCACCATGCGGTGATAGCATCTTGATCATTTCCACTACCTTGCTCTGCAAGCAGCCCGAGCATGGTTGTCAGCACTTTTTCCGCAGAACCTACGATCGGCAAATCTACTTTCACGTTTTTCGAGATCGATGACGGATCGATATCAATATGCATCACTTTTGCGTTTGGGCAGTACTTTTCAAGGTTGTTGGTTGTACGGTCATCAAAACGCACACCGATACCAAAAATAAGATCCGCTTCATGCATTGCCATATTAGCTTCGTAAGTGCCGTGCATACCCAACATGCCCAGTGAGTTTTTATGTGTACCCGGGAATGCCCCCAAGCCCATCAAAGTACTCACAACGGGTAGGTTCAGTTTGTCGGAAAGCTCTAAAATATGTTCATGGGCGCCAGAAATCACCGCACCACCACCGATATAAAGCACTGGTTTTTTCGCTTCTAATAGCGATTTAAGCGCTTTTTTAATCTGGCCTTTATGGCCCGAAGTTGTCGGCTTGTAAGAGCGCATTGAAAGCGTTTCTGGATATTGATAAGGCAGTTTGATTTGCGGGTTCATTACATCTTTTGGCAAATCAATCACAACTGGACCAGGTCGACCTGTAGTCGCGATATAAAACGCTTTTTTGATTGTTTCAGGAATATCTTCCGCTTTTTTTACTAAAAAGCTGTGTTTGACCACTGGGCGGGAGACACCGACGATGTCACACTCTTGGAAAGCATCATTACCAATTAGGCTATTCGGTACGTTACCCGAGATAACGATCATTGGGATAGAGTCCATATACGCTGTTGCAATACCCGTAATGGTATTGGTCGCGCCCGGCCCCGAGCACACAAGTACGACACCCGGTTTACCGGTAGCTCGAGCGTAACCATCTGCCATATGAGTGGCGGCTTGCTCATGCCTTACAAGTACGTGTTTGATTTGATCGGTTTTGGCATGCAGTGCATCGTAGATATCCAAAACAGAGCCACCTGGGTAGCCAAAGATCTGCTCTACGTGCTCTTCTATCAGAGATTGAACCACCATCTCTGCGCCTGACAACATTGCTGTCATAATTGCTCTCCTTAGCCAGTTTCCTCACCGTAAGGTCAACGGATTGGTCTGGTTTTACATAGTCTAGGTCTTATTCGTAGCCTAATCGAAATACTTCCACGTTTTCGGCTATGTCTTGCGTTCGTCATAACATCCCGCAAGGTTACCCAACAAATGTAACGTTTTATTATCAAAGGGTCTAATGAGAGATTGATCTACTTTTTAAACAAGATACTAGTAATTAGAATGTTAGTAGGAATAGCAGCCACACATCTCCTATTTCACAGTACAACCTAAAAAGTTAACGCTCAAAAAAAGAACATTATTTCATAAGCTTTTAGCTATAGGGTGCGAAATAGCGTTATTTGACGAGAAAAACAGAAAAAATCAATACAAACAAAAATCCCCAGCAATGCGCGATCACATCACTGGGGATTTTTTCATCAATATAAAATCTAAGTCAGCTTAAGTTACTTTTTATCCGACTTTTCCTTATACATTTCTTCAATTTCATCTTGGTATTTGTCATTGATGACTTTACGACGAAGTTTTTGAGTTGGCGTTAACTCACCATCATCCATAGAGAAAGCTCTTGGTAACAATTTAAACTTCTTCACTTGTTCAAACTTTGCCAACTCTTTTTGAAGATCGTTCACACGCTTCTCAAGCATTTCGACCACCTGGTGGTGCTTAATCAACTCAACGCGATCGTGATATTTGATATTCAGCTCTTTCGCGTACTCTTCTAGCGAGTCATAGCAAGGCACGATAAGCGCAGAAACAAACTTACGAGTATCCGCAATGACTGCGATTTGCTCGATGAAGTGGTCTTTACCAATCGCACCTTCAATCATTTGTGGAGCGATGTATTTACCACCTGAAGTTTTCATCAACTCTTTGATACGATCGGTGATGAACAAGTTGCCATTTTCATCAATGTAACCAGCGTCGCCCGTTTTTAGGAAACCGTGCTCATCAAAGGTCTTTTCCGTCTCTTCTGGCATTTTGTAATAGCCACGCATCACCATTGGACCACGAACCAGAATCTCGTTGTTTTCGCCGATCTTAACCTGTGCGCCAGGCATCGACATACCAATAGAGTCGGGGTTAAAACATTTATCATCCCAACACGATACTGTCGCCGTGGTTTCAGTCATGCCATAGCCCAACTTAACGTTGATACCAATCGCATGGAAGAATCGACCGATGGTTTCATCCAGCTTTGCACCACCACAAGGCATAAAGTTGATTTGCCCGCCAAGTAGCGCACGCAGTTTGCTCAGAACCAACTTATCCGCCAAAGCGTATGACTTACGCAGCAAGAGCGATGGCTGACGTTTTTCTTGATGACAAGCGGCCATTTTTGCGCCCATGTTGACTGCCCAAGTAAACATGATCTTACGGTGAATCGGCGCGCGAGACACTTTCTCGTGAATCGCAGAGAAGATCTTCTCATAGAAACGCGGTACGGCACACATCACGGTAGGTCGCACCTGGCTCAGTGCATCACGTACTTGCATGGTGTCTTGCAAATAGCAGTTGGTCGCCCCTTTGTACAATACATAAAAGGTCCAAGCGCGCTCAAATACGTGTGACAACGGAAGGAAACATAATGACACGTCACTTTGAGAAAGGCTCAAGCGCTGATCGTGCCCTTCCAATTGCGCCGCAATGTTTGCGTAGTCCAACATAACGCCTTTTGGCTGTCCTGTTGTACCCGAGGTGTAGATGAGCGTGAGTAGATCATCTTCTTTTACCTGATCTAAACGCGCGTCCAATTCAACTTGATATGTAGTGTCGCCTTTGGCAACAAATGCTTGCCAAGAGATAACGAAATCATGATCGCCAAGTTCTATATCATCAGACATCGCAACAATGAACTCTAACTGTTCGCACTGGTCGAAAATGCTCACTGCTGCATCAAATTGAGGCTGTTCACCAACAAACAGAACTTTGACGTCTGCATTGTTAATGATGTACGCCGACTGAGCGGCAGTATTGGTTGGGTAAATAGGTACTGTCACGCTGCGTAATTGCAGTGCTGCGATATCAGCGATCGTCCATTGCGGCATGTTGTTCGAGAAAATGCCGATCTTATCTTGGACTCCTAATCCCTGAGCCAAAAGTGCAAGTGATAAAGCATCAACTTGCTGACCAAATTGCGTCCACGTAATACCTTGCCACTCCTCACCCACTTTATGCTTGAGTGCAACGCGTGTACCACCGTTCGCAATTTGTTCACGAATACGTTTAACGATATGAAAATCTAACTTGGCCATTCTTTTACTTACCTTTTGGCTTACAGGCGTAAGCTAATTGAGCGAACAAGTGTACTCACGGCTTGCTAAAACGCAACTGACCAGTATCAAACTTATCACTAATAAGAGACAACTATCACTTATACGTCGCGAACGTACCTCAAATTGCTGAATGATTACTCCATTTAACTTACTGTTTCGATTGTTGATTACGAAAACAAAAAGCCCCGAGAGACAAAAATCGCTCGGGGACCAATGAATTGTAAAAATTGATGATTATCAATATGGTCTAATCGAGAAGACCAAACGTCATCTTATTTTGCGGCAACGACTTCACCACAAGTGATCATCAGTTGATCGCGCAGCCAAATGTGGCCTTTATCTTTTTCGCTTGATTCATGCCAGCTTAAGAAGCCGCTGATTTCTTTGTTCGCAAATGGGAAATCAAGAATTTGCAGTTGATCGCTGTTTACCGCATTTTCCGCCATCCAACGTGGTGCAATAGTCACAAGCTCAGATTGACCCACCACGTATAGTAGGTTGCTTAAACTAGAACCTTCATACGCCGCTTGGCAATCCAGTTCACGGTACGCTTGCTCTGAGAAACTACGTTGGCCATGCACTTTCGATAACTTCGCATGCTTTTCGTTAAGCAGTTGCTCAGCCGTCACACCACCTTGAATGCGTGGGTGTGTTTTTGATGCGATAACCACTAATTCATCTTTGAAGATTTCAGTACTTGAGAAACCTTGCTCATCAAAACGAGCGTAGTCGATCACGAAATCAATTTCTTGGTAGCGCATACGCTCAGACAACAAACGGTCAAATTCTGCATCTAGGTGAAGCTGAACGTTTGGTGCTTGTTGATTCACTTTTGCCATGATCTTCGGAGCAAAACGCATGTCGCAAGGGCTGCAAATCGCAAGCTTGAATAAGCGAGTCGAAGATTCTGGTTGGAATACAGAGCTAGGAAGTTCATTGCGAATCAGCTGTAGTGCTTGGCGAATAGGGCCAAACAGTTGACGTGCTCGTTGCGTAGGCTGAATACCACGGCCTTGGCGCATGAATAGCTCGTCGTTAAACATCACTTTTAAGCGTGCCACGGCGTTACTTACCGCCGGCTGAGACATGCCTAGGTTATGTGCTGCACGAGTAATATTTTGCTCTTGCATTACAGCATCAAATACAGTCAGTAGGTTTAAATCTACACCACGCAAAGTGCTTTCCATACGGTAGCTAGCAATTGCGCTCATCGCGTCTTTCTTCTCTAACATTGAGTGCGCCTCTTTTGTAATCGTCAACTTTGTTCATTAAATTCATAACGAATAGAATCCCATCTCGCACAAAAGACGGCGGCTGGATTCGAATCATTTTACGAATAGATAACCTAACTTTTTATTATATTTATCGTCCGGATACTTCCGGCTCGAACTGTACTATCAACTAATCGATTGCGGTTTCGCAACTAGATTGATATTTAATCAGTAAATTTTAGCCAATTAGGTATTTATTTGTTAAATAACAAAGACTTGATAAAAACATAAAAAACTATAAAACACGTAAAAATGCATTCTTTGAGGACGTATTTAGCAAATTGATAGGACAGGCGGTCAACACAAGCATGCATTTAGCTCAGTTATTAGTTGGAATAAGAACAACAGATGACAGCTATATCTCTGATTGAATTTTGCACTTATCAGTCAAATTATCAGCAAATACACACTGAATAGAAATGAGAGAGGAAGAATAAAAATGCAGCCTTCCAAACAGAAAGGCTGCAACAAAATCGTGTCAAAAATGGAAGGAACAATGTACTTAGAACAACGTACTTAAATGTTCGACACGTAACTTGGAAAATCAACCTGCTCCCACAGCTGTCTGGATAACTCTGCTTTTGAATCCCATGCACCTTGCAGTACCCAATGAACAATAGCCTGAGCAACATCTGGGTATTTCACACTTTCGGCTTGTTGCTCCTTTAGCCACTGGCGTACTGCGGAAATGTCTAAGCTCTCCATCGACATCGCAAGCCCTAAATCTTCTAAGGTCGCAACATTGCTCTGCTGCTCGAATTGACCCGCGAGTGGCTTTAGTAACAATTTTTTCCCCAAAGACAAGGCTTCTGAAGGAAGCTCAAACCCACCATTAGCAATGACACCACTACAGCGATGCAAATGATGCTGGAAGTTGCTGTGGCATAAAGGGCGCAGTTCTATGTTTTCTACCTGCTCACATTCGATCACATCCGGGTGATAACAGATAAACGCTTGTTGATTAAAGTGGAACAATAAGTCCGAGATATCTTCAATCGATTCGAACGGTAGATACACCAACACGAAGTCGTCGTTTTCTGCTTGGCTATCGACGGTATGCACTATCGGTGGTAACAAAGGTTGATCAAAATGATGCCAATGCAAACCAAGGTGGTGTTGAGAAGGCGCAAAGTATTCAATGACGGATTTATCTAACCAACTTGCTCCCTTTAGTGGCACCGGATAACGGAAAGCATTTTGGTGGCTGATACCAATAGAAGGCTTATTTTGTTGTCTCGCTGCCCACGCAGTCACAGGTTCGAAATCATTAATGATAAGATCGTAGGACGACAGATCGAGTTGCTTAACTTCTTTGAAAAACTGCACCAAATTGTTATTCAATGCTGTTTTCGCGTAGTTTACAGAGCCTTTTTCGGTAACAAAGGTGAAGCCTCGGCGAGTCTGGTAATCGCCAAATGCTTCCATTGAAAAGTATTTTTCCGGCGCTCGCCCAGAAAACAAAAAGTCGACCTCAACATCGTGCTCTTTAAACGCATGACTCATCGCCCTTGCGCGTGCAATATGTCCGTTTCCTGTCCCTTGAACACCGTACAAGATTTTCATCAATTAGCCTCCCAACATCGCAATCGCTAATCCACCACAAAGACTGCCAAGCAGTGCACCAATGATGACATCGGTAAAAAAGTGCACACCCAATAAGATTCGCGCGGTTCCGATTAAACTTGCCCAAAAGAATGCAGCAACGCCTAGGCTCGGATAGAAATGGTCAATCAGCGTCGCCATGACAAACGCAGCGGCAGTGTGTCCTGAAGGAAGACTGTAGCGATCAGAGGGTGTAATAAAAGCAGGAAGGAGTGCATTAAGCTCTTCAGGGCGACGACGCTTAAAACTATTTTTCAGCGTCCAATAAATTGGTAGCTCGATAGCAAAAGCAAGTAAACCCGCCAGTAAAAACCAGACTCCTTGCTCCTTATCTAAATACCAAGCTAATAAACCCAACACCAAGTAAAGATGCCCGTCACCACTGTGGGAGACTCCTTTGCTGATATTGGCGACTTGTTGATTAAAACGGTGCTTAAGACAAACACTAGAGAGCGCTAAATCAAACTTAGCAATGGTTGCAATTGGCTGTGTAATTGTCTCTATGGTTCGCATGTGACCTTTCCTTACTTTGACAACGCCTTTGTGTGAAAAGTAGGAGGTTTAGGTGACAACAGCATGACGGGAGTTTGGACAATTAATGACAAAGGCCAAATTAAAGTGTGCCCAACAATTTATCTATTGGGCATAACCATAAAATAGAACACTAAGAAGGGTTTGCTGGTTGCGGTTGAGGGGTATCTATATACCAGACTTTTCTCTTCTTGCGGCAGGCGCGCAAAGAGCCTGTCGTCATGTCACCATCTTTTGTTAGCTCATAGCTCAGTGAGCGGCAAGTATAGTTTCCCGACAGTTCATGCTCTATACTCGTTTGCTCCGTTTTACTCGAGTTAGGCTCTAGTAAAGGGTTAGGCTGTGTAGATAAAATGTCACGATTTATCACATTGCTGCGCGCATAATCCTTATGGACATAACCTTTTATCACTCCTTTCTGTTCAACGAGAAACCAAGGTTGATCAACCACTTTTGCTAGCACATTAAAGACTTCCCCTTTCGATAATACGCCAAGCTTTGCCCCTTCAAGACTCGGTTTGGAGCGTAGGTTTAATGTGGTCTTAGAGCGGTAAGAGACATCCATAAACTCTACTGGGTTTGAGGTATCGACACCTTCAGTGGTTGGTCGGAAAACTTCCGCTTGCTGTTTCTCACTAGGCTGGACACGGATCTTCCACCAAGAATACGTTTCCGGATCTTTACCTTTAAACTTATTTCGGCTGTCAGACTCAAGGGCAACAAGCATCTGATTCAAGAACGATTCGCGTCCTTCATAACTCAAAAATCGATCCATTTGATCATTGATGACCATGACGCTCTGTGAGTGATCATTCATAACAACGGGGGAAGCCACTTCCACATAGGTCTGCGATTGAAACAGCTGACAACCCGACAAGCTGACCAGAGTAAGTACTATGGCTGAACGTCCAAATTGTTTTGTTAACCTCATTCTTTCCCTAACCCTTATATTTCTTTTACCTAGTGCAACTGGACTACTATAAATGGTCATTCAAAACTTTTGCCAAACAATTCGAACCTTTGTGTGACAAGTCGCAATCCCGATGCTTGTTTTGGTAATGAAACGTCGCAAACTTGATGAGAACTTACTTCTTCTAGCACGTTTCTATCGCATCATGTCGTTTCACTTAGTGCATCATTTTTTTCAAGCAAACGAAAAGACTCATCCGATATGAATAAAAAATCGACTTTAGGGTTGACGCGCTTCATGGAGTGCGGTACTAATTTGTTAACTTAATTATGTGGAAAGCTTAACAACTATGTCAGCTCATTTTTCTATCCTGCTTAGCCTCCTCCTGATCGTGACCAGTTCGCGCGGGTAGGCTGTGGAAGAAAAATAACCACACCAATTTCTAAGAACCCGCATGAGAATGCGGGTTTTTTTATATCTAAATACTGGAAGTAAACGATTCACTTGCGCGAAAGTGCAGAAATCAGGAAGGAAGCAAACATGAACGATCAGGTCATTATATTCGACACCACATTGCGTGATGGCGAGCAAGCGTTGTCAGCAAGCTTGACGGTTAAAGAAAAACTGCAGATTGCCTATGCGCTGGAAAGACTCGGCGTTGATGTTATCGAAGCTGGCTTCCCAATCTCTTCACCAGGTGATTTCGAGTCTGTACAAACCATCGCAAAAAACATAAAAAACAGTCGAGTTTGTGCCCTTTCGCGTGCCGTTGCGAAAGACATTGATGCTGCCGCTGAAGCCTTAAAAGTGGCCGACCAATTCCGTATCCACACATTTTTAGCCACTTCCACCATTCACGTAGAAGACAAACTACGCCGCAGCTACGACGATGTACTAGAAATGGCAGTCAACGCCGTTAAACATGCACGTAACTACACTGATGATGTCGAGTTTTCTTGTGAAGATGCTGGTCGAACTCCAATCGACAACCTATGTCGCATGGTAGAAGCCGCCATCAATGCAGGTGCGAGTACAATCAACATTCCAGATACCGTTGGCTACACCGTACCAAGTGAGTTTGGTGGGATTATTGAAACTCTATTTAACCGCGTTCCGAACATTGATAAAGCGATCATCTCCGTTCACTGTCACGACGATTTGGGGATGTCAGTTGCCAACTCTATTGCCGCCGTTCAAGCTGGCGCACGTCAGATAGAAGGCACGATCAATGGCATTGGAGAGCGAGCGGGTAACTGTTCACTTGAAGAGATCGCAATGATCATCAAGACTCGTCAAGAGTTTTTGGGCGTTCACACTGGCATTAAGCATGATGAAATTCACCGCACCAGTAAGTTGGTTAGCCAGCTATGCAATATGCCTATTCAAAGCAACAAAGCAATTGTGGGTGCAAATGCGTTTAGCCACTCTTCAGGCATCCACCAAGATGGCATGTTGAAGAATAAGAATACCTACGAAATCATGACCCCTGAGTCTATTGGCCTAAAAAACCAAGCTCTGAACCTAACCAGCCGCAGCGGTCGCGCTGCCGTGAAGAGCCATATGGACACCATGGGTTACAACGAAGACGAGTACAACCTAGACGCACTGTATGCGGATTTCTTGAAACTTGCTGACCGCAAAGGCCAAGTGTTCGATTACGACCTAGAAGCCCTAATGCACTTCTCGAACTTGCGTGAAGAAGATGACTTCTACAAATTGAGCTACCTAAGCGTGCAGTCTGGCAGCGTAATGGCTACCACCAGCATCAAAATGCAATGCGGTGATGAAGAAATGTGTGAAGCAGCGGTCGGTAATGGCCCAGTTGATGCGCTATACCAATGTATCTACCGCGTGACAGGCTACGACATCGTTCTGGATAAATTCGACCTAACCGCGAAAGGTGAAGGTGAAGATGGTTTGGGTCAAGCAGACATCATTGCCAACTACAAAGGTCGCAAATACCACGGTACGGGTGTTTCCACCGACATCGTTGAGGCTTCCGGCCAAGCATTATTGCACGTTATTAACAGCATTCATCGTGCAGATAAAATCGAAGAAATGAAGCAGAAAAAGATTGCGACTGTGTAATAACAACCGGGCTACACGGCTCAGGAAAGAACACGCTCGTTGAAATAATTAAGCTCAAAATTAGAAAACTTAAAGGAATAACATGACAGACAAATCGTACAAAATTGCCGTCCTACCCGGTGACGGCATTGGCCCGGAAGTAATGGCGCAGGCACATAAAGTATTGGATGCAATCGAAAAGAAACATGGTATTGCGTTTGAGCGTGACGAGCATGATGTAGGTGGTATCGCGATCGACAATCACGGTTGTCCACTTCCAGAGAGCACAATAAAAGCATGTGAAGAGTCTGATGCAGTCCTATTCGGCTCGGTTGGCGGCCCTAAGTGGGAGCACTTACCACCAAACGACCAACCTGAACGCGGTGCCCTACTTCCACTACGCAAACACTTCCAACTGTTCTGTAACTTACGTCCAGCGCAAATTCACTCAGGTCTTGAAGCTTTCTCACCGCTACGTGCAGACATCTCGGGTCGCGGCTTTGACATTGTGGTAGTCCGTGAACTGACGGGTGGTATCTACTTCGGCCAACCGAAAGGTCGTGAAGGTGAAGGCGCAACAGAAAAAGCATTTGATACTGAGGTGTACCACCGCTTTGAGATCGAACGTATTGCAAAAATCGCTTTTGACTCTGCTCGTCTACGTCGCAAGAAAGTGTGCTCTATCGACAAAGCGAACGTTCTACAAAGCTCTATCTTATGGCGTGAAGTAGTCGAAGAAATCGCAAAAGACTACCCAGATGTCGAGTTGTCACACATGTACATTGATAACGCGACTATGCAGCTTATCAAAGACCCTGCTCAGTTCGACGTAATGCTGTGTTCAAACATCTTCGGCGACATCATTTCTGATGAATGCGCGATGATCACAGGCTCTATGGGTATGTTGCCATCAGCAAGTCTAAACGAAAGCAAATTCGGTCTGTACGAGCCAGCAGGCGGCAGTGCACCAGATATCGCAGGTAAGAACATCGCTAACCCTGTGGCACAAATCCTATCTGCTGC
The DNA here is from genome assembly GCF_033338975.1 of Vibrio sp. Vb0349. Lineage (NCBI taxonomy): Bacteria > Pseudomonadati > Pseudomonadota > Gammaproteobacteria > Vibrionales > Vibrionaceae > Vibrio > Vibrio sp. Vb0349. Next base: position 19,819 of record NZ_JAWOTS010000025.1, on the reverse strand, counting down.
ACTGATGCTGCGTTATAGCCTAGGTGAGGAAACAGCGGCACAAGACATCGAAACGGCAGTTTCAAAAGCACTATCAGCGGGTGAGCTAACGGGTGACCTTGCTGGTGACAACCCTGCACTTTCGACGTCTGAGATGGGCGATAAGATCGCTGAGTACATCTTAAACTCTTAATACAAAACAGATTCATAATAAATACTAAATCCTCGGTCAACCAATGGCTTTCCTCTAAGTCATTGGTGCAATAGCAAGGCAGCAAGCCCATTTATATTAAGGCGTTTAGTTCGCTAAATAACTGGATAAATGGGTGTCGCTAACGCAGTTATTGCGGCAACGGCGACGAGGAAAGGAAGCAAACAATGGGCAAAACATTATACGAAAAAGTCTACGACGCACACGTTGCCGTCGCAGCAGAAGGGGAAAACCCAATCTTGTACATCGACCGTCACTTGGTACATGAAGTGACGTCTCCGCAAGCATTTGACGGCTTGCGTGAAAAAGGTCGCAAAGTGCGTCAGGTCAGCAAAACTTTTGCCACCATGGACCACAACGTTTCGACAACCACCAAAGATATCAACGCATCCGGTGAGATGGCTCGTATCCAGATGGAAACGCTATCGAAAAACTGTGAAGAGTTTGGCGTTACGCTTTACGACATCAACCATAAATACCAAGGTATTGTGCACGTTATGGGCCCAGAGCTTGGTATTACCCTACCGGGCATGACCATTGTTTGTGGTGACTCGCACACTGCTACACACGGTGCATTCGGCTCGCTAGCTTTTGGTATTGGTACATCAGAAGTTGAGCACGTATTAGCAACTCAAACGCTAAAACAAGCGCGCGCTAAAACGATGAAGATCGAAGTGAAAGGCAAAGTGGCTCCGGGCATTACTGCGAAAGACATTGTGCTAGCAATCATCGGTGAAACTACAGCTGCTGGCGGTACAGGCTACGTGGTTGAATTCTGTGGTGAAGCGATCACTGACCTTTCAATGGAAGGTCGTATGACCGTATGTAATATGGCGATTGAGTTAGGTGCGAAAGCCGGTTTGATTGCGCCAGATGAAACCACGTTCGAATACATTAAAGGCCGTAAATTCTCACCTCAAGGTGCGGATTTTGATGCAGCAGTAGAGTACTGGAAGACATTAAAAACGGACGATGATGCTCAGTTTGATGCAGTCGTGACACTAAACGCAGCGGATATCAGACCACAAGTCACTTGGGGTACTAACCCAGGCCAAGTGATCGCAGTAGATCAACCGATCCCAGCACCAGAAAGCTTTGCCGACCCAGTAGAAAAAGCATCGGCAGAAAAAGCATTGGCTTACATGGGCCTGGAGGCAGGCAAGTCATTATCTGATTACAACGTCGATAAAGTCTTCGTTGGTTCTTGTACTAACTCACGTATCGAAGACATGCGCGCAGCCGCTGAAGTAGCGAAAGGTCGCAAAGTCGCGTCTCACGTTCAAGCGCTGATCGTTCCTGGCTCTGAGCAAGTAAAAGCGCAAGCAGAAGCGGAAGGCTTGGACGTTATCTTTAAAGAAGCGGGCTTTGAGTGGCGCCTACCAGGTTGCTCGATGTGTCTAGCAATGAACAATGACCGTTTGGGTCCACATGAACGTTGTGCGTCTACTTCAAACCGTAACTTTGAAGGCCGCCAAGGTCGTGATGGCCGTACCCACCTAGTGAGCCCTGCGATGGCAGCGGCAGCAGCAATTGCTGGTCACTTTGTTGATATTCGTGAACTGGACTAAGGAGCAAACCAATGTCAGGTTTTAAACAACACACAGGCTTAGTTGTTCCTCTAGATGCAGCGAACGTAGATACTGATGCCATCATTCCAAAACAGTTCCTACAAAAGGTCTCCCGTCTAGGGTTTGGTAAGCACCTATTCCATGACTGGCGCTTCCTAGACGATGCTGGCGAACAGCCAAATCCAGAGTTCGTGATGAACGCACCTCGCTACCAAGGCGCGTCTATCTTGCTGGCTCGTGAGAACTTCGGCTGCGGCTCATCTCGTGAGCACGCACCGTGGGCACTAGCGGATTACGGCATCAAAGCGATGATCGCACCAAGCTTTGCCGATATTTTTTACGGCAACTCGATCAACAACCAAATGGTACCAGTTCGCTTGACTGAGCAAGAAGTGGATGAAATCTTCCATTTTGTTGAGGCGAATGAAGGTGCAGAAGTCGAGGTCGACCTAGAAGCGAATGTGGTTCGTGCCAACGGCAAAGAGTACAGCTTTGAAATCGATTCGTTCCGTCGTCATTGCTTGCTAAACGGTTTGGACAACATTGGTCTAACCCTTCAGCACGAAGATAAGATTGCCGAGTACGAAGCGAATATTCCAAGCTTCTTGCGTTAAGACGCGTTAGTAAATACACAAATCAAGGGCTGGCAATTGTCGGCCCTTTTAATTATTTAGACAACTGATTTTATATCGCTTTGCTTACGGAATACCGAACGCCTCTGTTGAAATTCGTCATCCTGAACAGCGACGAAGGAGCGTGATTCAGGATCGACTACCAGAGCGCACTGTGCAGATTCATACTTTCTTTACTCAAGAGTTTGTGGGTATTAGATTCCTGGTATCGCTTATGCTCCTCAGAATGACAGCGAATAAAGGCTACTGATTACTGAAAGAAAACAAGCACTAAACTGGTCTACACTATCAACAATATCTCATTCAAAGGTATCTCTATGAAGCGTCTGTTATTGCTGTTGTGTGCTCTGGTTTCTTTCTCGACATTGTCCGCGCCTAAATCCGACTTATGGCCATATTGGAAACAATCGAATCAAGCCAACCAAACCCAAATTTCTCATCAAGAATGGCAACAACTGCTCGATACTTATTTAGTTGAACAAGGCGAGAATACCTTGTTTCGTTATAGCCAAGTCTCCTCTGTCGATAAAACTAAGCTGAAACAATACATCCAGCGTTTGGCAAAACTAGACCCTCTACAATACAACCAAGCAGAGCAATATGCCTATTGGGTAAACCTTTACAACGCCATCACGGTAGATCTTATTTTGGATAACTATCCAGTCGAATCAATCACCAAGCTAGGTGGTTTATTTAGCTTTGGTCCTTGGGGAGACGATGTGGTCGTGGTCAATGGGAAGGATCTAACTTTAAACGATATTGAACATCGAATTTTGCGTCCAATTTGGAATGACCCAAGAACGCATTACGCGGTTAACTGTGCCAGCCTAGGATGCCCTAACCTACAAGCTCAAGCATTCACTGCTGACAACACGCAAGCTCTACTGGATAGTGCCGCCAAAACATTTATCAACAGCAGCAAAGGCGTATCTATCCAAGGAAACACGGCACAGCTGTCTTCTATTTATGATTGGTTTGCAACGGACTTTGGTGGAGAAAAACAAATCTTCAAACACATCGCAAAGTATGCTCCGCAATACAAAAACTTCTCTGGCAAAGTGAAATACGAATACGATTGGGACTTGAATCAAGCCAACTAAACTGGGGGGATGTGAGGTCAATTAGCATTAGGGACATGATAGGCCAAAAGCTAAAGACACAGGCAACTCAAAGACTAAGACATGAAAAAGGGCACTGAGTGCCCTTTTTTACATCCAAATGTTTGATAGAAAACGTCCGACTACTTAAAGCCTTTAACCTTCTTAATAAGATCGTAAGCGTTTTGAATCTCTTGAGATTTCTCTTTCGCGACGTTCATCATCTCTGGTGGTAAACCTTTAGCCATCAATTTGTCCGGGTGGTGCTCGTTCATCAGTTTACGATAAGCACGCTTAACGGTTTTACTGTCTGCATCTGAAGACACATCCAGAATTTTGTACGCGTCGGCCAACTGATCCGCTTGTGAAGCTTGTTGCCAGCTACCACCTGAAGATTGGCCTTGATGCTGACCATGAAAACCGCCCTGGCTTTGGAAACGAAATGCGGCTTCTTGCATTTGCAAACGACGCTCTAATTGCTCAGAAGAGAAACCCAAACCACGTGCAATCTTGTGTAGTACATTTCGTTCACTCGGGTGGATCGAGCCATCTGCAAAGGCCGCCGAGATTTGCAGCTCTAAGAAAAATTGCAACAAGTCAAAGCGACCAGCTGTCGAAATTTTCACACGAACAAGAACATCTTCTAACGGAAAGTCGCTGTCTTTACCTTCACGAAACGCGTCTTGCGCTGCGCGACGCTGTTCGCCATGCAAATTCATGCGGTCCATCATGGCTGAAGCCAGTTGGATTTCCTCTTTGGTGACTTGGCCTTTCGCTTTTGCCACATGTCCCATTACCGCAAACGCCGCTTTAAAAAACTCTTCTTGGCGCTGAGCTTGACTTGGCCCTTTTCCAAAGCCGCCAGTAGAGAACCCGGCTTGACTCAAGCGACGTGCTTTATCGAATTGATGGCCAATAAATAAGCCAAAGAGTAAACCTAGCGGCCCGCCAAGTAACAAGCCAAAAAAGGCACCCAGAATTTTGCCAAAAATATGCATTATGTGTTCTCTATCAATGAATTTTTATCGACGACGGCGGTCTTATAGTGCCGGATGCAACGATTTCCTTTATGATAATGGAATTAGTTTTATTTCGGCTAGGCCATTTCGCCTGCTTATCTTTGCAGCTATTTTGTCGTCATTATGCCACAGTGAATCAATACGCTGGGATAAATGCGACTATAGTTGATTCATTTGGCTATTACGCTAGGGTACAACAAGCCCTATAGCCATCGAGTAGTAGTGACACAGGAAAGTTCAATTCAATGCAACATTTCTCCCGCACATTTTTAGCGGCCTCTATCAGCACCGCCTTGTTTGTACCCACCACTCAAGCTGAAGCGAATATCCATGATAGTGTGCAGGAAATGCCCGCCACAGATCAATGTTTGGTCGATACAAGTGGCGAGGAGGACGCTCTTAATACCCCAGTAGTGGTAGAAGCTGACACCCTGCAAGCCATCAATGGTGACAAAGCTCAGTACTCAGGTAATGTACAAGTCACCCAAGGCCAGAAGAAAATTACCGCAGATAGCGTAACGCTGCACCAACAAGACAACGTCGTGGTTGCCGAAGGCAACGTGACTTTCAATGACGGCCAAGTCAAAGCTCGATCTGATCGTGTTACTAACGACATTAATCAAGATACGTTTTCGCTTGAGAACACCGATTATCAGTTCCTTTGCCAACAAGGCCGAGGCACTGCAGCCTATATCGCTCGCACAGGTCAGTCGGTTTATGAACTCGAAGACGGCTCTATCACATCGTGCCCTCAAGGCGATAATTCATGGCGATTGGTTGCGTCAGGCATCGATGTTGACCAAGATGAAGAGACAGCGACGCTGCATCATCCTCGATTTGAAGTGTTAGATGTGCCTGTTTTCTATGTGCCGTATCTAACCATGCCAATTGGAGATACGCGCAAAACGGGTTTCCTCTTCCCTTCTTTATCGTACGGTTCTAGTGATGGTATGGAAGTCGAGGTGCCATTCTATTGGAACATCGCGCCTCAATATGACATGACACTCACCACGCTCTATATGCAGCAACGTGGTACAAAACTCGATACTGACTTCCGCTACCTAACAGATGGTTGGGGAAATGGGGAAATCAAAGGCGAATACCTCAATAGTGATCGCAAATATCAGGACGAGTCTCGTTGGGGCTACCAAGTTAAACACGACGGTATCATCAATAAACAGTGGATAGTCAAAGTTGATTACTCAAAAGTGAGTGATATTGATTACTTCCTCGATCTCGACTCCGACATTGGTAACCGTGAAGATGGTCAACTGGTTCAAGAAGGACAAGTACAATATCGTTCTGACTTCTGGGATGCCTCGTTAACCGTTCGTGACTTCCAAATCTTATTGAAAGAAGAGAACCGCCCTTATCGCCTGCTTCCTCAGTTAGACTTGAACTACTACACGCCATTGTGGGGAGACTACCTTAACTTTGACGTTAAGAGCCAAGTCAGCCGCTTCGATACCAGCGATGCTGCGCGACCAAATGCGACCCGTGTTCACATTGAACCAGGGCTTACATTACCACTCTCAAACTCATGGGCAACGTGGACAACAGAAGCTCGCGTGCTCTCTACGTATTACTCTCAAGACTTAACGGGTTTGACAGATGTAAACTTGCAAAACCAGTTGGATGATGAAGTTTCTCGTGTTATTCCTGAGTTCCGTACGCATGCACAACTTTACTTAGAGCGAGATACAAGCTGGATCAAGGGCTACACACAAACACTGGAGCCTCAGCTGCAGTACTTGTACGTACCTGAAGAAGATCAAACCAACATCTACAACTACGATACCACCTTGCTACAAACCGACTACTACGGGCTATTCCGCAGTCGTAAGTACAGTGGCATTGATAAAATCGCCTCGGCGAACCAGTTAAGCTACGGTGCGAGTACTCGCTTCTTTGATGATGACTATAAAGAGCGTCTTAACGTTTCATTTGGTCAGATTTACTACTTCGATAAGAAGACCAAACTGAGCAATAGTCCAAATCTTCCGGATGAGACCACCAATTACTCATCATGGGCGATTGAAGCTGATTTCAACTACAACGATTACTTGTTCTATCACGGTGGAATTCAATACGATATTGATTTGAGCTCCATGCAGTTGGCAAACAGTACCTTGGAATACCAATTCAACGGCGGCTTTATTCAGGGTAACTATCGCTACGTTACGCGTGAATACATCGAAGATACGATCATTCTCGAAAACCTAGACACAATTACTCGTAAAGGTATTTCTCAAGCAGGTATTGTAGCGGCCTACGAGTTCAACCCGAACTGGTCTGCGAGTGGTCAATACTACTACGACCTCAATGAAAATGCGGACCTAGAATGGTTAGCGAGCCTGCGTTACCAATCTGACTGTTGGTACATTGGCGTCACTTACTCAAACCAATTGCTTGGTTGGGAAGACCAAGCTATCGGCAGCACCGGGGCATCACCTGAATACGAAAATAACTTCAGCGTTAACTTCGGTATTCAAGGCTTTGCGACCAACCAGCGTGAAGACACTGCTGTCAAAGAACTGGATGGTTCTGACAACGCGATTAAGTACGGCCGCCCATTCTATCTGAACAATTAATCAAAATAGGCGTCTTAAATGAATAAGACGCCTATTCAAAAATACTGACGGAATTTTAAATGAAAATTTGGAAATCAATCTTATTCACGACCCTACTCTCTTGCGGAGCGGTTGCAGCACCAGTAGAGATCGATAAGGTTGCGGTCATCGTGAATGACGGTGTAGTTCTACAAAGCGACATCGAAACAGCGATGAAAACGCTGCAAGCCAACGCTCGTCAAAGTGGAAAGAGCTTACCTTCTACCAGCGTGTTAAAAGAACAAGTCGTTGAAAAACTTATCATTGATACGTTGCAAGGCCAAGAAGCAGACCGTATTGGTGTGCGTATTGACGACAACCGTTTAAACCAAGCGATTGCAGAGATCGCACGTAATAATGAGCAATCGGTAGAACAACTCGCTGCTTCTGTAGAAAGTGAAGGTTTAAGTTACCCAGAATTCCGCGAACAAATTCGTAAGGAAATCGCCGCATCAGAAGCCCGCAATGCACTGGTTCGTCGCCGTATTAATATCCTTCCAGCAGAGGTCGATAGCCTTGCTGAGCAACTATCACAAGAAACCAATGCAACTGTTCAATACAAAATTGGACACATTCAACTGCGCTTCTCTGACGATAAAGAAAAATCTGCTGTAGAAGCAGAAGCTAAAGCGCTCGCGAAAAAGCTAAACGAAGGTGCAGATTTTACGGAGATGGCCTACACCTACTCTAAAGGTCCTAAAGCTTTACAAGGTGGTGATTGGGGCTGGATGCGTAAAGAAGAGATGCCAACCATCTTTGCTGATCAGATCAAGATGCAAAACAAAGGCAGCATTATTGGTCCATTCCGTAGTGGCGTTGGTTTCCACATCCTAAAAATAGAGGATGTAAAAGGCCTAGAAACGGTTGCGGTAACGGAAGTAAATGCGCGTCATATTTTGATTAAACCAACCGTGATTCTGAGCGACGAAGGGGCGAAGAAGCAACTGAATGAATTTGTACGCCGCATCAAAGCCGGTGAAGCAACGTTCGCTCAATTGGCAACACAATACAGTCAAGATCCTGGCTCGGCAGCACAAGACGGTGAACTAGGTTATCAAACACCAGATCTTTACGTGCCAGAATTTAAGCACCAAGTAGAAACTCTGCCAGTTGGCTCAATCAGCGAACCGTTCAAAACCGTTCACGGCTGGCATATCGTTGAAGTGTTGGATCGTCGCCAAGTTGACCGCACTGACTCAGCGATGAAGAACAAAGCTTACCGTATTCTATTTAATCGTAAATTTAATGAAGAAGCGGGCGCATGGATGCAAGAGCTACGCGCAAGTGCGTTTGTTGAAATCGTGGATGACAACAATGACAACTAATACAATTCGTAGAATTGTCGTAACCGCAGGGGAACCTGCGGGTATCGGCCCAGACTTAGTGCTTGCCCTATCGAAAGAAGATTGGGCGCACCAAATTGTCGTCTGTGCCGATAAGAATATGCTGACGGAGCGAGCCAAGCAGCTTGGCATCGAAGTCCAACTGTCTGATTACAATCCAGAAGAAGCACCTAAAACACAAAAAGCGGGCACGCTTATCGTTGACCATATCCAAATATCGGAACCTGCGGTCGCAGGCGAGCTCAATGAAGCGAATGGCCACTATGTACTAAAAACGCTAGAAAGAGCGGCTTTAGGCTGTATGAATGATGAATTTGATGCTATTGTCACCGGCCCTGTTCATAAGGGGGTGATTAATCGCGCAGGTGTTGCATTCAGTGGTCATACTGAATTTTTCGCCGAGAAGTCACAAACGCCGCTAGTCGTAATGATGCTAGCAACGGAAGGACTACGCGTGGCGCTGGTTACAACACATATTCCTTTAGCTTATGTGTCCAAAGCTGTCACCGAAGAGCGATTAGAAAAAATCATCGATATTCTTCATACAGACCTTGTAGAAAAGTTTGCTATCGCACAACCAAACATCTACGTTTGCGGGCTTAACCCTCATGCTGGCGAAGATGGCTGCTTAGGTCGTGAAGAGATCGAGACCATAACTCCGACACTGGAAAAAATTCGACAAGAAAAAGGTATCAACCTGATCGGCCCTCTGCCGGCTGATACCATTTTCAATGAAAAATATTTAAATGATGCTGATGCTGTTTTAGGCATGTACCATGATCAAGTGTTGCCAGTATTAAAATACAAAGGCTTTGGTCGTTCAGTAAACATTACTCTTGGTCTACCTTTTATTAGAACATCGGTGGACCACGGTACTGCATTAGATCTGGCAGGGACAGGTCAAGCGGATACAGGGAGTTTCCGAACAGCGCTCACGCATGCGATAGATTTGGTAGAGAAGAAACAATGAGAAATGATGTCCATTTAGGACACAAAGCGCGTAAACGTTTTGGTCAAAACTTCCTGAACGATCCATACATTATTGATGGGATCGTATCAGCGATTAACCCAAAACCAGGTCAAAACCTGGTTGAAATCGGTCCTGGTCTTGGTGCAATCACTGAGCCGGTAGGTCGTGAAGTAGATAAGTTCACAGTTATCGAATTAGACCGCGATCTGGCGGAACGCCTACGTACTCACCCTGAACTGGCAGATAAGTTGACCATCCATGAGGGTGACGCTATGCGTTTTGACTTCACTCAACTAGTGAAGCCAAACAACAAGCTGCGCATTTTTGGTAACTTACCATACAACATCTCTACACCATTGATGTTCCACCTTTTTGAGTTCCATAAAGACATTCAAGACATGCACTTTATGCTGCAAAAAGAAGTGGTAAACCGCTTAGCCGCCGGCCCTGGCAGCAAAGCTTACGGCCGTTTAACGGTAATGGCTCAGTACTACTGTAAAGTGGTACCGGTACTGGAAGTACCGCCAACGGCATTCGTTCCACCACCGAAAGTGGATTCTGCCGTTGTTCGTTTAGTGCCTTACGAAGAGCTGCCATGCCCGGCGAAAGATCTGCGTTTGCTCGATCGCGTTTGTCGTGAAGGCTTTAACCAACGTCGTAAAACAGTTCGTAACTGCTACAAATCGTTGTTAAGCACAGAAGTACTAGAAGAGCTAGGTGTTAATCCAAGCATGCGTCCAGAGAACCTGACGCTAGAACAATTCGTCGCAATGGCGAACTGGCTTGCGGATAACCCGCAGCACTAAGAACTCAAACAATGAGCCAAACCCTTGTAGGTTTGGCTTATTATTATTGGGATATTACGTTTCTGAGGAGTGCACATGGACGTCATTCAACCTTGCATCAAAATTCAAGTTCACACCAAATACATCGAAGAACAGTCCAACCCAGAGCTACAACGCTACGTTTTCGCTTATATCATCACCATCAAAAACCTTAGCCAACAAACCGTACAGTTAGTGAGCCGCCGCTGGCTAATCACAGACTCGAATGGCAAGCAAATGACGGTTGAAGGTGACGGAGTGGTAGGCCAGCAGCCCTTTATTCCAAGCAATGATGAATACACGTACAGTAGCGGAACCGCGTTAGAAACCCCTGTCGGCGTTATGCAAGGACACTACAAAATGCTGGATGAGAAAGGGCAAGAGTTCATCACCGAAATCGAACCATTTCGCTTGGCTGTTCCAAATGTTTTAAATTAGTAAATTGGAGATTCAGTGGCTACCTATATTGTTGGTGACATCCAAGGCTGTTTTGATGAATTGCAGCGACTACTAGAAAAAGTATCTTTCTCTGCGAAAAAAGACCAACTTTGGCTTGCTGGTGATTTGGTCGCCAGAGGGCCTAAATCACTAGAAACGTTACGCTTTGTGAAGTCACTTGGCGCAAACGCAATCGTGGTGCTTGGTAATCACGACCTTCACCTTCTCGCAGTGGCTCACGGGATAAAAAAGGTCAAAGACAAAGATAAAACCGCACCTATTTTCACGGCCCCTGACAAAGAGGAACTACTGACATGGCTAGCTCAGCAACCTCTAATGGCCGAGCATGACGAGTTCGTGATGTGTCACGCTGGCATATCACCGCAGTGGAATCTAAAAACAGCGAGAAAGTGTGCCCGTGAAGTTGAGCGCATCATCCAAAGTGAAGAGCTGCCTTGGCTATTAAAAAACATGTACAGCAATCAACCGGATTCCTGGGATGACTCTCTACAGGGTTTGGACCGATACCGTTATATTATCAATGCTTTTACGCGGATGCGCTTTTGTTTCCCTGATGGTCGTTTGGATATGGATTGTAAATTGCCACCGCAACAAGTTTCCGGTAACGAACTTATTCCATGGTTTGAGGTGCCTAAACGTATCCACTTAAACAAAGCGGTGCTCTTTGGGCACTGGGCTGCACTGCAAGGTTATATGAACAGCGAAGTCATCGGGCTAGATACTGGCTGTGTTTGGGGCGGAAGCCTAACCATGATCCGTTGGGAAGATAAGAAAATTTTTACTCAGGATGCGTTAAGTTAAACACTGAATAACAGTCGATAATCCATAGTAGGAGGAATACCTGTCACTTAACACCTCCTGTAGGGTCATTCCAACGAGCCTTAACGAGACTAGAAATCGAATATCCTCGCGCTGCGAATAGATAGAAATACCTTTGACAACAAAGTACTCGTATAGAGGCTCCTGAATCTCGCTCTTTCGTCGCTTTTCAGGATGACGGTAGGTTGGGATGGCCGCTCGCTGTTATACGAACGGCATTACCGTATTAACTACGCGGTGTTAATCTCGAATTACTTTTCTAACACAGTAAAGCGCATGTTGTAGGCGTTCTTCTCATCGGCTTGATACATTTCTGAGTAAGTTTCCTTAAACTCGTCTCCCCAATCTGGGAACTGAGTATCACCATCAATGGCCGCTTCAATGTGTGTTACATACAGTTTATTGGCCATAGGCAGACAAGTGGTGTAAATCGCACCACCACCAATGATCATCACTTCTTCCACATCACCTGCGACTTCCAGAGCCTGCTCAATCGATGTTACGGTAGTGACACCTTCGATCTTTAGTGTCTCATCACGGCTAATAACAATATTCAAGCGACCAGGTAAAGGGCGACCAATAGACTCATAGGTTTTGCGTCCCATCACAACCGGTTTTCCCATGGTACAACGCTTAAACCAAGCGAAATCGGCGGGAAGGTGCCAAGGCATTTGATTGTCTTTGCCAATGATGCGATTGTCGGCCATCGCGGCAATCATACTAATGATCATGTTAGGTCCTTATACAATAGGTCTGCGGCGATAGAATAACAGCCCTGGAACCGCAAGACCAACTGCTAAACCTGCAATAATAAACATGGCCTTAAGAAAGTTTTCCATACAGGTTGCGACAAGCTCGGGTGAGTAGCCAACATGATTGATTTCTACCATAGCGATCATTGCTTTGTACGCAAACACACCCGGCACCATCGGGATCAAAGCAGCCACAGTAAACACTTTTGGATGCGCGAGAAAACGGTGAGACCAGTACACACCAATCATCCCAACTAACGTCGCAGCAAAAAAGGTTGCCCACTCAATAGGAATGCCAAACTGCATCATCAAGTAGCGGCTACCATGACCAATCGCGCCACCAACAGCGCAATACACTAAGGCTCTTTGTGGCACGTTAAAAACCAATGCAAATCCTACGGCGGGAATCGCCGCAAAAAACATGTCATTCAAAAGGCCAAACATCAAATCAAATAAACTCATTAGATAGCCCACCCCCAAATTCCAGTTACACTCATCGCAGCAACGATCCCCAAACATGTCGCCAACGTTAGTAAACTAGCCATCACAAATCGAGCAATCCCCATATTAATGTGGCCTTTCAACATATCTGCGACAGAGTTAATGAGTGGGAAACCAGGTACAAGCATTAATACTGACGATGCCATTGCTACGGTAGGTAGATTACCGATTTGGTAAATTTCCGCCTGTGCTGAAATTAAGGTAGTCACAAAAGCGGTCGCAGCAAAGTTCAATAGAGGGTTGAAATGACGATGACCAATTTCTTGGCGAACGATCATGCCACCAGCTGAAGCTAAAAAGGTCATGATGAAGACTCCCCAATCACCACCAGCTAGATGACTGAATGCCGCACAAGACAAGCCAATCATAAACACCACCAACCAGCGGTTATAACGCTCTGGACTGATAGCGTTCAGCTTTTTCTGCGCCATGGTTGCATCGAGCAGACCACGCTCCATCATGATACAGATTCGTTGAATTTGCGTAATAACGCGCATATTGATGCCACGATCAGCGCAGCTTCGGGTGGTGGTGATGCAATGCCCATCCATTACCGTCGTCACAACCAATGCATTAGCTGATAGTGCTACCGCAACTTCATTCACCCCACAAGCTAGGCCAATACGACGCATAATATCGCTCACAAGAGTACTTTCAGCACCATGAGCAAGTAGCATTTGTCCGGCTTGGGCGACAAGACGAGAAATCGATCGTTGAGTAGATACCGCCAACTCTCTAGGCGGTATGGTTTCTAGAGTCATAAATAAGTCTAATTCCTTTTAGGGTGTTACTCATTCATACGCGCGAGGGCCAAACTAACCCTCAAAAAACACGACGTATCGGTTATTGTGCCGTAAATCACATCACCTAAATATGATTTAGATACAAAAAAAGCCGCAATAAATAATTGCGGCTTAATGAATTATAGGCAAACAGGCATTGTTTGACCGTTCTGATTAGTCACGAACGTAGACAACGTGACCGTCATCTTCTTCATCGTCCCAGTCATCCCAATCGTCGTCGTCATCTTCAGTGATAACGTCTTTACCCGCCATCGCATCTTTATGGTAATCATCCCACATGAAGTTAACTTTATCTTCTTCAGCCACTTCTTCCTCTTCGCGAGGTAGGTTATCCATAAAGTCAGCCAGTTTGTAACAAAGCTCTTTAGTACCGTTACGATTGATCGCCGAGATCTTAAAGTACTCGTCTTCCCAACCTAGTGCGTCTAAGATTTCTTGGATCTTCTCATTCGCTTCTTCTTCAGGCATTAGATCAACTTTGTTGAACACTAACCAGCGCGGCTTACTTGCCAGTTTTTCGCTGTATTGCTCTAGTTCATCAATGATCGTCAATGCATTTTGCACCGGATCGGACTGATCAATTGGCATAATATCGATCATGTGCAGCAACACTCGACAACGCTCTAAGTGCTTCAAGAATCGAATACCAAGGCCAGCGCCATCTGCTGCACCCTCGATCAAACCAGGGATGTCTGCAACAACAAAACTTTTCTCTGGTACGACACTTACGACACCCAAGCTTGGGATCAAAGTCGTGAATGGGTAATCAGCGACTTTCGGTTTTGCTGCTGATACTGCGCGGATAAAGGTTGATTTACCAGCATTAGGTAGACCAAGCATACCCACATCAGCAAGAAGCAATAGCTCAAGGCGAATTTCGCGTACTTCACCTTTTGTACCCAATGTTCTCTGACGAGGCGCGCGGTTTACTGAAGATTTGAAACGCGTGTTACCTAGACCGTGCCAACCGCCTTTTGCGATCATCACTTTCTTACCGTGTTCAGCAACTTCCGCCACGATTTCATTTGTGTGGATATCCACAGCGCGCGTACCCACAGGTACACGAAGAACGATGTCTTTACCACGCTTACCTGTACAGTTACCACCGCGACCGTTTTCACCACGCTCAGCTTCGTAGAAGCGCTGGAAACGGTAATCAATCAGGGTATTTAGGTTTTCATCGGCTTGGATATAAACATCACCACCGTCACCGCCATCACCGCCATCAGGGCCACCTTTAGTGATGAATTTTTCACGCCAGAAACTGACAACGCCACTACCGCCATCACCAGCCTGAACTTTTACTACCGCTTCATCTACGAACTTCATCTTTTACTCCGACTACTTCGTGCGTGGATTAAATCTTACTATGTCATCCGACAATTTTAGCAGATGACAGATCTAAGCTCCCAGATTCAAATCGCTTAGGATCTTAGCGAGAAACTTCGATATGTCGACTGCCACAAATAAAAAACCCCGCCGATTCGGCAGGGCTTTTGAATTCAGCTTAAAGCTATTAAGTAATTTGGTTAAAAACCTAATTACTCAGCTTCGATGCTTACAAACTTACGGTTCTTAGGACCTTTCACTTCGAACTTCACTTTACCTTCAGTAAGAGCGAATAGAGTGTGGTCTTTACCGATACCTACGTTGTTACCAGCATGGAACTTAGTACCACGTTGACGAACGATGATGTTACCTGCAAGTACAGATTCACCACCGAAACGCTTAACACCTAGACGTTTGCTTTCTGAATCGCGGCCGTTACGAGTAGAACCACCAGCTTTTTTGTGTGCCATTGTTAAACTCTCCTAATAGATTAAGCGTTGATACCAGTGATCTTCACTTCAGTGAACCACTGACGGTGACCCTGTTGCTTACGAGAGTGCTTACGACGACGGAACTTAACGATTTTAACTTTATCGCCACGACCGTGTTGTACAACTTCAGCAACAATTTTGCCGCCCTCTACAAGAGGAGCACCAACTTTGATGTCTTCGCCGTTAGCAACAAGAAGAACTTTATCAAATTCTACAGTTGCACCAGTTTCAACGTCTAATTTCTCTAAACGAAGAGTTTGACCTTCGCTTACACGGTGTTGTTTACCACCAGATTGGAAAACAGCGTACATATTTTACTCCGCTTTTTCCGCACAGCCTTTCTTGAGGGTGTGCGCTAAACTAATCATCAATAGGGCGCAGATTCTACAGAATAGATGCTCCTATGACAAGCCATATTTTGAAAAAATTGGCGAAAAGCTAATCGCCAAAGAAAAGTGCGGCAATCATGCCCTTTAGTAATGTATTAATCAACGTTTTTTAGTGTATTATTCGACAATTATATAAATCGAATAAGCCTTGCAGGGTCTAACTTCAGCCGGATATACGATGGATTTTAAAACTATCCAAGCGCTTACTGCCGATGACATGGCAAAAGTGAATGAAACAATTCAAGCCCAACTTAATTCTGATGTCTCTTTAATCAACCAGCTCGGTTTTTATATCGTGAGTGGTGGAGGCAAACGTCTAAGACCGCTTTTAGCGATACTGTCAGCCCGTGCACTTGGTTACCAAGGCAATGGTCATACAATGGCAGCTGCGTTTATTGAGTTCATCCATACAGCGACTTTGCTGCATGATGACGTGGTAGATGAATCAGACATGCGCCGTGGTAAAGCCACTGCGAATGCAGCATTTGGCAATGCGGCTAGCGTATTAGTTGGGGACTTTATCTATACACGCTCATTTCAGATGATGACGGAACTAGGATCCATGAAGATCCTTAAACTAATGAGCAATGCCGTAAACGTGATCGCCGAAGGTGAAGTACAGCAGTTGATGAACTGTAACGACCCTGACACGACAGAAGAAAGCTACATGCAAGTCATCTACTCTAAGACTGCGCGCTTATTTGAATCCGCAACTCAAATCGGTGCAATCTTAAATGATGCTCCTGAGCATGTTGAAATCGCAATGCAAAATTACGGTAAGTATCTAGGCACTGCGTTTCAGCTCATTGATGACGTCATGGATTACACTTCTGATGGCGAAGACATGGGTAAAAATGTGGGTGATGACTTGGCCGAAGGCAAGCCAACTTTACCTCTACTCCATGCTATGCGTAATACCACACCAGAAAACTCAATCATGATTCGTGAAGCGATTGAGAAAGCGAATGGCATGGATCGCTTAGAAGAAATTCTTGCGGTCATGAAAGAAGCAGGCTCTCTGGAATACACAACGCAAAAAGCTCTAGAAGAAGCAGACAAAGCAATCGCAGAACTATCAGTGTTGCCAGAGTCTGAATACAAACAAGCGCTTGTTACTCTGGCTCATGTCGCAGTGCAACGCACGAAGTAATCAATAGCTACCCATAACGCAAGACTTATAGCAAAAAGGAAGAGCATGCTCTTCCTTTTTTACGTTTGATACCTAATGACGACGCCCCGAGGCGCTAGTAATATCTGTCACTACCGCCATGCAGTTGTGGATCATCTTCTATTTCATCAAAGCTAACGGCGAGTTGCTGTTCAGTCCCTTGTTTGGACAACAATACCGTCTCTGCTTCATGGTCGACCACTAATATCGTACCGACGCCTTGTTGGCACTCAACAACCATGCCTTTACGGATTCGACTCGCTTCCATCATCTTCTCCTTCACTACGTGGTTTTGTTCGACCATTTTTACGAAGTTGAGAAATCAAGGATCAAAAAAGCCGATCAAGATGATCGGCTTTCTTCTTATATAGGCTTTCTAGGTTACTTTGCGAATTCAACACCAATGTTGATGTCGCCATTTAGTGTTTCTAGCATACCGTCTAATGCAGACTTTTCGTAATCGCTGAGTTTGCCGTAGCTTAGTACTTCTTCAACGCCTTCTTTACCCAGTTTTACAGGTTGCGCGAAGTAAGTCGCGTGTTCGCCGTCGCCTTCAACGTAAGCGCACTCAACTACGCCTTCTTCACCTTGAAGAGCACGAACCAGAGACAGACCAAAGCGACATGCAGCTTGGCCCATTGATAGTGTTGCACTACCACCACCCGCTTTCGCTTCTACAACTTCAGTACCTGCATTTTGAATACGTTTCGTTAATGCTTCTACTTCTTCAGCTGTAAACTCAACACCTTCTACTTGAGACAGTAGAGGTAAGATCGTTACGCCAGAGTGACCACCAATTACTGGCACGCGAACGTCACCTGGATCTTTGTCTTTTAGCTCAGCAACAAACGTTTCTGAACGGATAACATCCAACGTTGTTACACCAAATAGACGACGCTTATCATAAACACCCGCTTTTTTAAGAACTTCAGCAGCAATTGGCACTGTTGTATTTACAGGGTTTGTGATGATACCAACACAAGCTTTCGGACAAACAACCGCAATCTTCTCCGCTAGCGATTTAACGATACCAGCGTTTACATTAAATAGATCCGCACGATCCATACCTGGCTTACGCGCAACACCAGCAGAAATTAGCACAACATCCGCGCCTTCTAGTGCTGGAGTAGGATCTTCACCAGCGTAACCTTTGATAGAAACTGGCGTAGGGATGTGGCTAAGATCAGCGGCCACACCAGGAGTTACTGGAGCAATATCATATAGGGCTAGATCAGAACCAGCAGGAAGACGGTTCTTAAGTAGAAGGGCCAGGGCTTGACCGATGCCACCAGCGGCACCAATAACGGCTACTTTCATGTAGTTCTCCTTGAGAGTATTTCTCTTATAAACGTATTCGTAGGGTAGTTTGTAACCAACTTAAATAAAGCTATCGGAATCACAACTTGATTACAATCAATTAACGCTAGCTTTGCGACCTCGCGCAACTCGCTGTTACCGTGCTACAAATGGGGCTTGGATTATTCTTTTATTCTGTTGAAATGACAAGGAATTCAACAAAACAGATACAGCCCTACTTCAGCGCGCTAAAGAATTCTATGTGGTATATAGTTTACAGTGACGCATCTAACATAATCCTGGGACTCTTTGGCACCGCCTGAATATATATGCGAGAATATGCAAAATTGCTGACCCGTAATAAGAGATTTGTAATGACTATGCGCAATTCAGAAAAACAAGACAACTTAGTTCGCGCCTTTAAAGCCCTGTTAAAAGAAGAAAGCTTTGGCTCACAGGGCGAGATTGTTGACGCACTCAAACAGCAAGGGTTTGAGAGTATCAACCAATCTAAAGTCTCACGTATGCTGACTAAATTTGGCGCCGTCCGAACGCGCAATGCAAAAATGGAAATGGTTTACTGTCTTCCTGCTGAGCTAGGTGTCCCAACAGTCAGCAGCTCTCTGCGTGAACTGGTACTAGACATCGATCGTAACGCAGCGTTAGTGGTAATTCACACCGGCCCAGGTGCAGCACAGTTGATTGCTCGCTTGCTTGATTCACTCGGTAAATCCGAAGGTATTCTTGGTGTTGTCGCAGGTGACGATACCATTTTCATTACGCCAACCATGGCAATTACGACTGAGCAACTCTTCAAATCAGTGTGCGAGCTGTTCGAATATACTGGTTAAGTTCTATAAAGCTTCAATCAGCTAACTCATTGTGGGTTATAAAAGAAGTCTCATTTTGTAGCCCATAATTTATGTAAATTTTTTGCTTACTCCGCTCATTCTTTAACCACTCATTTTGTGATCAAAATCACGCAATTGATCTTTTTCATTTCAGTCACTAAACGTTAATTAAGTATTTGTTATAAAAAGAATTAAATCACAAATTGAATCCTATCTCCTGATACAAAATTCAGACTTATCAACTATAACATTTAACAATTGGATAATTTTCTGCCAATTTTTTGTTATGATTCGCTCGCTTTTTCAAACGATTGGATTGAAAAAGGTGCCGTTTCCAAATAGGAAACTCCAGAAGTGATTTATGGTTATTTCCGGGTAAATAATGAATATAAGGAAGGGAAATTCATGGCATTTAACAAACTTCTCAAAGTAGGCGCTATCGCTGCAGCCGTAATGGGCGCAGGCGCAGTTAACGCTCAAGAGTTTATTACCATCGGTACTGGCTCTGTGACAGGTGTTTACTACCCAACTGGTGGTGCTATCTGTAAGTTGGTAAATAAAGGTCGTAAAGACCACAACATCCGTTGTTCAGTAGAATCGACTGGTGGCTCAATTTACAACGTTAACACTATCCGTGCAGGCGAATTAGATTTTGGTATCGTGCAATCGGATTGGCAGTACCACGGCTACAACGGTACGAGCAAGTTTG
>NZ_JAWOTS010000024.1:0-54514 GCF_033338975.1 Vibrio sp. Vb0349 | reverse complement strand
CCGTGCAGGCGAATTAGATTTTGGTATCGTGCAATCGGATTGGCAGTACCACGGCTACAACGGTACGAGCAAGTTTGAAGAACAAGGCCCGTACAAGAAGCTACGCGCAATGTTCTCTCTTCATACAGAACCTTTCAACATCATTGCGCGTGCAGATTCAGGTATTGAAAACGTTGAAGACCTGAAAGGTAAGCGCGTAAACATCGGTAACCCAGGCTCTGGTGACCGTGCAACAATGGGCGTTGTCATGGAAGCGATGGGTTGGACAAACGACAGCTTCAAATTGGCGTCTGAGCTAAAAGGCTCTGAACGCTCTCAGGCACTTTGTGATAACAAAATTGACGCCTTCATTTACATGGTCGGCCACCCGAACGGTTCAATCAAAGAAGCAACCACATCATGTGATGCGAAGCTAGTTTCAGCAACAGGCCCTAAAATCGATAAAATTGTTGCCGACAACCCATACTACGCCTTTAGCTCAGTACCGGCTGGTATGTACCGCGGTACAGACAAAGACGTAAACAGCTTTGGTGTTGCAGCAACAATGGTAACGACCTCTGATGTTTCAGACGATGTCGCTTACAACGTGGCAAAAGCTGTGTTTGAAAACTTTGATACCTTCAAGCGTCTACACCCTGCATTCGCAAACTTGAAGAAAGAAGACATGGTGAAAGCTGGTCTTTCTATTCCTCTTCACCCAGGTGCAGAAAAATACTACAAAGAAATGGGTCTAATTAAGTAATTTCCTCAGACTCTACATACAGGCAGGAAAGAATATTTTCTGCCTGTTTGAGCATACAGGTTGTAGCACGTTCTAACTGTATGCTTCATTCGCCAGTTTTCTTCTGAAAACTGCGAGCTCATACCCAAGAAAACTTAAACGCCGCCTAACAGAGTATCCAACAATCAACACTTTGAGTTCAGGCAGCAAAATACTCGAAAGCAAACTTCGCTCCATTCACTACACTGATAGAGGCGAAGTGTGGTTCTCGATAAAAATCAGACAGGACCATCAATAATAAGGAAAAAGTACATGGCGACGAATCAAGCTCCGTCACAAGATGTGCAAGAAATGGTGGCTCAGGCAGACACAGGTGCACGTAGCCCTTCGGGAATGCAAGGACGAATCCTTTGGTTTGTTCCTCTGTGTTGGTCACTATTTCAATTATGGTACGCATCCCCGTTACCATTTATTTTCAATTTTGGCGTACTGAACGACACGGAAGCGCGATCTATCCACCTTACTTTCGCGATCTTTTTGGCTTTCACTGCTTATCCAGCGATGAAGAATTCTCCTCGCGATCATATCCCTCTTGTTGATTGGATACTCGCGTTGGCTGGCAGCTTTTCAGCAGCCTATATATACCTTTTTTATACCGAGCTAGCAGGACGCTCAGGCGCACCGACAACGGTTGATATCGTTGTTGCTGTTATCGGTATGATCCTCCTTTTAGAAGCAACACGCCGAGCTCTTGGTCCACCATTGATGGTCGTGGCTGCTGTTTTCCTTACTTACACCTTTGCAGGCCCTTACATGCCTGACGTTATCGCACACAAAGGGGCAAGCTTGAACAAGGCCATGTCTCACTTGTGGCTAACAACAGAAGGCGTATTTGGGGTTGCGCTAGGTGTTTCTACCTCTTTTGTCTTCTTGTTTGTATTGTTTGGAGCAATGCTGGAACGCGCTGGTGCTGGTGCTTACTTCATTAAAGTTGCCTTCTCGTTACTTGGCCATATGAAAGGTGGTCCAGCTAAAGCGGCCGTTGTTGCATCAGGTTTATCTGGTCTGGTTTCTGGCTCTTCAATCGCAAACGTAGTAACAACTGGCACCTTTACCATTCCACTGATGAAGCGTGTTGGCTTTCCCGGCACAAAAGCGGGTGCGGTAGAGGTAGCGGCTTCAACCAATGGTCAGTTAACACCGCCAATCATGGGTGCAGCAGCATTTTTGATGGTGGAATACGTCGGTATCTCCTACGTTGAGGTGATTAAAGCCGCCCTACTTCCAGCGCTAATCTCTTATATTGCTTTAATTTACATTGTTCACCTTGAAGCGTGCAAAGCAGGCATGACAGGCCTTCCTCGTCGCCACAACCCAACACTAGTACAAAGTCTGCTGTCCTTTACTGGTACAATCTTAGGATTGTGTGTGATCAGCGCATTGGTTTACTACGGAGTGGGTTGGACAAAGGACGTCTTTGGTGATGCCGCGACACCAATTGTTACCGTCGCACTATTAATCGCGTACGTTGGGCTGGTGAAAGTCTCAGCAAATAACGTGCAAGATGGCGCAATTGAGATTGATGCAGAATTAACAGAAGTACCTGATCCTGGCCCAACCGTTAAGTCAGGCTTGCACTACCTACTCCCTATCGTCGTATTAGTTTGGTGTTTGACTGTCGAACGTTTCTCACCTGGCCTTTCGGCATTCTGGGCAACGGTGTTCATGATTTTCATTTTGCTGACTCAACGTCCGTTGATTGCACTGCTGTCAAAGCAAGGTGACATGCTTCAGCAAACCAAAGATGGCTTTGTCGATCTTGCCGAGAGCTTAGTTTCTGGTGCGCGCAATATGATCGGTATCGGCGTTGCAACCGCGGCAGCGGGCACCGTTGTTGGTGTTGTTACACTAACGGGTATCGGCCTAGTGATGACCGACTTCGTCGAGTTTATCTCTGGTGGCAGCATCATTCTTATGCTGCTGTTTACCGCCATCATTAGCTTGGTTCTGGGGATGGGTTTGCCAACAACGGCGAACTACATCGTGGTCTCTACGCTAATGGCGCCGGTTATTGTTACGCTCGGCGCAGCGCATGGCTTGATTATTCCGTTGATAGCGGTGCACTTGTTCGTTTTCTACTTTGGTATTTTGGCCGACGATACCCCACCTGTAGGTCTTGCGGCTTTTGCAGCAGCAGCAATTGCGAAATCAGATCCAATTCGTACTGGTA
Organism: Vibrio sp. Vb0349; assembly: GCF_033338975.1. Lineage (NCBI taxonomy): Bacteria > Pseudomonadati > Pseudomonadota > Gammaproteobacteria > Vibrionales > Vibrionaceae > Vibrio > Vibrio sp. Vb0349. Next base: position 51,563 of record NZ_JAWOTS010000024.1, on the reverse strand, counting down.
TCCAAGGTTTTACTTACGATATTCGAACCGCTATTTTGCCGTTCATGTTTGTGTTCAATACCCAGCTATTGTTAATGGGGATCGACTCTTGGTGGCATTTGGCACTCACGGTCATCTCATCGATCATTGCAATGCTGATTTTCTCTGCGGCAACTCAAGGGTGGTGGTTCACGCGTAACAAGTGGTGGGAAACAGTCCTATTATTAGTACTGACATTTTCGTTTTTCCGTCCAGGTTTTTGGTGGGACATGCTGTACCCAGCGAAAGTTCTTTCTCCTGGCGTTGAGGTAGCTCAAATCACGGAAACACTAAATGTAGGAGAATCATTGGAGTTACGTGTTGCCGGTGAAAACCTTGAGGGCGACTACATTGAGAAAACGGTTCGTCTTCCATTCGAAGACAGTGCGACAACAGCAGACGCACGTATTTCATCTATGGGTCTGATGCTGACCGAAAGTGACAACAAAATGATTGTCGATATGGTTGAATTTGGTAGTCCAGCAGAGTCCGCAGGTATCGACTTTGATTGGGAAATCAAGTGGGTTATCCAGGATGCAGACCGTCCGATGAAAGAGTGGGTGTTTGTACCATGCTTAATGATTTTGCTGGTGCTTGCAATGAACCAAAAACGTCGTGCTCGTAAGGAACAATTGAGCGCATAACCGATTTGGCCCCGAGGATAAAGGGGCCTTAATGAGAGACATTGAATGTACAAACAAATTCTTGTTCCGGTTGATCTAAATGACCAAGGCTTTTCAGACCGAGCGGTTGAACTAGCGGTTTGGCAGGCAAAGCAAGCAAATGCTCAAATCCATCTTCTGACGGTACTACCTGGTATTCACATGTCGATGGTTGCCACATACTTTCCGAAAGATGCTGCGGCCAAAATGAAGCAAGACGTGAAGCAGCAACTAAAAACTTTCGCTAATGAGCATATTGCTGAAGATGTGGTTTACCAAGTGCATGTTGCTGAAGGCAAGGCCTACGCGACCATTCTTGATTATGCAGAACGTTTAGGCGCTGATCTCATCATTATGCCAAGCCACAAGCGCTCTAAAATCAATAAAGTAATGCTTGGCTCTGTCGCGAGTAAGGTTGTGGAATATTCTCCAATCAATGTGATGGTCGTAAAACCGCAAGGCTAAGTAAATACAGAAACGAAAAAGGACGCTAACATTAGCGTCCTTTTTATATGAAACAAGTAAGGGTTATGCCATCACTGGGTAATCGGTATAACCTTCTGCTCCCCCCAAATAAAAGTGTTCTGGTTTCGCCTCATTAAGAGGTGCATTTTTCTTAAATCGCTCAACTAAATCTGGGTTTGCGATAAAGGGAACGCCAAATGCGACCACATCAACTTTGTTTTCTGCAATTGCTGTTGCCGCTTCTTGTGCACTGTAGCCCACGTTCGCCATTAAGTGACCTTGATAGTTTTCGCGTGCTGGCTTGAGAACATCTGCTTTTTGTACGCCTTTCAGATCCGCACGCATCACGTGCCAATAAGCAAGATCGAAAGAATTAAGTTGCTCTGCTAAGTAACGCACCAAACCAACTGGATCACTGTCTTTCATGTCATTAAATCCATTTAGCGGAGATGTACGCAGACCGACTCTTCCGGGTCCCCACACCTCAACGACTTCTTTCACTATCTCAAGTAAAAATCGAGCACGATTTTCAACCGAGCCACCGTATTCATCGGTACGTAAATTTGAGCCGTCACGAAGGAAGTTATCAATAAGATAACCATTGGCGCCATGTATCTCGACCCCATCAAAGCCGGCTTTCTTGGCGTTTTCTGCACCTTGTTTAAACGCCGCAACAATGGAAGCTATCTCATCCACTTCGAGTGCTCGTGGTACCGTATATGCTTGCTTACCCGAAGGGGTATGGACTAATTCATCACGAATGGCCAATGCGCTCGCCGCTACAGGTGTTTTTCCTTCATTCAGATCAGGATGACAAGCTCGTCCCGCATGCCAAATTTGCAGTACAAACTTACCGCCTCTCTCATGAACCGCATCCGTTACCTTTTTCCAAGCTGCGATTTGCTCTTCGTTGTAAATGCCCGGTTCTGCCATAAAAGCAGACGTACCTTCCATCACCATGGTGCATTCAGCAATGATAAGTCCGGCACTCGCACGTTGAGCGTAGTATTCAACCATAAGGTCATTAGGAATATGGTCTGCGCCAGCACGAGCTCTCGTTAAAGGCGCCATAATAGCACGGTTATCTAATGCTAATTGACCGAGTTCGATAGGAGAAAATAAGTCTACAGAGTTGGACATGTTGTTTACCTCAAATGACAATAACTTGATGGCTAAGGATGAGGTGCCAGACTATAATCAGATTAATATTGAAACAATATGGATAATTGAAAGTGATTGTTCGCAATTTAGAAACAATTGACTTTAGAACGCTTTCTATCTTTGTCACAAGCTGTCGACTACTGAGCTTAACCAAGTGCGCGCTGGAGTTAAACCTACCGAAATCTACTGTTAGTAAAGCCATAACCAAACTCGAACAACACTTTGAAGCCAAACTCCTAGAGCGCACAACCCGAAAGTTAGTGATCACCGAAGCTGGCCAAATGGTTTTAGAGCGTGCTGCAAGCTTAGTTGAGGAATTCCACTCAATTGGCCATGACGTACTGGAGATGGAACAACAGATCCAAGGCCGGCTGCGTATTTCCGCGCCACCAGCGTTGGATGCGTATATGGCGGAACACATCTTTTTGCCATTTTTAAAACAATGGCCAAAAGTACAAATTGCGTTAGAAGCATCGAACGATTTTGTTGATCTGTTTTCACACGGCTTTGATATGGCAATTCGAGTCGGTCAGATAGTTGATGATCGATTGATCGCAAAAAAATTAGGCTATACGACTCGAGTCCTGGCTGCTAGCCCTGAGTATTTAGCTGAGTTCGGCGTACCTGAAACGCCAGAAGACCTGACAAAACACAACTGTTTGAGGTATCAATATGTTTCAGAAATAGGGCCTTGGACGCTGATCTCACACGATAATACCGTCAATGTTTCAATAACCAGTAACTTCTCAAGTACAACTGTAGAAGCAATATTGAAAGGCGCACTTAAAGGACTAGGCATCGCTAACTTACCTGTGCAGAACATGACGCAAGAGCTAGAAAGTGGCACCTTAGTCAGAGTGTTACCGCAATGGCACACGGTACCAATGCCTATTTATTTAGTCTATCGTCCTGGAGCAAACCGCCCACGGCGTGTACAAGCAATGATTGACCATATCATGAGCTTAAGATCTCAATTTGAATTTGGACCTCGGCATGGTTTGTGTTGCGGAGAAGCATAACCTAGCAACTATCAGGCACTAGCATGCTGCTCGGATAAATGCCGCAAGCTTCTCACTAGCATGCTGTTCACTCAATGCAGACATATCACCCGCGGCTTCCACTTTACCATCTGCCACAAACACAAAGTGGCTGGCAATCGCTTTGGCATCGCTTAAATGGTGCGTGACCATCAATACGGTTATTCCCCGCTCTGCTGCGAGTTTTTTTACCAAGCTCAGCATCTCTTCACGCAACACCGGATCAAGCGCCGAGAACGGCTCATCCAATAGCCACATGGGATGAGGCTGAACAAAACAACGCGCTAAGGCAACACGTTGACGCTGGCCACCAGAAAGATGCTCTGGCAAACGGTCGAGGTACTCTGCAACACCAACTTGCTGCGCGGCTTGTTCAATCTGACGATTTTGGTCCACCGTAAGCTTTAGCCCTGGGTGTAAGCCCAAACCGATGTTGTCACGCACCGATAAGTGAGCAAACAAATTGTGCTCTTGGAACAACATAGAGAACGGACGCAGATAAGGCTCTTTACGCACAATGGACTCACCATCAACACAAATATCACCACGGTCAGGATGGATGAATCCTGCCACCAACGCCAGCAAGGTTGACTTCCCTGCCCCACTTGGTCCCATCAGCGATACAATCTGTCCTTGCTCAATCGTTAAGTCAAAACGAAACAGTTCACGTTGGTAGGTGTACTGCACATCATCCAACACTAACATTACGCTCTCTCCTTCGTTTTCAATACTTTCTCAATCAAGGCAAAACAGCCCACACTCAACAACAATAGGGTCACCGATACCACCGCAGCTGCGTCCATCTGATAACTGCCAAGCAACTGGAACAAATACAGAGGTAAGGTACGAAACTCTTGTCCACCAAACAGTGCGATGGCACTTAAATCCCCTATTGCAAACATAAAGCTGATCGCAAACGCATGTGCAAACGGCTTGCGTAGCGCCTGCCACTCCACCACTTTAAACCGTTGCCAGCCACGCATGCCTAAGCTGGCACATACATACTGATACTGTTGTTCAATGTGCAGCATTGGCTGCGCTAGCGTTTTGATCACGTAAGGCAAAGCCATCAAACCGTTCACCAAAATCACGACAAAAAATGCCAAGCTAAAAACATCGGTAAATGCGCGCAGTAGTAAGAATAAACCGGTGCTAATCACCAGACCTGGAGTCACCAAAATAATGGTGCCGATTAACTCTATCTGATCGGCTCGCGTGTTTTTGTACTGCAACCGCCAACGGCGACTGGTCAATAGTATGGACACCCCTGCAGCGACCGCAAGCACGCTAGCGACACAGGCGACTTTGAGGGAGTTCAATAGCGCAAACCAAAAACGCTCATCGGTTAATACTGTCCAAACTTGTTGGTTGATGCCACTCAGTAACACCATCAATAACGGCGGTATTACCAGTAAAAAGGCACCTATGATCCAAAAGCTATCCCAAGCTTTTGACCACCCATGATCCTTCGTTAAATATTGCTGTACCGATGTGCTTCCAGCACTGATAGAAACAGGCCTTGTTAACTTCTGCACTCCAATAGCAAGCAGTCCACATAACAGCATCTGCCACAGCGCCAATAACGCCCCAGCTTGTAAATCAAAATCAAACTTAATCGCTTGGTAAATGGCCAATTCAATGGTGGTGGATTTTGGCCCGCCCCCCAACGCCATTACAGTGGCAAAACTGGTAAAGCACAACATAAACACCAACCCACAAACGTGGGGAAGCTGCTGCCTTAAACGCGGCCATTCTACCCAGCGAAACTTATCCCAATGGCTCATCCCAAGATGCGCGCAAAGCTTATGCTGCTCGGCAGGAATAGACTCCAAGGCTTGCAGAAGCAATCGTGCCGCGTAAGGTAAATTAAAGAACACATGGGCGAGTAAAATGCCGTTCAAACCGTAAATAGAGAATGGCAGTTTAGTGTCGAAACTTTGCAACCACTGCGCCAACAAACCACTGTTGCCATAAATCGCTAACAGCCCAAAAACACCAACCAAAACCGGCAAAACCAGTGTCGATGCAAACAGCTTAAGCAGTAATGATTTACCAATAAATTGGCGACGCGAAAGTGCGTGCGCTACTGGAATGGCAAAGCCAACACTGAGCAATGTGGAAAGAAACGCTTGGTAGAAACTGAACTTGGTGACATGTTGATAGTACGGGTCGCCCCATACCACAGACACATCAAGTGAAGGGGCTTGAACAATCAAAGCACCTAGGGCAGAAATAACAAAGGTCGCGATGATCATCGCGACCCCTAAACCTATTTTTGGAACAGAATTCAAAGGTAAAACCTATCTCATTCAGATGAGGGTGGAAACGTCAGCTAAAACGTCAATGCGCTTTGCCATTCGCGAATCCAAGACTTACGCATTTTTGCCACTTCATCAGCACTAAAGCTCAACGACTTGCTTGGAACACTCAAAGTTTCAAAACCTTTAGGTAACTCAACGTCAGTGACTGGGTACATCCAGTTACCCGTTGGCATCGCCGATTGGAACTCATCACTTAAAATGAAACTCATAAATTGATCAGCAAGTTCTGAATTTTTTGCCCCTTTCACTTTGGCGGCGACTTCAACTTGCATGTAGTGGCCTTCAGCAAAATTCGCCGTCGCAAACTTCGAATCGTTTTCCGCAATTAAGTGGTACGCAGGTGAGGAGGTGTAAGAAAGCACTAAATCGGACTCACCATTGAGGAACATGGAATACGCTTCAGACCAACCTTTCGTGACCGTTACGGTTTTGCTCGCTAGCTTCTGCCACGCTTGCGTCACATCGTCGCCATAAATAGATTTCATCCATAGCATCAAGCCTTGGCCCGGCGTTGAAGTCCGCGGATCTTGGTAAATCACTTTCAGATCGTCGCGCGTTTCCACCAGCTCTTTCATGCTTTTCGGCGGATTAGTCATTTTCTCTTTGTTGTACACAAACGCGAAGTAGCCGTAATCGTACGGTACAAACGTCGTGTCGCTCCAACCGTTTGGTAACACTGTATTGGACGTATCTACATTGTGCTCGGCAAGCAGACCGGTTTTCTTCGCTTCTGCCATCAGATTGTTATCCAAACCTAATACGATGTCCGCTTTGCTATTACCGCCTTCAAGACGAAGACGATTCAGAATCGACACACCATCGTCCAACGCTACGAAGTTAACGTCACAGCCACATTTTGCTTCAAAAGCTTGCTCGATTTTAGGACCCGGCCCCCAATCTGCGGCAAAAGAGTCGTAGGTATAGATGGTTAATGTGTTTTCAGCGGCAAACGCTGAAGTAGAGGTGATTGCAGCTAAGGCAATCAGATTTAGAGTGGGTTTCACTGCTCGCTCTCCATGAGTATTTCAGAGAAATAAGTTGAGCGGCACAGGGTTTGAGGCGGCTATTAAGGACTTCCAATATCCAGACTCAATTCCTACGCCAGCATTATCTGGTTCAGGTAATACGGGTCCCTAGTTAAACACTTAGGTCTCAGCGCCCCAATGCATTGATTGACTCAATGCTAAATGGGTTTGCTCCCCGATGAGTTGGATGGATTGTAAAGGTATTTGAGTGGTTACACAATCAGCTCACGAGCGCTGGTCATAACCCCAACGAGGCACCAAACCTTGCTCAATACCTAAGTGGTCAAGAATTCTCGCCACCATAAAATCCACTAAGTCTTCAATACTCTTTGGCTGATGATAGAAGCCTGGAGCTGCTGGCATGATGGTGACGCCCATTTGCGACAGTTTGTGCATGTTCTCCAGATGTAGCGTTGAAAATGGTGTTTCGCGAACCACGAGCAACAGCTGCCCGCGCTCTTTCATTACCACATCAGCGGCCCGCTCGATCAAGTTATCTGACATACCATGCGCAATCGCTGCAACGCTTCCCGCAGAACATGGGCAAACCACCATTTGCTTGGGTGCAGCAGAACCAGACGCAACCGGCGAGAACCAATCGTCTTTACCGCAAACGGTGATGTTATTTGGATTGCAGTTCAGGTGCTCTACTAATGCTTGCTGCGCCGCTTCTGGGCCACTTGGTAGCTTAAGATTATGCTCGGTTGCCATCACAACACGAGCCGCCGAAGAAATCAGAACGTAGACATGATAATCCGCCGCAACCAAGCATTCTAAAAGACGAAGGCCGTAGGGAGCACCAGAAGCACCCGTTAATGCCAACGTGATGGCTTTTTTATGAGAGGGTTGTGTTTTGTTTTGCATATCAATCAGGCTTTTTGTTTTAACTGCTCAAGAAGTTTTCCGTGAATACCACCAAAGCCACCGTTGCTCATGACTAGAATTTGGTCACCTGGTCGCGCACGTTCGACGATCTTGGCTACAAAGTTATCTATATCCGCATCGACAAACGCTGGCTGTGTGCATTGGTCGGCAATGTCTTGCACAGACCACTCGATATTATCTGGCTGGAACAAGAAGACTTCATCTGCACTGTGTAGTGACTCTGCAAGTGTGTTTTTGTGTACGCCACGCTTCATGGTGGCAGAACGCGGCTCTAACACAGCAAGGATGCGTTTTTCACCTACCTTGTTACGCAAACCACCGACTGTAAGTTCAATTGCCGTTGGGTGATGCGCAAAATCATCGTAAACCGTCACACCTTGTTCTTCACCTTTCAGCTCTAAACGGCGCTTGGTATTGATGAAACGCCCTAATGCTTGGCAAGCAAGATCCGGAGTGACTCCAACATGTCGTGCAGCAGCGATTGCCATCAGCGCATTATCCACATTGTGGTCACCCACCAAATTCCATTCGATGGTACCAACCTTCTCGCCTTGCAACGCAACGTCAAATTTTGAGCCATCAAGCACTAATTTGTGCGCTTGCCAGTCACCATCAACACCTGAAAACTGCTTTTCTGTCCAGCAACCACGCTCTAATACATCCGCTAACGCTTGATCCTGCCTCGGCGCTAAGATCAATCCATTGCCCGGTACAGTTCGCACTAAATGATGGAATTGGCGTTTGATCGCTTCTAGATCATCGAAGATATCAGCATGATCGAACTCAAGGTTATTCATGATTAAAGTGCGAGGATGGTAATGCACAAACTTAGAACGCTTATCGAAAAAAGCACTGTCATATTCGTCCGCTTCAACGACAAAAAACATACTTTCACCCAAACGAGCAGACACTCCGAAGTTACCGAGTACCCCACCGACTAAGAAACCCGGTTGATAACCACAATCTTCAAGTATCCAAGCAAGCATGCTCGACGTGGTCGTTTTCCCATGTGTACCCGATACCGCCAATACCCAACGATCATGCAGCAAAAACTCGTTGAGCCACTGCGGGCCAGAGGTGTAACGCATGTTAGTGTTGAGCACATGCTCGACACAAGGGTTACCACGGCTCATCGCATTACCAATCACCACAAGATCTGGTTGAGGGTCGAGTTGAGACGGGTCAAAGCCTTCAATAATTTCAATACCTTGAGACTCAAGCAGTGTGCTCATTGGCGGATAAACGTTGGCATCAGAACCAGTGACTTTATGTCCTAATTGGCGCGCTAGAATCGCTGCGCCGCCCATAAATGTGCCACAGATACCCAAGATATGAATGTGCATAAGCTAAACCTTGTAATGCGTTTTTTAATGCTTTCATTATCGCGATTACCGCCTGAAAAGCGAGTGACTTTAGCCTTCTTCTTGCAGTCCCTTTCACAAATATGACAAGGTTGAACACAGACTGTACAACCTCTTGCTTACTGATGAATCCCTCAAACAAGTCTACAAATAAATTGAGATCTCAAACAGTTACTTCATTACCATTAAAAAGATCTGCGACTTAAACTTACATCCAGCGCAATCGTTTAACATCCATAAAGAGATGCTCACTTGCGCACTACCCCCAATGAAATGAAAATGTAAGGATTAACCATGTCAGGACTGCGCACCCTAGGCGAGTTCATTGTCGAAAAACAAGCGGATTTCCCCCACGCTAGCGGTGATCTATCATCCCTTTTAGCCTCCATTCGTTTAGCTGCAAAAATCGTTAACCGCGAAATCAACGCAGCGGGTCTCGGTGATATCACTGGTGCTGTAGGCACGGAAAATGTCCAAGGTGAAGATCAGCAAAAGCTCGATGTTTACGCGAACGATAAGTTCAAAGCCGCGCTTGAAGCTCGTGATCAAGTGTGTGGCGTTGCCAGTGAAGAAGAAGACGAAGCAGTTGCGTTCAATAAAGAACTCAACCAAAACGCCAAATATGTAGTACTGATGGACCCACTTGATGGTTCTTCTAACATCGATGTGAACGTCTCTGTTGGTACTATCTTCTCGATTTACCGTCGTGTTTCTCCAATCGGTACTCCACCAACTGAAGAAGACTTCCTACAACCTGGTCACAAGCAAGTGGCTGCGGGCTACGTGATTTACGGCTCCTCCACCATGTTGGTATACACAACTGGTAACGGCGTAAACGGCTTTACTTACGACCCATCTATCGGCAGCTTCTGTCTTTCTCATGAAAACATGATGATTCCTGATGATGGTAAGATCTACTCCATCAACGAAGGTAATTACATTCGTTTCCCTCAAGGGGTGAAGAAGTACATCAAGTACTGCCAAGAAAACGTGCCAGAAGACGGTCGCCCATACACTTCTCGCTACATTGGCTCGCTGGTTGCTGATTTCCACCGCAACCTACTGAAAGGTGGTATCTACCTTTACCCAAGCACACAAAGCCACCCACAAGGCAAGCTACGCCTGCTTTACGAATGTAACCCTATGGCATTCCTCATTGAGCAAGCTGGGGGCATTGCATCGGACGGCGTGAATCGCATTATGGACATCAAGCCTACTGAGTTGCACCAGCGTGTACCTTTCTTTGTGGGTTCGAAGAACATGGTTCGCAAAGTTGAAGAGTTCCTTGAACTGCACCGCGACGAAGAATAATTTCAGACCTTTGTCCAACGCGGCAGGTGTTTACCTGCCGCGTTTTTGTCGCTAAAGTGAAACGCGAATTTATCATCAGATGAAGCCGCTTTTGTGTGACTCATCGTTAATGAAAAGGAATATTCTAATGAGCTTAAACCATGTACCAGCAGGCAAGTCGCTGCCTGAAGATATCTATGTCGTGATCGAAATTCCTGCAAATGCAGATCCAATCAAGTACGAAGTAGATAAAGACTCTGGTGCTGTATTTGTCGACCGTTTCATGTCTGCACCAATGTTCTACCCATGCAACTATGGCTACGTGAACAATACCCTGTCTCTTGATGGCGACCCAGTCGACGTATTGGTACCAACACCATACCCACTCATGCCAGGTTCAGTCATTCGCTGCCGTCCTGTTGGCGTTTTGAAGATGACAGATGAATCGGGTGAAGATGCAAAAGTGTTTGCGGTTCCCCACTCAAAAATCTCGAAAGAGTACGAGCACATCCAAGATGTGGACGATATCCCAGAACTACTGAAAGCGCAGATCACGCAATTCTTTGAGCGTTACAAAGAGCTTGAAGCAGGCAAATGGGTGAAAGTGGATGGTTGGGCAGATGTTGCTGCCGCCAAAGCTGAAATCCTAGAATCTTACGAGCGAGCTCAGAAAAAATAAGCATCACTGCTGATACAAAATTAAAAAGAGCTGCTCTAGGGCAGCTCTTTTGCTTTCATCTTACCTGTGTCAACTAGATAGGTGCGCCTGCTGAAGACATTCGTCCAGCGTCGTAGTCATGTTGAAAGAAGGGGTCAACATCATCACAAATGCCAAAATACGGCCGCCCGATAACACCGAGCATATAAGCACTTTGCTCGCAATACTCTTGCTTGCCTTGCTGGTAACCCGCTTGATAAGCCATTATCAGTTCTGCCGTCGCATGGTTAACATCATCCAGCTTCGCAATTCGCTCCTCAGATAACTCCCGTAATCCATCTAAAGCTGACTGCTTACCAAACACTTGCCAATCGGTCACATTATTCGAAGTCGGTAGTGTTGTTTGTGCGCATGCAGCAAGAAGCAACGCCATTGATCCAATTACGAATGTTTTCATCGTGACTCCTTAGTGTTTAGCTCGTTGCTATTGATAATGTCAGTATAGCTCACACCTTTTGACACCAATCTCCGGAAGCGATTTCTTCGGTTAATTGCTCAGTATCTTGATATAAGTAGATCCAAGCTTGGCCAAACGGCGTAACGATGCTCTCTCGGCGATATTCCACTGGCACATCTTCTAACCTATCTAGCTCGGATAAGGTTTCATCATCAATCAGATACACTTCACCTTGAATCGAGCGTTGCCCATCAGACAACGCTGGATAAGGGCCTAAGTCATACATTGCAAATTGAGCATCCGTTTCATGTAAACCAAGAAACTGCGCCGAGCGCAAATACTGATGGTTGTACTCTCCCTTGCGTAACGTGCCGTAGACAAAAATCAAATGCTGCATAACCACTCCTTAGTCATGACTGTGTATGCTTAGGTTAAAGCACTTTAATCGAACTCAAACTGATAGAGTAGGTCAACGGCGCTATCTACACCAGATACCGCTTCTAAATACAAGTCTTGCATCAATCGGTAACGCACAGTGAACTCACCTAGGGAGTTAAAGATGCCGACACCATATTTCACCTGCAAACCTGGCAGAATATAACCACTCACCGTCACTTGCGAGTCATCGCCCGACCCAGCAGTGTCCAGCTGTAAATCCTGTACGCCAAAGGCTTCACCGATTTCACCAACCACACGCCCACTCTTCGCCAAGCTTAAACCAATTAAGGTAGTCGTCATTGCATTACCACCAGCTTCACCATCAATATCTTGACCACGAAGTAGATAAGAAAGTGCATTGGCTTGGTTCATCGCGGGCTCTGAGAAAATTTCTATACTCGGATCAGATGCTGGGCCCGACACTTGTACCCCCGCAATGACATCATCTTGGGTATTGTCTGGATTACGAATCGCTTTGATAGACAAGTAAGGTTGATCTGGTGGACCATTCATCAGAATCTTACCTTCTTTAATCAATAAGTCCTGACCAAACGAACGATAAGAACCGTCGACAACATTCACTTCACCAACGATGAAAGGACCTTTGTCTTTTTGTGTCACGTTTAGGTTCCCTTTCAACCCACCTTTTAAACCAAAAGCGGCAAGTTGGAAGTCATCACCAATTTTAATGTTGATGTTCGTTTCCACATCAAACGGCATCGCAGCCACATCGTCCACTGGCTGCAAGTTTTTATCGAGAATAACGGTATCACTCGATACGCCTACCGCACTTGGTGGAAGCTCTTCGACGACAATTCTGCCCCATGGCAAATTAATATCACCCTCAATTTTCGCAAGCTGAGGAGTCACATCTATTGTCATGTCAGGCTCAACTTTGATTTTTACCATTGGAGGCAAATCAACATTGAGCTCTTTAGCAAATACACGCGCTTTAGTGCGCCAGTTCTGTAAGTCCTGCCAGTCGGCATAACCGGTAACGTTCAACTCACCATCCGGGGTTAAAATTCCAGCATCCAAGTCCGCTTGATGACCTTTAAAGTTGATGACGACCTGTCCTGAGTTTATATCTATCGGTGTGACTTCACCCTGTAGCTTCATTTGGTCAATCAAGAACTGACCGTTCACCTTCGGATGCATAACGTCACCTGATATCGCTAGGTCAGTATTCATGTTTGCTTTAAACAAGCTGTACTCACCAATCAACGGTGCCAAGAAGTCCAAGTGGAACGTAGAGAGTGAAACCTTACCATCAATAGTGGGCTTTTCAGACGAGACATTCAGTAAAGAAACCTTACCAGACAAGTCACCGTTATCTTTCACATCAAATAGCCACTCGGCATCAAGCTTGTCTTTCGCTAATGCCGCTTTAAAGTTGAAGCTTTCCCAACCGACTTTAATTGGCTGCTCAAGTGCTTGTTCAACTTGGCCTTTTGGCATATTGACACTTAAGGTTACTTCGGGCTTTTTCTCTGGTGCCCATTTAGCAAAAACCTGTGCATTAACCGAGCCTTGCAGCTTGGTTTCTGGCGGCAGGAATTGCTTGATTTGGTAAAAATCAAAATCATTGATGGCTAGCTTCGCCTGGCCACTCTTACCAACACTAATGTCTTCGGTTAGACATACGCTCGACTCCGCTTGCAACCAACAATGCGCTTGAACGTTCGCGATCTGTTTGTCGATATTGACCTTCACCGCGGTCGATTTTTGCAACGCCCACGGGCCTTGTTGCGAGCTCAGCGTCAAGCGGCGCAGCGCCCCATCCCAAATCATTTCTGGTTTCTGCTGGAATGTCCCTTCAATTTCTAAACTGGTCGACACCAGGTCAGACACTACATCGAGTGTCAGTTGATGCAGTTTTTCATCCCCAGAGACTTCAAGGTCAGCACTATCAACTTTTATGTCGTCATAGGTAATGTTGTTCGCAATTAGGCTTATGTTCGCTTTTGGTGCTGGCAGAGGCTTCACATCACCCTTTAAGGTGATCGTTTCTACGTTCGCCTGTTGCTGCCAGTTTATCTGATTTAAAGCGAGATCAAGATTGATGTCTGGTTCTTTCAAGCTACCACGTAGTGCGACTTTACCTTGCATTTTACCTGCAAGGTCCGGAACACTTTTTGCAAAATCAGGGAAGTTAACCTCAACATCCATCAGAATTTGCTTATCGATCTTACCCTTTGCACTCAGTTGGTTCGGGCCATGAGAAAGCGCTAAACCCTGAGTGGTAAGTTGGATGTCTTCGCCTTTGCCGTTCTTATCAGACGCTTCAAGTTGCCCTTCAACATTCAGCGGATAACCTCGCAAAATGCCGTCAATGTCTAACTTAGGCAAACTGACTTGCCAACCGCCTTGTTCTGTTAACGACCCCGAAGTCGAAAGATTACCGCTAATATCCCCTTCGGCTTCTTTCCACTGCAATCCTGGTTGAATGTTCTTCAGGTTTAAGTCAGCTTGCCAGTTGATTGGCGCGGCCCAATTGGCCATGACTTTCCCAGAGAGTTCGCCCCCTAAGGTTTTCACTACAAGGCTTTCGAGGTCAATTTGCTCTAACGTACCTTTGCCGTTTAGTGCGACATCAACGGCGGGAATATCTTTGCCTGACGCTTTGGTTTCTAATGCGACTTCGTAGCCATCAAGTGAGCCTTTTGCCGCCAAGCTTGGTACAGAAACCTGGTAATCGCTTTGTCCAAATAGCGGCCATTGCGCCTGTACATTTTTAATCGCGACATCAAACGGTAACTGCGTTTTAAGCGGTTGAATATCACCTTTGATCTCCGCTTGTACAAGCTCAGAAAGCGTAGCATTTAGTGACAAATCACCAACCGAACCCGAGACCGAAAGCGACAGTTTTTGTCCCTTCGCATCCGCTTGCTTCACTAACGCGTCCAGTTGCGCTTTGATAGGGTAATCAGAAGAAAGCGTCACTTGTGTGCTCAACTTGCCTTCCACTTCTGGCATGTCGAGCTCTAACGTTTTGACATCAACACGCTCACCGCCTGCTCTTGCAACCAAACCAAGATGATTGACGATCACTGGCGTTTCACCTGCCAGTTTGAAATTGTGAATATCAAGACGACGCGCTTCCACCGTCAGCGGAATCCATACTTCGGGTAACACAATATCTTGCGGCGTAGCATCGGCTTCTTTCGGCTCTTCAACAACCGCTTCTGGGGCCGCTTCACTTGGTGCGAGCGCAACATTAATGTCTTTCAACGCGGTAGGTGCGATCACCAAACGATCACCCTGCATCGACAAAGCGGTCGAGAATGTTTGCCAATCAATTTGATTGCCCAGCACATTGACATTGATGTCATTAAAGCTGACTTTATTAACAAAAATTGGCACTGGCGTACTGATAGAACGCAGTGGTGGTGTTTCCTCTTGCTCCTCGCTTGCTGGCGGTAGCTCTGGCATCTTAAAGTCAAGCCCCTGCAGTCTTAACTCATCGACACAGACCTTAGGGTCAAAGAAACAGCGGAAGTTCACTGCCAAAGCTAAACGCTCGACTTTGGCGTCGATATTCAAAGACTCATCGACAAAACTGACGTTATGCAGTTCGAAGCGAGGAAACAATGAACCCTGCACTGTTTCAATCTGCAATTGTGGTAATGCTTTTTCAGCTCCCCACAAGGCAAATTTGAGGCCTGGGTGGGTAAACAAAACTGTCGCGACAATAATGATGAGCAACAGCAATAGACCAATCAAACTGAGCGACAGCCATTTGGTCCACTTAAACATCATTTTGATCATAGCTCAGGCCCCAATGAGAAGTGGATACGAAACTCTCGTTCTGGTTTTGCATCCAACCCCCATGCAAAATCAAAACTAACAGGGCCCACCGGAGACGCCCAGCGGATACCAACACCAGCACCTGATTTCCAATCTGGTGTTTCATTAAACGCATCACCAATATCGTAAAACGTTGCAGCCCACCAGTTTCCATAAACACGATATTGGTATTCTAATGTACTGCTAACAATGTATTTACCACCCGTCAAAGCACCACTCTCATCCACAGGTGAAATAGATTCATAGCCGTAACCACGAATATTATTGTCACCACCTGCGAAGAAACGCAGCGACGGTGATAGCTTTTCAAGTTCATCGGTAATATTCGCACCACCTTCTAAGCGGAACAAACCACGATGATTCTCTCCAATACCACGAATCCAAGAAGTCGAGCCAATTAAGCGGAGCACTCTAGTTTCAGAAAGCATAGCGGTATCACCATACTCAATAGTGATGCTTTGCTTGTCTCCCCACATTGGCATATTGCCCCCTCGAACCCTAGTCCGAGAAAATGTCGCACCTGGAAGTACGAAGTTGAATTCATCATCTTGTAAACCTTGCGTAAAGCTCTCGTACAAATGACGAACATAAACGGTATTATGCCAACCACCGCCTGCTAACCAATGACGTTCCACTGCAAGGTTAGACTCGATACTCTGTGTGTCACGGTTGTCTAGGTTTTTAAGCCCATATTGAACTTGATAATAATCGTTAGCGACATCTTCTAAAGGAATTTTGTAAGAAGCAGTCACGGTTTGCTCTGGCTTAGATAGGGATAAAGCGGTGTTGAAACTGTGTCCTCGGGAGCTCACCCAAGGTTTCTTCCACTTCAACGTTCCTCGAACGCCGACATCCGTTGAGTAACCAATACCCGTCTCAATCTGATTCTTGGAAGCAGGAGATAAAGACACTTTAATTGGCAAGTCTCGGCCATCATCAAGCCTATCCAATTCAGGCTCAACAAAAACTGAGGAAAACCACTCCGTATTTGATAGCTTCTGATTAAACTCGCCCAGCTTCGAAACGTTGTATGGGTCCCCTTCTTTAAAAGGCTGTAGTGATGCGACACGGTCTTCCCAGATGTGGTTGCCAATAAAAGAAACGTCGCCA
The DNA here is from genome assembly GCF_033338975.1 of Vibrio sp. Vb0349. Taxonomy (NCBI): domain Bacteria; kingdom Pseudomonadati; phylum Pseudomonadota; class Gammaproteobacteria; order Vibrionales; family Vibrionaceae; genus Vibrio; species Vibrio sp. Vb0349. Next base: position 34,868 of record NZ_JAWOTS010000024.1, on the reverse strand, counting down.
AAATTGAAACGTATTCCACTGCTGTAGTGCAAACGGACATTAGCTTCGTTCAGATCAGGGATAACCTCTAATCGACTTAGCGTAAACTCACCGTTGAAGTAACCACGCTGAAGCGCCAAGTTACGAATGCCTGACTTAAGGTTGTCGTATTGGCCTTGATTCAAAACTTGACCAACTTTTAGCGGAGAGCGCTCAATAAGTTTTGCAAACTCTTCATCGTCTTTAGCCTCTCCAGTGATGACCACATCCATGACTTTCACTTTCACTGGCAAGCCCGGCTTGATGAGCACAATTAACTCATCATTCGCTTCAGGAATAGAGTATGAAATTTTTGCATGATAATACCCAAGCGCGTTAAGCGCTTCAGTGATACTTTGATCTAATCTCGCTTGAAAACGCAGAGAAGTGGAGTAATCCTTCTCTGGAATAGATGATAGATACGCACTGACATTCTCTTCTAAAGCGCCATCAATGCCTTTCAAAGTCAAAGAAACATCGGCATAGGCACCATGAGAAAAGGCAAACAGGCCAACAATGGTGGGGAGAGCTTTTTTTATCATGCTTTTATGGCTGAATGAGGTTAAGTAAACGTAAATAATGATAACGCCAATTAGATTCTAAGTCTGTAATATTAATAGGTTTAACGCGGTCTATGTCATCACAGCATCAGATACAGACGAAATGAAAAAGTTCGCAAATTTAAGACACGTATTGAAGGACAAATACCATGCTCAATAAACAAACATTGATCAGTATAGAAGATGCCTTGCCAGGTAGAGATCAACCAATGCAGATTGACGATCATCATTTTGTAAATAAATCTAACCTAAAGGCGCCTCTTGCGTCACACCAACAGCAGATTTTGCTCGGAATGGGCTGTTTTTGGGGCGCTGAGCGCGTATTTTGGCAACTCGACGGCGTTGTATCTACTTCGGTCGGTTACGCTGGGGGGTACACACCCAATCCCACCTATGAAGAAGTCTGTACGGGTAAAACGGGTCATACAGAAGTCGTACGAGTCGTTTTCGATGAACGCGTCATCTCATTAGAAAAGCTACTGGCTGTTTTTTGGGAAAAACACGACCCAACTCAGGGAATGCGTCAAGGTAACGACTTAGGTACTCAATATCGTTCTGCAATTTACACTTATTCGACGGAGCAACTCGAGAGCGCAGAGAAATCGAAACTCTTGTATCAGCAAGCACTGCAAGAAGAGCAGCGCGCGAACATCACCACCGAAATACAACCAGCAGGTCCGTATTACTTTGCGGAAACCTACCACCAGCAATATTTGGCGAAAAACCCTGATGGTTACTGTGGCATCGGAGGAACGGGAGTTTGCTTCCCACCAAGCCTCCAAGGATAAACCTAACCAGCAACAAAAAGAGCGACCGATATGGTCGCTCTTTTCTAAATCTAAGTGGGTACCAAGCTAACTAAGCCGATAATGATGCTATCACTTGGTTGACTTCTTTAAAGATGGTGAGCCTTTTATGATCGTTGACGTCAGGTAGTAACACTTTGCCATTGTCGAACTGAAAACAGCCAACCCCAACAATAAAAAATTGACCTTTGAACAACGTTTTAACAAAACGGGCCACTTGTAATGGTCGATATACAGCAAACTCACGTAGCATAACTCACCTCAATTCCTTTGAGAAAACACGGATTGCTTATTTTTCCTCTGCAATCTTAATGCGCAATTTGCGACGGAAATCATTTTAGCAAATTCTAAATATAACGCAAGATTACACCACTCCATACGTTAAATAAATGTTATCAACGGTCCTACAAATTTCTAAGATCTGGATATATACTGGAAGCTTCCAAACCTCGTACGGAATATAACAATATGAAAACTAAGACTCTCCTACCTCTACTACTGGCCTTAACGCCAAGCTTGACCTTTGCACACAACTTGTCAGTGGGTAAAAGCGTTCCTCCTGTCAATGTTGCCGCTTACGGCGAGATTGTTTTACAAGGCGAAGGCGTTGCATACCAACCCTGGGCAACTCAACATATGCAAGGCAAAGTTCGTGTTATTCAAGCCATCGCAGGCCGTAGCAGTTCAAAAGAGATGAATGCCCCTTTAATGTCGGCAATAACAGCGGCAAATTTTCCACAAGAAAGCTACCAGACGACGACTATCATCAACCAAGATGATGCAATTTGGGGGACAGGCTCTTTCGTGAAGTCTTCAGCTCAAGACAGCAAAAAAGAGTTTCCTTGGTCATCCATGGTTCTTGATGAAAATGGCGTAGTTGCTAATACTTGGGACCTGAAAGAAGAAAGCTCGGCCATTATTGTTCAAGACAAAACGGGCAAAGTTCTGTTTGTCAAAGAGGGCGCACTTGAGCAAGATGAGATAACAAAAGTCATTGAGCTTATTAAACAGAACATCTAGCTTCATTGAATGGCTCCTTGTTCCTGTTGTAAGGAGCTATATGAATTTGATTAGAAGCATGGGCAGTGATAACTCTGCTCTTTATAAGTGCGACACTTCCATCAGAGAGTATTACCAATATTTTTCGGCACGTATGTGTTGAGTTAAATTTTTCTGCTAGCCAACAAAAGAGTGAACTTTTATTCATTATGGGTGTTATATTATAACAGTCGGTAAGAGGAGCTCAGATGTACCACCACCAGCAAAAAATACTAAGATATTGGTATCGCACTGCTTTATTTTTCAGTGTTGCGTTGCTGATCGCTTGGAACTTTGCGGTTGTACTTCATCAAGTCGATCTGACGCCCGACCATCATACCCATCATCATTGCCAATTATTTTCTGGTGTTCAGCACGGTATAGCAAAGGTACAACCTACCCTCTCTACACCGACTTTTACGCGCGCCCAGCATCATCATGTTTTTTTGCATCTCGTGTACCGCGAAGAAGTTCTTGGCGCTGCTCGTGCCCCTCCTTATTTTGCTTAATTTCCAAACTATTCCACACTCAAAATTATTGAGTTCATTCCCGCACCTAGTGTGTCAGGGAACAATAACTTAGTGAAACTCGAATCTGAGCAATACCGCCTTTGGTTAATGCCAGTAAAATTAGGAAAAATACAATGTCATCAAAACACGTTTTAGCCCTTGCTATTGGCCTCACTTTATCGACAGCAGCGAATGCAAACGAATACCGCCAGCATGGTGCTCATGTGCATGGTCACGTCGAGTTTAATATCGCCCAAGATGGCAAAGATCTGTTAGTAGAGATCACAGCTCCTGGAGCTGATGTTGTGGGTTTCGAACATGCTCCAGAAAACGTACAACAAGAGCAAGCGCTTAAACAAGCCGTCGCTACACTCGAAGACAGCAACGCATTGTTCGCTATTAACTCACAAGCTGATTGTAATATTGAAGAAGCTTACGTGAGCCACAACCTAAGCGAAACTCATGAGGAACATGATCATAGTGAGCACGACCATGATGACCATGCACATCACGATCATGAAGGGCACGAACATCATGATCATAATGATAAACATGACCACCATGACGATCATGATGAGGCGCACGATCATGGCAGTCACGGTGAATTTTCGGTGCAATATCGCTTCAATTGCGAACAAGTTAATCAGCTTAGCCAAATCCAAACCGATTGGTTTAACCAATTCCCAACTACAGAGTCCATCAGCGTCAATATATTCACTGATACCATGCAATCAGCAATTAAATTAAGCAAAGATAACACCCAAATCGTAATCAAATAACACGAGTGGCGTGTAAGTACCCACTTACACGCCACAGCTTTGGTGATTTAATATGACTGAAACCACACCAAATGTTGTCGAGCTAGAGGATGCCCAATTTTTCTGGCCCGGTTCAACCAACCCAACCATCCACATTCCCAAATTACACATTACACAAGGCGAGCATGTGTTTATCAAAGGTCCAAGTGGCTGCGGTAAATCGACCTTGCTCGCTTTGTTGACGGGGATTAACACATTAACTTCAGGCTCTCTATCTGTACTCGATACTGACCTTGCTAGTTTAAGTGCCAGTCAGAGAGACCGCTTTCGCGCCAATCATATTGGCTACATCTTTCAACAGTTCAATTTATTGCCGTACCTTAACGTACTTGAAAACGTATTATTGCCATGTCAGTTCAGTAAAATACGACGTGACCGTGCCCATTTAGGTGCCTCATCTCAAACGTTAAATGAACAGGCTCAGGCCCTACTAGAACGACTGCACTTGCCAAACGAGCTTCATACACGCCCTGTCTCTGAATTGAGTATTGGTCAACAACAACGTGTGGCTGCGGCTCGAGCTCTGATAGGACATCCAGAGTTAGTGATCGCTGACGAACCAACCTCAGCTTTAGACTATGACAATCGTAAAGCATTTATTGAGCTCCTTATGGAGCAAGCGAATCAAGCTAATGCCACACTGGTATTCGTTAGCCACGACCCAACACTCGAACCCTTATTCGATCGCACGCTCAATCTACCCGACATTAATCAAGTATCTAGCCTAGGAGCCATATCATGAGTGCTGTTGTAAAGCTCGCCTGGAAAAGCTTGATGAACCGCAAAGCGACGGCAATTCTAACCATCATGACCGTTGCGATTTCAGTGGTACTCCTATTGGGCGTCGAGCGTATCCGAACTCAAGCCAAGGATAGCTTCGCCAATACAATTTCAGGCACTGACCTCATTATTGGTGGACGCTCTGGGCAAGTGAACCTATTGCTCTATTCTGTGTTTCGTATTGGTAATGCGACCAACAACATCGATTGGAAAAGCTACCAAGAGTTTGCCAATCATCGTTCAGTCGATTGGGCTATTCCAATCTCGCTTGGCGACTCGCATAAAGGCTTCCGAGTTATGGGAACCAATCACAGTTACTTTGAGCATTACAAGTTTGGAAGTAAGCAACCACTAACATTTAGCAAGGGCAGAGAATTCAATGGTTTATTTGAAACCGTGCTAGGTTCTGATGTCGCTAAACAACTTGGTTATGATATCGGTAGCGAAATCATCATTGCCCACGGCATTAGCGACGTTGGCTTTAGCCGTCATGACAATCTGCCATTTAAAGTTGTCGGTATCCTTGCACCTACAGGAACACCAGTCGACAAAACTGTCCATGTATCATTGGAAGCCATCGAAGCCATTCACGTCGGATGGGAAAGTGGTGCGCGTTTGGGCCCGACACCCAAGGCACAAGATCTCAAAAACAGAGACTTTCAGCCCAAACAAATTACCGCTATGCTCGTTGGTTTGAAATCTCGTATTCAAACTTTCGCCCTGCAAAGACAAATTAACACCTACCCCCAAGAGCCGCTCAGCGCCATTATGCCCGGCGTTGCGTTGCATGAGTTATGGGGAATGATGTCGGTTGCAGAGCAAGCCCTAATGGCAGTATCTGGTTTTGTCGTGATAGCAGGGTTGTTAGGTATGTTAAGCAGTCTATTAACTAGCCTACAGGAACGCCGCCGTGAAATGGCGATTTTGCGTGCCATGGGAGCAAGGCCTCGTCATGTTTTCTCACTCTTAATTAGTGAAGCCAGCTTGCTTACTGCTGCTGGTATTATTACTGGCGTTACTGGGCTGTATGCCATTCTTGCTATCGCGCAGCCGATCATCCAACAGCACTATGGAATACATCTCACCTTAAGCATCTTATCTAATTATGAGTGGATGCTATTAGGTTTCGTACAATGCGCTGGTATTGTGATTGGTTTCATTCCCGCACTCCGCGCCTACCGACAGTCACTGAGTGACGGAATGACAATAAGGATTTAATAAAATGTGGAAAAAAATACTCGCAAGTTGCTTGCTGGTCGTCGCATTCACAGCGCCTGTTATGGCCAGCGAAGAACCATTGAAGCTTGACTGGATTGACCTTGTTCCAGAAAAAGAGCGTAAATTGTTCGACAGTATAGGCATGCCCGCATCTGATCACAGTGGTGGCGCAGCCCAGCAGTCCAAGATTGGTAACGTTCGACCAGAACTGAACGGAAGCCAAGTTAAAATTCCGGGGTTTGTTATCCCACTTGAAGGTGATGCCGATACCGTCACCGAATTTTTATTGGTGCCATATTTTGGAGCTTGTATTCACGTGCCACCACCGCCTCCAAACCAGATCATTTACGTGAAGTTTCCGAAAGGCGCGCCTGTTCAAGAGTTGTGGGATGTTATATATGTGGTTGGAACGTTGAAAACCGAGACGATAAACCACGAACTGGCAGAAACGGCTTACGTTATTGAGGGATCAGAAATAGAAGCCTACGACGATATGTAATTTAAGTCGTCGATAAGCCTCGCTACACCTAAGGCGTCACACTGGCGCCTTTTTTAGCTTTGTGCTACACGATATAACGAGATAAATACGCTAACACGCCCACATAAATAACCAAAAGAAACGCTATCGACAGGTGCTTTTTGAGTTTACCTGCTTCTGAGAACTTCATAGCCCCTCCAAAATAACGATAACAATTTTAACAACTCATTATCATTTTGAATAGCCCTATTCGTTCAAAAACTGAGAACTCCTGTCTGGTCGCTTGGTCAGATAAGGTGTAAATTTAAACGTGCGAACCGCGCAGTTCTTGGTAGGAAAACGAATGGCAGACCCGACAAAGCAACCTGTTGTCATCGAACATCAGTCAGACACAAAAAAAAATACGCAACAAGAAAAGAAACAAGGCTACATAAAAGACAGTGCTAGTAAGGTAAAAACCATAGCCCAAATACACGGTCTTGACGCCTTACTGCAAACCGAACCGCCAGCCAAATCTGCGTTTGAAAGAGCCCAATTGCGAGAGCAACGACGCCAAGAACAGCGACAAAAAAACTTAGAACAGATTTTAAAATTAGCGCACAGTTCATGCCGAGATGAGACAGCGGGAGAGCCAGACCAAGATTGGTTGCATCGATTTTTTGAGATGGCTCAAGACATCCATAACAGCGCGATGCAAAAGCTATGGGCTCAAGTGATGAAGCGTGAAGTGACCAATCCGGGTTCAACATCCATGAAAGCGTTGAAAACCCTCAAGGATATGTCACCAAAGGAAGCACAAACTCTGCAAAGAGCCGCCTCTTTAGCGTGCAGTTTTGGAGGGGATCACAGCAGAAAACTGCTGATTGGTTACAAAGCCCAAGGAGGCATATTTAGCTTCGGCAAGCGAGACGTCGCTAACAGCCTAAATATGGGAAGTTTTCAACTGCCGTATTCAAGCTTGTTGCTCTTAATTGAATTAGGGCTGCTGCACAGTGCCGAACTTGAATCTGGCGAAATTAGTATCGAGACACCGTTGGTCCTCACCTACCAAGGTAAAAACTTGTCACTGAACGTAAACAGTAAAGGTGTCCGCCTTTTATATTACCGCTTCACACCGACAGGTAATGAGCTCTGTACCTTACTCGGAAACAAACCACATGCCGAATACTACGATCAGATGCTTGCACTGTTAAATCATAGGTTTAGTGTCCATAGTGAAGCTAAAAGTACGGTTCATCATACCGTCTAGCCAGCTTGAGAAGCATTTGATCACCTATGATCCAAATACTTCTCAAGCTGCTCAAAGAGCTTTAGGTCACCTATGATCTAAATGCTTTTTTATCGGATCACACCGCGTTGTTTAAGATCGATTAAGCACAAATCCACCAGCTCATCGACACTCTTTTCTCCCGCGGGCAAATCGATTTCAGGCTTCTCTGGCGCTTGATATTCCGAATCAATACCAGTGAAATTAGGAATCTCTCCCGCACGGGCTTTACGGTATAAACCCTTAGGATCTCGACCTTCGCAAACCTCTAGAGATGCATTGACATACACTTCGATAAACTCGCCTTCTGGCAATAAATCGCGCACTAACTTCCGCTCTGCACGATGCGGTGAAATAAACGCCGACAGAACAATTAAACCCGCATCTGCCATCAACTTCGCCAGTTCACCAATGCGACGAATGTTCTCGCGACGGTCCTGTTCAGAAAAACCTAAATCGCTACACAAACCATGCCGTACATTGTCACCATCCAATAAATAGGTGTGGTAACCCAATGCTGCAAGGCGATTTTCCAACGCCCCTGCTACGGTTGATTTACCCGCTCCAGATAAACCAGTGAACCACAATACGGCAGGTTTTTGCTTCTTTAATTCAGCACGAAACTGTTTATCAACCGAATGCTGGTGCCAAACAATGTTTTCATCTTTTACCGTCGTTTCGGCAGTCATAACGTATCCTTGTAAATATCGGAATTAAAACGGGAAAAAGACCGGGATCAAAGTAAGTACTAATACAGAGTACACAATCGAAATTGGCACTCCAATTCTCACGTAGTCGGTCAATTTGTAATTTCCTACGCTGTACACCAGCAGGTTAGTTTGGTAACCGTAGGGAGAGATAAAGCTCGCACTCGCGCCGAACAAAACCGCCATGATGAATGGCATCGGATCCACGCCATAACCCACCGCCATGCTATAGCCGATAGGAAAAGAAAGCGCAGCCGCGGCATTGTTTGTCACCAATTCAGTGAGTACCAATGTCATGATATAAGTCGCCACCAAGGCACCAAATACTCCCCAGCCATTAAACGCTTCAATAAACATCACTCCCATTCTTTCTGACAATCCAGAAGAGATCATCAGTTGAGCAATAGACAAAGCGGAACCGACAATCACGACGATATCGATCGGAAAACGGCGGCGCAGTTCTGAAATCTGCACAATACCAAACGCAATAAGCGCGATAAGGTACGCAGCTAGACCTTTAATAATCGGTACTAACTCTAATAGAGCGCATCCAATTACGGCTGCAAAGCCCAGTAATACAATAGAAGACTTATTCGTATCAAGCCGAGCGCTAGAGTCCAAGTCATGCACTAAAACAAACTCTTTACGATGAGCTCGGCGTTCAGACTCAAAACGCTTTCCTGGAACCAGAACTAACGTGTCTCCTGGCGCTAAGGTAATACTACCCAAGCCACCTTCTAGGCGTTCGTGGCCTCGGCGAATCGCCACAACAACGGCATCGAATCGGTCGCGGAATCGGCTCTCTTTGAGGGTTTTGTAGCAAAATGTCGCCGACGAGCTCACCACAACTTCGATAAAGTTTTGCCCATTTAAGTGCTGCTGACCAAACAACTTGAGGCCCGGAATTTCTTGCAGGGTCGCGACGCTCTCAACATCGCCACAAAATAACAGGCGGTCTTTTGCGTTGAGCACAAAATCCGGTCCCACAGAAGAAACAGTAACACCATCGCGCACCACTTCTGCAAGAAACAGTTTGCGCAGCGCACGTAAATTATTCTCGCTGATCGTACGCCCAACTAGCGGTGAGCCAGGCTCAACGCGAGACTCAAGAAAGTAAGGTAAATCTTCTTGGTTTTGATCATCATAATTCGGTAGCAAGTAGCTCAGTGGAATAAGAATCAGCATCCCTCCCACCAGCACAGCCAAACCTATCATCGTAGGTGTAAAAAAGCTCAGGCTCGGTAAGCCTGCGTCTTCGACAAAGCTGTTGATGATTAAGTTAGTCGACGTACCAATCAAAGTTAATGTGCCACCAAAAATGGCGGCGTAAGACAAGGGGATAAGTAATTTCGAAGGTGCATGCTGCTGATTACGCTTAATCGCCCCAATCAATGAAACAACCACAGCGGTATTATTCGTAAATGAAGAGAGCAAGGCTGTCGATACGCCGAGCTTAGCAATCACGCTGCCTAACTGGCCCTCAGAGATACTTCGGCTCACCCAACTGATCAGCAGTGTTTTTTCTAGAGCACAGGATGCAAGAATCAATAGAACCAGGGTTAACAATGAAGAGTTGGTAAAATTGGATGCGATAGTGGCTGAATCCATCATCCCAGCCATGAATGCAATAAAAGCGGCACCCGCAAAGACATAACTAGGCTTAATTTTCGTGACAAGCAAGCAAGTGATAATGCCAAGCAAAATCGCTAACACAAACCCTTGTTCCCACATAGCCTTTCCTTACCAAATAGCCCCAAAGGGCACAACAACGACTCATTTATCCATGAAACACCGACAAACGAGTAAACAGACAAAAATCAGCGCAAGCGAAAAGAACATCAGAATGCTCGGTTTTCTTGGGCTCCACCGAAGCATTCTGGTATTAGGAGAATACCTAACGACATTTCGCAATTCAGTTAGGTAGCGACGCCCCAAGTACAACAGCAGACAGAGCCTGAAATTATCGTACTTGGGTAAGCCAGTTACTTTTTCAGAAACTGGCTGACGTCTTTTGCTTCCCAGTGTGGGAAGTGTTTACGGACAAGCGCATTAAGCTCAACTTCAAACGCAGAGATGTCCGTCAAATCGCGCTCAACCACGGCGAGGCTCTCTTTAACCATGCCGGCACCAACCGTCACGTTTGTCAGACGATCGATAATGATAAAGCCACCGGTATCTGCACAGTCTTGATAATTGTCCAGCGCGACGGACTCATTAAGAGACCATTCACACAAACCAATACCATTCAATGGCAGCTCTGCCGAGCTATGAGTCGAGAGATTATTAATGTCATATTGATGACGAATCGCTTCAACATGACCTACGGTTTTCTTACCTGCGATTTTGATGTCATAGTCACGACCCGGTTGCAGGGGTTGCTCTGTCATCCACACCACATCGGCAAGCAAATGGTTTGTGGTTTCCACTTGAGCATTATCTAGAACAATCAAATCGCCACGGCTAATATCGATCTCATCGCTTAGCGTCAGAGTGACAGCTAATCCGGCACGAGCTTCTTCGATATCACCATCAAAGGTCACAATACGTGCCACTGTTGACGTTTTACCCGATGGCAATGCTTTAATGGCATCACCGACTTTGATCGAACCAGAAGAAATGGTCCCCGCAAAACCACGGAAATCGAGGTTAGGACGATTAACGTATTGCACAGGGAAGCGGAATTCACCCGCGCCTTTTTCTTGATCCACATCGACCGTTTCAAGAAGCTCAAGCAATGATGGGCCTTTAAACCAAGTCAGGTTTTGGCCTTTATCCACCACATTGTCCCCTTCAAGCGCTGAGATCGGGATGATTTGAATATCAATATCCCCAGTCAGATTCTCAGAGAACTTCAGATACTCATCGCGGATCTCTTCAAAGCGCTCTTGTGAGTAATCCACTAAGTCCATCTTGTTGATCGCCACAACAAAGTGCTTCAAACCCAACAGGTTGGAAATGAAAGAGTGACGACGAGTTTGATCGAGAATGCCCTTACGTGCATCAACCAGAATCACAGCTAAGTCACAAGTCGATGCACCTGTAGCCATGTTACGTGTGTACTGCTCGTGTCCAGGAGTATCTGCAATGATGAATTTACGTTTCTGCGTCGAGAAATAGCGGTAAGCCACATCAATCGTGATCCCCTGCTCGCGCTCAGCTTGTAAGCCATCGACCAACAACGCAAGGTCGGGCTTTTCACCCGTGGTACCCACACGTTGGCTGTCTGAATGCACTGCCGCTAGCTGATCTTCATAAATTTGTTTTGAGTCATGGAGTAAGCGACCGATTAATGTACTTTTACCGTCATCCACCGAGCCACAAGTCAAGAATCTAAGTAACGACTTGTACTGGTGTTGTGTTAAATAGCCTTCGATACCAAGCTCGGCTAATTGAGCTTCAACTGCACTGTTCATTATCTTTCCTTAGATCCTTTAGAAGTAACCTTGACGTTTCTTAAGCTCCATCGATCCTGACTGATCGTGGTCGATCGCTCGGCCTTGGCGCTCACTCGACGTTGCCACCAGCATCTCTTCGATAATGCCAGTTAAAGTGTTTGCTTCAGACTCGATGGCCCCGGTCAATGGATAACAACCAAGGGTACGGAAGCGCACGCTCTTCTCTTCAATCACTTCACCCGGTTGAAGCTCCATACGATCATCATCCACCATGATCAGCATGCCATCGCGTTCAACAACTGGGCGTTTGTCCGCGAGGTAAAGCGGCACGATCTCGATGTTTTCTAAATAGATGTATTGCCAGATATCAAGCTCAGTCCAGTTAGACAGTGGGAATACACGAATGCTCTCACCCTTATTAACCTGACCGTTGTACGTCTTCCATAGCTCAGGACGTTGGTTTTTAGGGTCCCATGTATGGTTCTTATCGCGGAATGAATACACGCGCTCTTTCGCCCGTGATTTCTCTTCGTCGCGGCGCGCACCACCAAAGGCAGCATCAAAACCGTACTTGTTCAGCGCTTGTTTTAAGCCTTGAGTCTTCATGATGTCAGTGTGCTTAGAAGAACCATGAACAAACGGGCTACAGCCCATGGCTAGACCTTCTGGATTCTTATGTACCAAAAGCTCAAAACCGTATTTGGCCGCGGTGCGATCACGAAATTCAATCATCTCGCGGAACTTCCAATCGGTGTCAACATGCAGCAATGGAAATGGAATCTTACCTGGGTAAAAAGCTTTACGCGCAAGGTGCAGCATCACTGATGAGTCTTTACCAATCGAATACATCATGACTGGGTTATCAAACTCAGCCGCAACTTCACGGATGATGTGGATACTCTCCGCTTCGAGTTGTTTAAGGTGAGTTAAACGTTGTTGGTCCATGTTTTGTATTTCCTTTTTAAGCTTGAAGGCGCATTACGTCTCTAATCTTTGGTCTGAAATTATATGGAGTTGGCAATAGCACTTTTGTTGAATTCAGTACTAGACAAAAACCAGTCTAACTTTTGAGACAGTCGCACTACCTCTCCGACAACAATCAAAGATGGCGACTGTGCTTCCTTCGATAAATCAGAGAGTTGGGAGAGTTCTCCCGTAAATACTTTTTGTTGAATCTGCGTGCCACGCTCAATAATGGCAATCGGAGTCGACGCTGAACGACCATGCTTAATGAGTTGATTCTGAATATAGTGTGATTTCATCAGCCCCATGTAGATCACTAAAGTCTGATTCCCACGCGCCAAAGTGGACCAATCCATCTCATCACTTTCTTCTTTCAAGTGGCCAGTCACAAAGATGGCCGATTGCGCATAATCACGATGAGTCAGTGGAATACCAGCATAAGCGGTTGCGCCAGCTGCTGCGGTAATGCCAGGGACAACTTGAAAACGAACGCCGGCATCAGCAAGCACTTCTAACTCTTCACCACCACGACCGAATACAAACGGATCCCCACCTTTAATGCGCACTACTTTGTAGCCCTGCTTGGCAAAATCCACCAAAAGCTGATTCGTCTTCTCCTGCGGCACACTGTGATGCCCAGCTCGCTTCCCAACGCACACCAAAATCGTATCGCTTGGAATCAATGCCATGATTTCTTCAGACACCAAGTAGTCGTACAAAACCACATCAGCTTGCTGCAAGCAGTTCAGTGCTTTCACCGTCAGAAGTTCAGGATCGCCTGGTCCTGCACCTACTAAGGCGACTTCACCAGGCTGTAGCGATTGCTTTGCAAAACGAGTAACACCAGCGACTGGGTTGTCAGAAACTAACCGGGGCTTTGGTTTAGGAAAAGAAGTGACTGAATCGTTCGTTGCCATGTGCTTGCTCATCGTCCATTGATATCGTTATGCAAGCATTATGGCGGGGCGTTTATATTACCTGAAATTCTAAAATTTCATTTTTTATTCAAAAATCTGCTAAGAAGTTTTTGTTTGGTCTCATTCAAAAGCGTGAAAAAGTCGGCGGTTAATATGAATAAGGTTCAGTAAACTGATTAATGTTCACAGTTTTCTGTATCTTTATCATCGAGTTGCATCTGTGTTTGATACATTACGTAGTACGATTTCCCCTTATCATTGAATTGGAGCACCAAATGAAAGTGGCAGTTCATCCTATTTCCCTCGCAGTATTAAGTGGCATGCTAACGCTTGCAGGCCCAGCAATGGCCGATACCATCAAGCTTCGTATTATCGAAACTACCGACATTCACACCAACGTGATGGATTACGATTACTACAAAGACCAACCATCACAGCAAATCGGTTTAAGTCGCGCTGCGACAATAGTGAAACAGGCTAAGTCTGAGGCAGAAAACACGGTACTAGTAGATAACGGCGATTTAATTCAGGGCAGCCCAATGGGCGATTACATGGCGGCAAAGGGGATTAATCCCGGCGACGTGCACCCAGTCTACAAAGCGATGAACAAGCTAGACTACGATGTGGGCAACATTGGCAATCATGAGTTCAACTATGGCTTAGATTTCCTACAAACGACGTTGAAGGGGGCAAACTTCCCTTACATCAATGCAAACGTATTTGATAAACAAACCGGTGAGCATTACTTCAAGCCTTACCTCATCAAAACTCACACATTTACAGACACAAACGGCGAAGCGCATCAAATAAAAGTGGGTTACATCGGCTTTGTACCACCACAAATTATGGTGTGGGATAAGAAGAACTTAGAAGGCAAAGTCTTTGCTAAAGACATTAAGGAAACAGCAGAGAAACTGATTCCTCAAATGAAGAAAGAAGGCGCAGACGTGATTGTGGCGATTCCACACTCGGGCATTTCTACTGATCCATACAAGCTAGGCGCTGAAAACTCTGTTTACTACCTCACAGAAGTTGAAGGTATTGATGCAATTGCTTTTGGCCACTCTCACGCAGTCTTCCCAGGGAAAGACTTCGCAAACCTACCTGGTGTTGATATAGATAAAGGGACCATCAATGGTGTAACGTCCGTGATGCCGGGTCGCTGGGGAAGTCACGTAGGTGTGATGGATTTGATGCTGAAAGAGAAAGACGGCAGATGGCAAGTCATCGAAGGCCAAGCAGAAGCACGCCCTATCTTCGATAAAGTAAATAAGAAGTCATTAGCTAAAGCCGATGAAGATATTGTGAAAGCGTTAGAAGAAGATCACAAAGGCACTCGTGAATTTGTAAACCAACCAATCGGCAAAGCAAATGATGTCATGTACAGCTTCTTGGCATTAGTGCAGGACGACCCCACCATTCAAATCGTTAACCTTGCTCAGAAAGACTACGTAGAACGCTTTATTCAAGGCGACCCAGACCTTTCTGACATTCCAGTACTGAGTGCGGCAGCACCATTTAAAGTCGGCGGTCGTAAGAACGATCCGAATAACTTTACAGAAGTAGAATCCGGTCAGCTCACCTTTCGTAATGCGGCCGATCTTTACTTATACCCAAACACCTTGGTTGCGATGAAAGTGAAAGGTAAAGAAGTTCGCGAATGGCTAGAGTGCAGTGCGGGTCAATTCAACCACATCGACATCAACAATCCTAAACCGCAATCTTTGATTGATTGGGATAATTTCCGTACTTACAACTTCGATGTTATTGATGGGGTTAACTACCAAATCGACGTTACCCAACCGCCGAAGTACGATGCGGATTGTAAAGTGATTAATCCAGATTCTCAGCGTATTGTGAACCTGACGTTCAACGGTAAGCCTTTCAATCCGAAGCAAGATTTCATCATCGCAACCAATAACTACCGTGCTTATAGCAATACTTTCCCTGGTACAGGCCCAGATTTCATTGCGTTTGACGCACCAGATGAAAACCGCTCTGTCGTCGCCACTTATATTTCTCGCGTGAGTGAAGAAAAAGGAGAAGTGACACCAAGCGCTGACAACAACTGGTCTTTCGCACCGATTAAGTCCGATAACAAGCTAGATATTCGTTTCGAAACCTCCCCTAGCGATAAAGCGGCGCAGTTCATCAAAGAGAAAGGACAATACCCAATGAAACGCGTGTCAACAGACGACATTGGTTTCGCAATTTATCAAATCGATCTGAATAAATAAGGTTGATTTGACAGCAACACTAAGCGGCTCTCAT
Organism: Vibrio sp. Vb0349; assembly: GCF_033338975.1. Lineage (NCBI taxonomy): Bacteria > Pseudomonadati > Pseudomonadota > Gammaproteobacteria > Vibrionales > Vibrionaceae > Vibrio > Vibrio sp. Vb0349. The sequence continues at coordinate 19,123 of NZ_JAWOTS010000024.1, read as the reverse complement.
GAGCCGCTTTTTTGTTATCAATAAAACCCGTTAAAATAAAGAAAACCGTTTCCGAGTTATCACATGCACAGCGATCTTTTTTCAGACTTAGTCAATCATGGCTTTTTAGAGACAGAAGCAAACCAACTTATTGAAAATGGTGAGTTGCTCGAACTGCCTACACGCCACATTCTTAATCACCAAGGAGAGTTGAGCTCACACCTTTACTTCATCATTGAGGGGTTATGTCACGCAAGCTATCTCACTGAGCACGGCAAAGAATTCAGTAAAGAATTTTATTGGGAGAAGGACTGGGTTATCGGGTTTGAGAGCATAATAAAGGACCAACCTTCGCCTTACTTATTGGAAACGCTGAGCGCTTGTCAGCTATTTTGCTTGCCAATTGAAACGTTGCATCACTGGCGAGCAGAAAAGCACGCCATTTACTTAAAGCTACTCGAAAACCAACTGGTTAATAAAGAGAATAAAGAACGCTTTATGTTGCTCTACTCTCCAGAGGAACGATATCAATTATTTTGCGCTCATTACCCAGATTTAAAGCAACGTATTACCGATAGTCAAATTGCGGCCTACCTGGGCATTACGCCAATCAGTTTGAGTCGAATCAAAGCACGCTTAACCAAAGATCACACTCTCAAATAAACTCAAAAAAGAAAAAAGCTCTTCAAACGAAGAGCTTTTTCTCTGCTATTTGAGCTATTTAAGAATTCGCGCCCGGAACTGGCGCCCTTTCATCTTGCCGTTACTAATGGTTTGTAGAGCCTTTTTAGCCACAGATTTTTCGACGGCAACATAAGCGCGCACAGGGAATAGGTGGATCTTTCCGACTTGAGAGCCTGGAATACCATTTTTTCCTGTCAAACAACCTAAGATATCACCCGGTCGTACTTTCTGTTTCTTACCGCCATCAATATTAATCGTAACCATTTTCGCTTGGTATGGCTGCTGATTTGATTTGGCAGGCAATGTTGCTGGTACCACGTCCATCTCTAGGTATTCTTCAATACGAGCTACACGTAAACCGTCTTTCTCACCAAAAAAGCTGAACGCTAAACCTTTACTACCCGCACGACCTGTACGACCAATACGGTGCACATGAACCTCAGGATCGCGCGATAGCTCAAAGTTAAAGACAGCATCAAGATTATCAACGTCCAAACCACGCGCCGCAACGTCTGTTGCAACAAGGATAGACACACTCTTGTTAGCAAACTGCACCAATGCTTGGTCGCGTTCACGCTGCTCTAAGTCCCCATGGATATCGATAACGCTGAATCCTTTGTGATGCAACTCATCTGCGACACTTTGCACTTCTTTTTTGGTATTACAAAAAACCACCGCGGACTCTGGTTGGTGAGTCAGCAGCAAATTCGCCAATGCTTCATCACGCGCTTCCGAGCCTTCAACTTTATAGAAGTACTGCGCAATGCTTGAAGTATCATGCGTCGATTCCACCTTAATCACTTCCGGTGTCTGCATTATACGCTGCGCAATTTGCTCAATTTTTTCTGGAAAAGTAGCACTGAAAAGTAGAGTTTGACGCTGCTTTGGCGCTGCATCGATGATTGCATCTAATGCGTCTTGGAAACCCATGTCCAACATGCGATCAGCTTCATCTAGCACCAAGGTATTCAGTTCGCTAAGATCAATTCGGCCTTTTTCAAGGTGATCCAAAATACGACCAGGAGTACCAACTAGGATATGCGCACCATGCTCTAACGAACCAATTTGTGGCCCCATAGGCATCCCACCGCAGAGAGTAAGCACTTTAATATTATGAATGCCGCGACCTAAAGTACGAATTTCCTTCGCTACTTGATCTGCAAGCTCACGTGTTGGACACAATACTAATGACTGGACACGAAAGCGTTTGACGTTGAGGTTCGATAAAACCCCTAAACCAAATGCAGCGGTTTTACCTGAGCCCGTTTTACCCTGCCCGATGACATCACGATGTTTTAGGATTGCAGGCAAGCTCAAAGCTTGAATTGGCGTCATGTGGGTATAGTTCAGGGAATCAAGTGTGGCGAGTAACGCTGGGTTAAGCCCAACTTGATCGAATGTTTGTTTGCTCACGGGGATATCCTCAGGTGAGATGGAAAGAGGGCACATTATCACCAGATTTGGTGGGAAAACCAGTGCTAATTAACCTTTGTTAATGAGTATGAGCTCAAAACAAAGTAAAGTCAGTCACTCTATTCTCATTACGGATAACAACATGCTCACTTGGATTACTTTGCCCTTTGCTCAGCTAACAACCACGCAGCTGTATGAAATGATGAAATTGCGTGTGGATGTATTCGTTGTTGAACAAACCTGCCCTTACCCTGAACTTGATGGTAAGGACACGCTGGAAGGCGTTTATCATCTAATAGGCTATCACGGTGATGAACTGGTTGCTTGCGCAAGATTACTGCCCGCAGGCACTACGTATGACAATGTGAGTATTGGTCGAGTCGTCACCAAACAAACTGCGCGTGGTGATGGTCTGGGACATAAGTTGCTGGAAGAGGCATTAACACAGTGTGAAATATTGTGGCCAGGACAGACGATTGATATAGGAGCTCAAGAGCATCTCATCCAGTTTTATGCGAGTCATGGATTCAAGGTTATCTCAGAGTGCTATCTTGAAGATGGTATCCCTCATGTGGATATGCGGAAAGAATCCGTAGCGCTATAAGCTTCAACTCGATTGGTTACTATGAAAACTAATCGCTATGAAAAACTAACTAAAAAGACGCGATATCTTCGCGTCTTTTCATTTGAAGCGTTTACTTGTTACGTCCAAAGGTCCCATCCGATAAACGGAAAAACATAACGGACCGCCCGCTTTTTTCCAGCTGTAGCATATCTAACTCACCTTCGTCACTAAGCTTAAAGCGAATCAATTGTCCCTGCTTTATTTGGCTTAGCGGCTTATCACTGCCTTCTATTTTGACTAGAGCGCTAAGATCCGCCATAGAGAGCTGATTACTTCTGAAAACCTGCGCTAATGTATCACCATTTTTAACCGTGTACTCTTTCCAGTCTTCAGATTTCGGTCCAGAGTTCTGAGAGGTTCTCTGCTGACTTAAACTCTGCGCGTTCAGCTCAATCGCTACGCGTTGATGATCGACCTCAGTCTGCTCAACTGGCTGGTCTGTTTTATTCGGCAAAGGAATAACAAGGAGTACCAGAATCAATGGCACCAAGACCATCAAAGCACGCTGATGAAATTTAGGCAGACGCAACCAAAACTGCTTAACAGGCTGTATACGCTCCAACCATTGCTCTTTGTTGAACGGCTGCTTCCAGTCGATAGCAGCGAATTTTTGTTTAACCAATTCGACATAGTCGACTTGCTGCTTTTTCTTTCTGCGACGATTCATTGTAATGAGTCCCTTAATACTTCTACGGCCAGTATAAAAATACCGACGCGGAGAGTATATGTTTTTCACCAAACTAAAATGGAATTGGGATTAAATTAGCAGAAATTTCACTTGGAGTAAGAGATAAGTCACAACCTGGCCGCCTCAATTAAGCATTCAGTCGCAATCATTTAAACCTAAGCTCGAAACTGATATCCTGTTACTTTATCACTCCTAATAAGAGCGACATTCATGTCTGAAATTAAATTTGAAACTGCAGAACAAAAAGCAAGCTACGGCATTGGTCTGCAAATGGGTCAGCAACTTGCAGGCTCTGGTCTTGAAGGTCTTAGCGTTGATGCTATCGCAGCAGGTATTGCAACAGCACTAACTGGTGACATGCCATCAATCGAAATTGATGAAATCAACAAAGCACTACAAGAACTTCACACTCGTGCAGAAACAGCTCGCCAAGAAGCAGCAAAAATTGCGGCAGCAGAAGGCGAAGCGTTCCTAAAAGACAACGCTCTACGACCTGAAGTTAACGTTCTAGACTCTGGTCTTCAGTACGAAATCATTTCTGAAGGTACTGGTGCAGTTCCTACAGCAGAAAGCTCAGTTCGCGTTCACTACCACGGTGAGCTAACTGACGGTACTGTATTCGATAGCTCTGTATCTCGCGGTCAACCTGCTGAATTCCCTGTTACAGGTGTGATCAAAGGTTGGGTAGAGGCACTACAACTAATGCCTGTTGGCTCTAAGTGGAAGCTATACGTACCACAAGATCTTGCGTACGGTGAGCGTGGCGCTGGTGCGGCTATCCCTCCATTTGCAGCTTTAGTTTTCGAAGTAGAACTATTAGATATTATCTAATTGAAACCATTTTCAATTATGATTAAATAAAACGGCGCACTAGCGCCGTTTTTTTGTCTAAACTGAATAGACTTTCTCACCTCTGAACCTTTCACTCTGATAGCCTTTAAAAATAAAATCACTTTTAAAAAACGCTCAACCTTTGGAGGTACTATGCGTAAAACACTCCTAACTCTAGCACTCCTATCAATCAACATTGGTAGTGCGCACGCATTCTTAGATTCAGTCACTCAAAAAAGTAAAGAAAGTGGTCTGATGGACATGGTCGGCAGCAGCTTGAACACCGAGTCATCTCCATTAACAGACATGCTAACTAGCCAATTACCAGTATCCACTGAGCAAGCAGCCGGAGGCAGTGGTGCGCTACTCGCTTTGGCTCAAAGCCAGCTTTCGCAAGAAAATAGTAGTGAATTACAGTCTTTGATTCCTGGACTTTCAAACTTGCAAGGAGCACAAAGCTTACTAGGAAATATTGAGAATATCAGTGCAGTAAAGAGTGCATTCGATACGTTAGGTTTAGACCCATCTATGATCAGTCAGTTTGCTCCAGTAATCTTGGATTACTTGAACAAGCAAGGCGCTAGCGAAGGGCTTCTAAGTTCGTTGGGCGGGTTGTGGAATACTAGTAAATAAGCGCAAGTGATAATCACTTTTTAAATTGCCAGTCTGCATGGGTTGAAATAAATGCAGGCTGGATATAAAGGTTTACTGAATTACAGATACAAAAAAGCCGAGCTAATGCTCGGCTTTCTCGTTCTTACGAACTGATTACTCAGCAGCTTCTTCAGCAGCTGGGCGATCTACAAGCTCAATGTAAGCCATTGGAGCTTTATCACCAGCACGGAAGCCAGCTTTTAGGATACGAGTGTAACCGCCCTGACGAGCAGCAAAACGTGGACCTAGTTCGTTAAATAGTTTTGCAACTACTTCGTTGTCACGAGTACGTGCAAATGCTAGACGACGGTTAGCAACACTGTCAGTCTTAGCTAGTGTAATCAAAGGCTCAACTACGCGACGTAGCTCTTTTGCTTTTGGCAAAGTAGTCTTGATAACTTCATGACGTACTAGAGAGCTAGCCATGTTGCTGAACATCGCTTTGCGATGTGAGCTGTTGCGGTTGAGTTGACGACCACTCTTACGATGGCGCATGACCTAATCCTTCTAACTAGTATCGATTAATCTTCAGCGATTGATGCAGGTGGCCAGTTTTCTAGGCGCATGCCCAGAGACAGACCACGTGACGCAAGTACGTCTTTAATCTCAGTAAGAGATTTTTTACCAAGGTTAGGCGTTTTAAGTAGCTCAACCTCAGTACGTTGTACTAGATCACCGATGTAGTGAATCGCTTCTGCTTTCAAACAGTTAGCAGAGCGAACTGTTAGTTCAAGATCGTCTACAGGACGCAGTAGGATCGGATCGAATTCTGGCTTCTCTTCCTTCTCCTCAGGAACTCGTACATCACGAAGATCTACGAATGCATCCAATTGTTCAGCTAGGATTGTAGCTGCACGACGGATTGCTTCCTCAGGTTCTAGAGTACCGTTTGTTTCCATATCGATAACAAGCTTGTCTAGATCAGTACGCTGTTCTACACGAGCTGCCTCTACAGCGTAGGCAATTTTGTCTACTGGGCTGTAAGTAGCATCTACTAGTAGGCGACCGATAGGACGCTCGTCTTCTTCGTTATGGATACGCGCAGAAGCTGGAACATAACCACGACCACGTTCAACTTTGATACGCATTGCGATCTCAGCGTTGTCATCCGTTAGGTGACAAATTACGTGTTCAGGGTTAGCGATCTCTACATCACCATCATGGGTGATGTCACCTGCAACCACAGGGCCCGAGCCTGATTTGTTCAAAGTAATGAACACTTCATCTTTGCCTTCGGCAACGCGCACAGCCAAACCTTTAAGGTTTAGAAGAATTTCAAGAATATCTTCTTGAACGCCTTCTTTCGTGCTGTACTCATGAAGTACGCCTTCAATTTCTACTTCTGTTACAGCACAACCTGGCATAGAAGATAGAAGGATGCGGCGAAGTGCATTACCCAGAGTATGACCAAAGCCACGCTCTAATGGCTCAAGAGTTACTTTTGCGTGAGTCGAGCTGATTTGTTCGATGTCAACTAGACGTGGCTTAAGAAATTCTGTTACAGAACCCTGCATTGTGTCCTCTCTTTAGTTTAAACCTTACTTAGAGTAAAGCTCGACGATCAATTGTTCGTTGATGTCAGCTGATAGATCAGAACGCTCAGGCATACGCTTGAATGTACCTTCCATCTTGCCACCATCTACTTCAATCCAAGTTGGTTTTTCACGTTGTTCAGCAACTTCTAGAGCTGCTTTGATACGAGCTTGCTGTTTAGCTTTCTCGCGAATAGAAACAACGTCATTAGCCGCTACTTTGAAAGAAGGAACGTTTACAACTTTACCGTTTACTAGGATAGCTTTGTGGCTAACTAGCTGACGTGCTTCTGCGCGAGTTGCGCCAAAGCCCATGCGGTAAACTACGTTATCAAGACGACCTTCAAGAAGCTGAAGTAGGTTTTCACCAGTGTTGCCTTTTAGGCGAGCAGCTTCTTTGTAGTAGTTACGGAATTGTTTTTCTAGAACGCCGTACATACGACGTACTTTTTGCTTCTCACGAAGCTGAACGCCATACTCAGATAGACGACCGCGACGAGCGCCGTGTACACCTGGTGCGTTATCAATTTTACACTTGGTATCGATCGCGCGAACACCAGACTTAAGGAATAAGTCAGTGCCTTCACGACGGCTAAGCTTCAGCTTAGGACCCAAATATCTTGCCATGATTCTTCTCCAATTGTCCTAGAAACGTTATACGCGACGTTTCTTAGGTGGACGACAACCGTTATGAGGGATTGGTGTAGCATCAACGATGTTTGTGATGCGGAAACCAGCGGCGTTTAGTGCACGAACAGTAGATTCGCGACCTGGACCAGGACCCTTAACCATAACTTCCAAGTTCTTTAGGCCGTATTCTTTAGCCATTTCAGCACAACGCTCAGCAGCAACCTGTGCAGCGAACGGAGTAGACTTACGAGAACCACGGAAACCAGAACCACCTGCAGTAGCCCATGCAAGAGCGTTACCTTGACGGTCAGTAATGGTTACGATTGTGTTATTGAAAGAAGCATGGATGTGCGCAACGCCATCTGCAACTTGCTTGCGTACGCGCTTACGAGCGCGAGTTGGTTGTTTAGCCATTGTACTCTACCTTCCCGATTATTTCTTGATCGGCTTACGCGGACCCTTACGGGTGCGAGCGTTGGTTTTAGTACGCTGTCCACGTAGTGGTAGACTGCGACGATGACGAAGACCACGGTAACAGCCAAGGTCCATAAGACGCTTGATGTTCATAGATACTTCACGACGTAGATCACCTTCTACAGTGTACTTAGCTACACCATCACGCAGTTGATCGATCTGCTCTTCAGTTAGTTCACTGATCTTAACATTTTCAGCAATACCCACTTCAGCTAGGATAGCTTGAGAGCGAGTTTTACCGATGCCGTAGATCGCTGTTAGAGCGATTACTGCATGTTTCTGATCAGGAATGTTAATGCCTGCTATACGGGCCATTATTCACTCCTAAGTGTTTCTATAAAAGAATTAGCCGCAGCAAAGCCCGTTATGGATACGCTGCGGAATACTACTTCTTTTGCACGCAAAAGGTAGGCCGAGGAATATACTCGACCCAACCTTCATTTTCAAGTAAAAATTTCTGCTAATTAGCCTTGGCGCTGTTTGTGCTTTGGCTCACTGCAAATCACGCGAACGACACCGTTACGCTTGATTACTTTACAGTTACGGCAGATTTTTTTAACGGAAGCACGAACTTTCATTGCTAAACTCCGTAAATGAAACTGAGTCTACCGCCGGATTAACGGCCGTAGCCTTTCAGATTCGCTTTCTTCAACACAGAATCATACTGTTGAGACATCAGATGAGTCTGTACCTGTGCCATAAAGTCCATAATTACAACAACTACGATTAGTAGCGATGTACCGCCGAAGTAGAAACGTACGTTCCACGCGACCATCATGAACTCGGGAATCAGACAGATAAAGGTAATGTACAGTGCACCAGCAAGGGTTAAACGTGTCATTACTTTATCAATGTATTTCGCTGTCTGCTCACCTGGGCGGATACCGGGTACGAATGCACCAGACTTCTTCAAGTTATCTGCTGTTTCACGCGGGTTGAAAACCAACGCCGTGTAGAAGAAACAGAAGAAGATAATTGCTGCTGCATAAAGCATTACATACAACGGTTGACCTGGGCTAAGAGCCAAAGACACGTCAGTTAACCAACCGAACGCGCTGCTCTCACCGTTTTGACCAAACCACTGAGCCAATGTTCCTGGGAACAAGATAATACTTGATGCAAAAATCGCTGGAATTACACCTGCCATGTTAATTTTAAGAGGCAAATGCGAGCTTTGCGCAGCAAATACTTTACGACCTTGTTGACGTTTCGCATAGTTAACGACGATTCGGCGTTGACCACGTTCCATGAAAACAACGAAGTAAATTACTGCAAAAGCTAATACCGCGATTAGCAACAGAAGAAGTACATGCAATTCACCTTGACGCGCTTGCTCGATTGTTTGACCGATTGCAGAAGGCAATCCAGCAACAATACCTGCAAAAATCAGTATCGAAATACCGTTACCAATTCCGCGCTCTGTAATTTGTTCACCTAACCACATCAAGAACATGGTACCGGTTACTAAACTTACGGTAGCAATTAGCGTAAACATGGTTTGGTTGATAACAACCAGATTGTCGACCATGTTTGGTAGGCCAGTTGCAATACCTATAGCTTGGAAGGTTGCAAGTACAAGCGTGCCGTAGCGTGTGTATTGGCTTATCTTACGACGGCCTGCTTCACCCTCTTTTTTGAGTTCAGCTAACGCTGGATGAACTACAGTTAGCAATTGGACAACAATAGATGCCGAAATATACGGCATGATGCCCAATGCTAATATAGATGCACGCTCAAGAGCACCACCGGAGAACATGTTAAACATTTCAACGATGGTACCTTTTTGCTGTTCGAACAAATCGGCAAGTACAGCAGCGTCAATACCAGGAATCGGCACAAAAGAGCCGGCTCGGAATACTAAAAGTGCACCAATTACGAATAACAAGCGCGACTTTAGTTCACTTAAGCCGCTCTGAGCACTACGAAAATCTTGTCCTGGTTTCTTAGCCATCTGTACCTCGTTCCTCGAGATTATTCCTCGATTTTACCGCCTGCAGCTTCGATTGCAGCTTTAGCGCCTTTAGTCACACGTAGACCTTTAACAGTCACTGCTTTGTTGATTTCACCAGAAAGAACAACTTTTACAAATTCGATGTTCTTAGTGATGATGTTAGCAGCTTTAAGACTGTTTAGATCAACTACGTCACCAGAAACTTTCGCTAGCTCAGCTAGACGAACTTCAGCAGACACTAGGCTCTTACGAGAAGTGAAACCGAATTTTGGTAGACGTTGTTTCAGAGGCATCTGACCGCCTTCGAAACCTGGACGAACACTGCCGCCAGAACGTGATTTTTGACCTTTGTGACCACGGCCACCAGTTTTACCTAGGCCTGAACCGATACCACGACCTACTCGCTTCGCAGAAGTTTTCGCGCCAGCAGCCGGTGCTAGAGTATTCAAACGCATTCTGATTACTCCTCAACTTTAACCATGTAGTAAACCTTGTTGATCATACCGCGAATACACGGAGTATCTTCAAGTTCTACTGTGTGGTTGATTTTACGAAGACCTAGACCGCGCAAAGTAGCTTTGTGCTTTGGCAGACGACCAATTGAGCTTTTAGTTTGAGTTACTTTAATAGTTGCCATGGTGTTCTTACTCCGAAATAGATTCAACAGTTAGACCACGTTTAGCAGCAACCATTTCTGGTGACTTCATGCTACCTAGTGCATCGATCGTTGCACGAACGATGTTGATAGGGTTCGTAGAACCGTACGCTTTAGATAGTACGTTGTGTACACCAGCAACTTCTAGTACTGCACGCATCGCACCACCTGCGATAACACCAGTACCTTCTGCAGCAGGCTGCATGTAAACTTTAGAGCCCGAATGGCGACCTTTCACTGGGTGGTGAAGAGTGCCTTCGTTTAGAGCGATCGTAGTCATGTTACGACGCGCTTTTTCCATTGCTTTTTGAATCGCTGCAGGTACTTCACGAGCTTTGCCGTAACCGAAACCTACACGACCGTTACCGTCACCAACTACTGTTAGTGCAGTGAAGCTCATGATTCGACCACCTTTAACCGTTTTAGAAACACGGTTAACTGCGATTAGCTTTTCTTGCAAATCATTCGCTTGAACTTGTTGTTCTTTAGCCATCTTCCAACCCTACCTTAGAATTTCAGACCAGCTTCGCGAGCAGATTCTGCTAGCGCCGCTACTCGACCGTGGTATTGGAAACCAGAACGATCAAATGCAACTGCAGTTACGCCCTTCTCTAGAGCGCGCTCAGCAATAGCTTTACCCACTGCTTTAGCTGCATCAACGTTACCAGTGTATTTCACTTGCTCACGGATCGCTTTTTCTACAGTAGAAGCTGCTGCGATAACCTCAGAGCCGTTAGCCGCGATAACCTGTGCGTACACGTGACGAGGAGTACGGTGTACAACTAGGCGAGTCGCACCCAGTTCTGCAATCTTACGACGTGCACGTGTAGCACGACGGATGCGAGATGCTTTCTTATCCATAGTGTTACCTTACTTCTTCTTAGCTTCTTTAGTACGCACATTTTCATCTGCGTAACGAACACCTTTGCCTTTGTATGGCTCAGGCTCACGGTAAGAACGAATGTCAGCCGCAACTTGACCAACTAGTTGCTTGTCAGCACCAGTGATCACGATTTCAGTTTGGCTTGGACATTCAGCTTTAATACCCGCTGGCAACTCGTGCTCAACTGGGTGTGAGAAGCCTAGTGTTAGACCTACAGCGTTGCCTTTGATAGCAGCACGGTAACCTACACCTTTAAGAGTTAGCTTCTTAGTAAAGCCTTCAGTAACACCAACAACCATGTTGTTAACTAGAGCGCGAGCAGTACCTGCTTGAGCCCATGCGTTAGCAACACCTTCTTTAGGACCGAAAGTCAGGTTATTTTCTTCCTGAGCGATTACAACTGCGTTGTTAAGAACGCGAGTTAGTTCGCCTTTCGCACCTTTTACAGTGATTTCTTGGCCGTTTAGTTTCACCTCTACGCCAGCTGGAATAGCGACAGGTGCTTTTGCAACACGAGACATAGTCTACTCCTTATTAAGCTACGTAAGCGATGATTTCACCACCAAGACCTGCTTTACGTGCAGCGCGGTCTGACATAAGACCCTTGGAAGTAGAAACGATAGCAATACCAAGACCACCCATTACAGAAGGAAGTTCATCTTTCTTCTTGTAAACACGTAGACCTGGACGAGAAACACGTTTAAGTTGCTCGATTACTGGTTTAGCTTGGAAGTACTTAAGTGTAACTTCTAGCTCAGGTTTTGCTTCGCCTTCAACAGCGAAGTCAACGATGTAACCTTCAGCTTTTAGTAGTGCAGCAATTGCAACTTTAAGCTTTGAAGAAGGCATTTTTACAGCAACTTTGTTTGCTGCCTGACCGTTACGAACGCGGGTCAGCATATCCGAAATCGGATCTTGCATGCTCATATGATTTACTCCAAATGATTAAGTGGCAATTACCAGCTAGCCTTACGAAGACCCGGAATCTCGCCTTTCATGCAAGCTTCACGAACCTTAATACGGCTTAGACCGAACTTACGTAGGTAACCGTGTGGACGACCAGTTTGGTTGCAACGGTTGCGCTGACGTGATGCACTTGAATCACGTGGAAGAGATTGCAGTGTAAGAACTGCGTTCCAACGATCTTCTTCAGATGCGTTTACATCGCTGATGATAGCTTTTAGCGCTGCACGCTTTTCAGCGAACTTAGCTACTAGCTTCGCACGTTTTGCTTCACGTGCTTTCATTGAATTTTTAGCCATAACAGTAACCCTTCACCTTACTTACGGAATGGGAAGTTAAAGGCAGCCAGCAGAGCACGGCCTTCCTCATCAGTACCAGCAGACGTCGTAATAGTGATGTCTAGACCGCGTACTCGATCAACTTTATCAAAGTCGATTTCCGGGAAGATGATTTGCTCGCGAACGCCCATGCTGTAGTTACCGCGACCGTCAAAAGACTTAGCGCTAACACCACGGAAGTCACGTACACGTGGAAGAGCGATGTTAATTAAACGCTCAAGAAAATCCCACATACGTTCGCCACGCAAGGTTACTTTACAACCGATAGGGTAGCCTTCACGGATTTTGAAACCTGCAACAGATTTGCGCGCTTTTGTGATAAGTGGCTTTTGACCAGAGATCGTTGCCATATCAGACGCTGCATTTTCTAGCAGTTTCTTATCGTTGATTGCTTCACCAACACCCATGTTTAGGGTGATTTTCTCGATTCTAGGGACTTGCATGACGCTTGTGTAACCGAACTGTTTGGTCAGTTCAGCGACTACAGACGACTTGTAGTAATCATGCAGTTTCGCCATAGTAGAACTCCAAATTACTTCTATTAGTTAGAAACGGTTTCGCCGTTAGACTTGAAGAAACGAACTTTTTTGCCGTCTTCAAAACGGAAACCGATACGGTCAGCTTTACCAGTAGCTGCGTTAAAGATAGCCACGTTAGAAACGTCGATAGCTGCTTCTTGCTCTACGATACCGCCTTGGATACCCATAGCTGGAACAGGTTTCTGATGTTTCTTAACTAGGTTGATACCTTCAACGATAACTTTACCAGTTGCTAGAACCTTAGTTACTTTACCTTTCTTGCCTTTGTCTTTACCAGCAAGAACGATTACTTCGTCATTACGACGGATTTTAGCTGCCATTTCTACGTGCTCCTTACAGAACTTCTGGAGCCAGTGAAACGATCTTCATGAACTTATCGCCACGAAGTTCGCGTGTCACAGGACCAAAGATACGTGTACCGATTGGTTGCTCAGTATTGTCGTTTAGCAATACGCAAGCATTTCGGTCGAAGCGAATGACAGAACCGTCAGGACGACGTACGCCTTTACGGGTGCGCACTACCACCGCCTTCAGAACATCACCTTTTTTAACTTTACCGCGAGGGATTGCTTCCTTCACAGTAACTTTGATGACGTCACCGATATGTGCATAACGGCGGTGAGAGCCACCCAGAACCTTAATACACATTACGCTGCGTGCGCCTGAGTTATCAGCTGCGTCCAGCATACTTTGCATTTGGATCATGTTAGTGCTCCGCTAAATATTAATAACTAGACCCATCACGGGTCGGGCTGCCTCTTTAAAAGGGACGCGAATTGTACCACCCTTTTTTGTGATTGGGTAGTCAAAAAATAAACGGCTCCAAAAATATTTTGGAGCCGCTTTAGTTTCATAGAATTAACGAGATTAAATCTTCGCCTTTTCTAGAACTTTTACCAAAGTCCAAGACTTAGTCTTAGACAGTGGACGACACTCTGCGATTTCAACTGTGTCGCCTAGGCCACACTCGTTGTTCTCGTCATGTGCGTGTACTTTAGTCGTACGTTTTACGTATTTACCGTAGATTGGGTGTTTTACGAAACGTTCGATAGCAACAGTGATAGACTTGTCCATCTTGTCGCTAACAACACGACCTTGTTGAGTACGTTTTACTTCGCTCATTATGCGCCTGCCTTCTCAGTCAAAACAGTTTTCACACGTGCGATATCACGGCGTACAGCTTTCAGAGTATGAGTTTGCTGTAGTTGACCAGTCGCAGCTTGCATGCGCAAGTTGAACTGTTCGCGTAGCAAATTCATTAGCTCAGCGTTAAGCTCTTCAACGCTTTTCTCGCGTAGATCTTGTGCTTTCATCACATCACCTGCTTAGTTACAAATGTAGTTTTGAAAGGCAGTTTACGTGCCGCAAGACGGAACGCTTCACGTGCCAATTCTTCAGGTACACCACCCATTTCGTACATAACCTTACCAGGTTGGATTTGGGCTACCCAGTACTCAACGTTACCTTTACCCTTACCTTGACGAACTTCAAGTGGTTTTTCTGTGATTGGTTTGTCTGGGAACACACGGATCCAGATTTTACCTTGACGCTTAACGTGACGTGTCATTGCACGACGTGCCGCTTCGATTTGACGAGCAGTTAGACGACCACGGCCAACAGCTTTAAGACCGAATTCGCCGAAGCTTACATCAGTACCTTTAGCTAGACCACGGTTACGACCAGTCTGAACCTTACGGAACTTAGTACGTTTAGGTTGTAGCATCTGTCGACTCCTTACTTACGGCCTTTACGCTGCTTCTTAGGCTTGTCGCCTTTAGGCTCTACAGCGTTAGCTGCTGGCATACCACCTAGGATTTCACCTTTGAAGATCCAAGTTTTAATGCCGATCACACCGTATTGAGTGTGAGCCGAAGAAGTTGCGTAATCAATGTCAGCACGTAGAGTGTGTAGAGGCACACGGCCTTCACGGTACCACTCTGAACGTGCGATTTCAGCGCCGCCTAGACGACCGCTTACTTCCACTTTGATACCTTTAGCGCCTAGGCGCATAGCGTTTTGTACTGCGCGCTTCATAGCACGACGGAACATAACACGACGCTCTAGCTGAGACGCGATGCTGTCACCAACAAGTTGCGCATCTAGTTCAGGCTTACGTACTTCAGCGATGTTAATTTGCGCTGGTACACCTGCAATTTTAGCTACAGCTGCGCGTAGCTTCTCAACGTCTTCACCTTTCTTACCGATAACAACGCCTGGACGAGCAGTGTGAATAGTCACACGGATGCTCTTAGCAGGACGCTCGATAACGATACGTGATAGAGACGCTTTTTTCAGTTCACTTGTAAGGAACTGACGTACCTTGAAGTCGCCGTCTAGGTTGTCAGCGAAATCTTTGGTGTTAGCAAACCATGTAGCATTCCAAGGCTTAACGATGCCTAGACGAATACCATTTGGATGTACTTTTTGACCCATTGCTTACTCTCCTAGTCTCTAGCGATCTGCTACAACAACAGTGATGTGGCTTGAACGCTTCAAGATACGATCCGCACGACCTTTAGCACGAGGCATAATACGCTTCATGGTTGGGCCTTCATCTACAAAGATTTTTGCGACATTCAGATCGTCAATATCTGCACCTTCGTTGTGCTCCGCGTTAGCGATAGCAGACTCTAGAACTTTCTTAACTAGTGCAGCAGCTTTTTTGTTGCTGAACGTTAGGATTTCTAGAGCTTGGTCAACAGATTTACCACGGATTAGATCCGCAACTAAGCGAGCTTTCTGAGGCGAAATGCGAGCAAAGTTATGTTTAGCAATTGCTTCCATTATCTACTCCTTAGCGCTTCTTAGCTTTCTTATCCGCAGCGTGACCGCGGTAAGTGCGTGTTGGTGCGAATTCACCCAGTTTGTGACCGATCATTTCATCAGTTACAAATACTGGTACGTGCTGACGACCATTATGGACAGCGATGGTCAAACCGATCATCGTAGGGATGATCATTGAACGACGGGACCAAGTCTTAATAGGCTTTTTGTCTCCGCTTTCCACCGCTTTCTCTACCTTCTTCAGCAAGTGTAGGTCAATAAAAGGACCTTTCTTGAGAGAACGTGGCATGGCGATTCCTCTTTATATAGATTACTTGTTACGACGACGTACGATGTACTTGTCAGTGCGTTTGTTCTTACGAGTCTTGAAGCCTTTAGTAGGCATACCCCAAGGAGATACTGGGTGACGACCACCAGAAGTACGGCCTTCACCACCACCATGTGGGTGGTCAATCGGGTTCATTACAACACCACGAACCGTTGGACGGATACCGCGATGACGTGATGCACCTGCTTTACCAAGTTCACGTAGCATGTGCTCAGAGTTACCAACTTCACCGATTGTTGCACGGCCTTCAGAAAGAACTTTGCGCATCTCGCCAGAACGTAGACGGATAGTTACGTACGCACCGTCGCGAGCAACGATTTGAGCGTAAGCACCAGCCGAACGAGCTAGCTGACCACCTTTACCAGGCTTAAGTTCAACGTTATGTACAGTTGAACCTACTGGGATATTACGCATTGGTAGAGTGTTACCAGCTTTGATTGGTGCATCAACACCAGACTGAATAACATCACCAGCTACAACACCTTTAGGTGCTAGGATGTAGCGACGCTCACCGTCTTTGTAAAGAACTAGAGCAATGTTTGCGCTACGGTTTGGATCGTATTCAAGACGCTCAACTGTCGCTGGAATACCATCTTTAGTACGTTTGAAGTCAACTACACGGTAGTGATGCTTGTGACCACCGCCGATGTGACGTACTGTGATACGACCCTTGTTGTTACGACCACCGTTCTTAGAGTTTTTCTCTAGAAGAGGTGCGTATGGCTTGCCCTTGTGTAGGTCAGCGTTAACAACTTTAACAACGTGACGACGACCAGGGGAAGTCGGCTTACATTTAACAATAGCCATTTTTAACTACTCCTGTTATTCCGCGCCGCCAACGAAGTCAAGATCTTGACCTTCTTTCAAAGTAACGTACGCTTTCTTAACGTCGCTGCGGCGACCTTGGCGTAGACCTTGACGTTTGGTCTTACCCTTAGTGATAAGAGTATTTACAGACTTAACTTCAACTTCAAATAGCTTTTCTACAGCTGCTTTGATCTCTTTTTTAGTCGCATCTTTAGCTACTTTGAAAACGATAGTGTTCGCTTTCTCAGCTGCCATAGTTGCTTTTTCAGAGATGTGCGGTGCACGTAGAACTTTTAGGATACGCTCTTCAGTGATCATGCTAGCATTTCCTCTACTTGCTTAACTGCTTCTGCAGTCATTACAACTTTGTCAAACGCGATTAGAGATACTGGATCGATACCAGCAACATCACGTGCGTCAACTTTGTATAGGTTACGAGCAGCTAGGAATAGATTCTCATCTACTTCGCTAGTCACGATTAGAGCGTCAGTTAGCTCAAGCTCTTTAAGCTTAGCAACTAGCTCTTTAGTCTTTGGTGCTTCAACTGAGAAGTTATCAACAACGATTAGACGCTCTTGACGAACAAGCTCAGAAAGAATGCTCTTCATAGCACCACGGTACATTTTTTTGTTTACTTTTTGGCTGTGATCTTGTGGTTTCGCAGCAAAAGTAACACCACCTGTACGCCAGATTGGGCTACGGATTGTACCAGCACGCGCACGGCCAGTACCTTTTTGACGCCATGGCTTAGCGCCACCGCCAGAAACTTCTGAACGTGTTTTTTGAGCACGAGTACCTTGACGAGCACCTGCTGCGTACGCAACAACTACTTGGTGTACAAGAGCTTCGTTAAACTCACGTCCGAAAGTAGTTTCGGAAACAGTTAGTGCATCGGCACCTTTAACCATTAGTTCCATTACTTACTCCTGAGACGTTATGCTTTAACAGCTGGTTTAACGATCACGTTGCCGCCAGTTGCGCCTGGGACTGCACCTTTAATAAGAAGCAGGTTGCGCTCAGCGTCAACACGTACGATCTCTAGGTTTTGAGTCGTTACACGCTCAGCACCCATGTGACCTGCCATTTTCTTGCCTTTAAATACGCGACCTGGAGTCTGACATTGACCGATAGAACCAGGAGCACGGTGAGACAATGAGTTACCGTGAGTCATATCTTGAGTACGGAAGTTCCAACGCTTAACAGCGCCTTGGAAACCTTTACCCTTAGATGTACCAGTAACGTCTACTTTCTTAGTTTCGTTGAATAGTTCAACAGTTAGTTCTGAACCAACTTCGAACTCTTCGCCGTTTTCTAAACGGAATTCCCAAAGACCGCGACCAGCTTCAACGCCAGCTTTAGCAAAGTGACCTGCTTCAGCTTTGTTTACACGGTTAGCTTTCTTAGAACCAGCTGTAACCTGGATTGCTGCGTAGCCGTCAGTTTCAAGAGTTTTCACTTGAGAAACACGGTTAGCTTCAACCTCAACAACTGTTACTGGGATAGAAACGCCTTCTTCAGTAAATACGCGGGTCATGCCCACTTTACGACCGATTAGACCAATCATACTTCTAATCTCCCTTAACCTAGGCTAATTTGAACGTCAACGCCCGCAGCAAGGTCTAGACGCATTAGAGCATCAACAGTCTTGTCTGTTGGCTCAACGATGTCGATTAGACGCTTGTGAGTACGGATTTCGTACTGGTCACGTGCTTTCTTGTTAACGTGTGGAGAGATAAGAACTGTGAAACGCTCTTTACGAGTTGGCAGTGGGATTGGACCACGAACCTGTGCGCCAGTGCGCTTAGCTGTTTCAACGATTTCCGCTGTAGAAGCATCGATTAGTTTGTAATCGAAAGCTTTTAGGCGGATACGGATACGTTGGTTCTGCATGAGACAGAGCTCCAAATTTAATAAATTACACAAACAATATCGCCACTCAAACTCGTCAAGACGAGAGAATGCCGATTGATTTATGTGAAACCGTAGCATCCAAGATTAGGACGCATTGTCAGTTAATTTTCGATTAACTATCCCTATATGCCAAAGTCACCTTTGAGGATAGTTTTTCCGAAGAAAAGATAGCTAATTGTATTAACCGCGAACATAAGCTGAGTATACATTACCTCGCAAATCCTTAGATTTGCTCGCTCCTCACTGCTCATTGGTTCACAACTGGCTTAACCAGTGCGCTGCATTATACAGATCACACTTTAGGTTGCAAGCGCTGAGTGAAAAATAATCGGGAATATTCCAAACCCCATACGTTCCTCTTCGCTTGGTAGCCATTAAAGTAAATTACCACCTTCTAAAGAAGGTGGCTTTGTGTGAGCCCCCTAAAAGGGGGCCTTTGTTTAGTCCAGCGCCA
>NZ_JAWOTS010000023.1:0-55013 GCF_033338975.1 Vibrio sp. Vb0349 | reverse complement strand
ATGAGTAGTTTTACAGGCAAAGCCGAAACGGATGATAACCACCTACTGAAGTAGGTGGTTTAGGGCTGAAAACAAAAGCCAGAGCAAATGCTCTGGCTTTTTAGTATTTTGTTTAAGACTTACAAGCTAGGATTCAAAAATGACCGTCGCCACAGCGTAATGACGCTCATCGGAAATGGACAGGTGAATGTGGTTAACACCCATCGCATCCGCTATTTGCTTGGCTGTGCCCGTCAATGCGAGTACTGGTTTTCCAAGCTCATCGTTCGAGATGGAAAAGTCGTGAAACGTGACCCCTTTTGCGATCCCTGTCCCCAATGCTTTTGAGGCAGCTTCTTTAACAGCAAAGCGCTTAGCAAGATAACGACCTTGCAGCTTAAGCTGTGAGAATTTGGCCATTTCTTCTTCTGAAAGAATCCGCTGAGCAAAAGGTTCACCACTACGAGCTAACGCTTTTTCAATACGCTCAATTTCTGCAATGTCGGTCCCTAACCCTATAATCGCCATCTAGATAGCCCTATGACTGGCGAGCCTCAATCATCAATGCTTTCATGTCAGCAACCGCTTTATTTAAACCATCAAATACCGCGCGACCAATGATTGAGTGACCAATGTTGAGTTCGTAAATTTCTGGTAATGCAGCAATTGGTGCGACATTGTGATAAGTCAGGCCATGCCCGGCATTAACAATAATACCTAGATCATGTGCATAACTAGCACCAGCGGCAATCTTCTTCAGTTCAGCTTGTTGCTCGTCTTCTGTCGTCGCATCTGCATAATGGCCAGTATGTAGCTCAATAAACGGAGCGCCACACTTTTTCGCAGCTTCAATCTGTTGACGGTCAGCATCAATAAAGAGCGAAACTTTAATGCCGGCATCTGTCAGCTTTTTCGTCGCAGCTTTAATTTTTTCAAGCTGCCCTACTACATCTAAGCCACCTTCCGTCGTCAGTTCTTCACGCTTTTCAGGCACTAGACACACAAACTCTGGTTTAGTTTGCAGCGCAATCTCAACCATTTCGTCCGTCACTGCCATCTCTAGATTCATACGCGTTTGAATGGTTTCACGCAGAATACGTACATCACGATCCAAAATATGGCGACGGTCTTCACGTAAGTGGATAGTGATACCGTCCGCGCCTGCACGCTCTGCAATTTCAGCAGCGTGAACAGGATCCGGGTATTTTGTACCACGTGCATTACGTAGAGTGGCAATATGGTCGATATTGACGCCTAAATAAATTGAGCTCATTTTCCGTTACTCCGTGCTCTGGGGGTCTGAATGAAAAATTCACGACTTTTTAAAGGTTTGCCGCCAAGATACGGCTTTAAGGCTATACGTGTAAAGCGTTTTGCCGCTTTTAGCTGCTCTTTAGTGACGAACCGCCGCTCACTGATAGCAATCAGTTCATTCCCTAAAAACGTTAGGTTATCGCGCCTAACCGAAGCAATAAACCCTTTCTGTTCCCGGTAACGATAGGTCATTTCTGGGTCGACGGGCTCGCCGGTACCTGCACAATGCAAAAAATCCACGCCATACCCCATCGCAGACAACAAGGCTAACTCAAAACGACGCAGTGCAGGCTCAGGGTTCTCGTTGTGCGCCAACTCGGTTAACGCATGCAAATAATCATGAAATAGTGCTGGCATCGGCACTTCAGCCATCAAAATACGGCCAATCAGTTCATTGACGTACATGGCTGAGTAGAGATTAATGCCCGTTAACGGCAAACCTAGGCTTATCGGCTCGGCTTGACGCAAAGTTTTCATTGAGCCTTTCCCCGACCATTTAAGTAATAGCGGGGTAAAAGGTTGCAATGCGCCTTTTAAGTTCGAACGCTTACTGCGCGCGCCTTTGGCCATTAAAGTCATTCGGCCATATTCCTCACTAAATACATCAAGGATTAAGCTCGATTCACTGTAAGGGCGTCGGTGCAATACAAAACAGCGCTGTAAACCTTCGGAAGACAGATTACTCATCTAAGTCATTGTGCCTAAAAAGTGTGAAATAAAAAATAAGGAGCCGAGCGGCTCCTTATTTTAATCGATACTGATTTTTCATCGATGTTGGAGCGAAGCACCTTCGCAGCCAAGATTATAAATCGTCTATATAACCCAACGATCGCAACGCTCGTTCGTCGTCTGCCCAGCCAGATTTCACTTTTACCCAAGTTTCTAGGTAAACCTTACGACCGAACAATTCTTCCATATCTAAACGCGCTTCGCGACCAATGGTTTTAATCTTCTCGCCGCCTTTGCCAATCACCATTTTCTTCTGGCCATTACGCTCAACAAGAATCAAGGCATTGATGTGGAAACCGTCGGTTTCTGGGTTGTAATCAAAACGCTCAATCTCAACCGTTACTGAGTATGGCAGCTCTTCACCAGTAAAGCGCATCAGCTTTTCACGCACAATCTCAGACGCCATAAAACGCTGAGAACGGTCAGTCACGTATTCTTCTGGGAAGTGATGCGTTGCTTTAGGTAAGTGATTACGCACGTGCTTACGCAGTACATCAATGTTCTTACCTTGCTTGGCAGAGATTGGCACAACATCCACGAAGTCCATCTTCTTCGACATCTCCGCCATGTGTAGCATCACGTCGTTACGATCTTGTACGTTGTCGACTTTGTTTACACAAAGCACAACTGGGAAGTTCGATTTTTGAAGTTTGGTCAGCACCATCTCATCGTCTTTAGTCCAATGCGTACCATCGACTAAGAAGAACACAAGGTTTACATCACTCAATGACGAGTTAGCAGCACGGTTCATCAAACGGTTGATCGCACGCTTTTCTTCAATGTGAAGTCCAGGCGTGTCGACGTAAATCGCTTGGTAATCGCCGTCCGTATCCACACCCATAATACGGTGGCGTGTCGTTTGCGGCTTACGAGAGGTGATCGAAATCTTCTGACCCAAAATCTTGTTCAAAAGTGTCGACTTACCTACGTTTGGACGACCAACAATCGCAATAAAGCCACAGTGTTGGTTTTCTGGCGAGCTTGGCTCACCCTGTGATGCGAAAAACGCATCGATATCGAATTCGTTATCAGCCATTTGTTAATTGCTCAAGTGCTGTTTCAGCAGCCGCTTGTTCTGCCTTGCGGCGGCTGGTGCCTTTACCGATTACAGGCTTATCCACACCTGCTACTTCGCACTCAACCGTGAACTCTTGGTTGTGCGCTTCACCTTTAATATTAGTCACTGTGTAGACAGGCAGCGGTTTTCTTCTGCCTTGTAGGAACTCTTGTAGGCGAGTTTTCGGATCTTTCTGTGAAACGCCTGGTTTAATGGCTTCAAGGCGTGACTGATACCAACTCAGTACAATGCCTCGCACAACTTCAAGATCACTGTCTAGGTAAATTGCGCCAATAATGGCTTCAACCGCATCGGCTAAAATAGAGTCTCGGCGAAAACCGCCACTCTTCAATTCACCTGGACCTAATTTTAAATAATCTCCTAGATCGAATTCACGACCCAGTTCCGCCAATGTATGTCCGCGAACCAAAGTAGCACGCATGCGGCTCATGTCACCTTCGTTCACTTTTGGGAAACGATGGTACAGATCATCAGCGATGACAAAACTTAAAATTGAATCGCCCAGAAACTCAAGACGTTCATTGTGCTTACTGTTGGCGCTGCGGTGCGTCAGCGCCAAATTGATAAGCCCGGCATCTTGAAACTGGTAGCCAAGCTTTCTCTCTAGTTTATCAATTGGAGAATTCATACTCTCTCGATATTTGAATGGTTAGTGAATGCCACCGATGCGGTTAAAACGCACACCAGTTGGAATCCATGAAGGTAGAACACTATCTGCGCCACGATCAAACTCGAAGCTGATCCAGATCGCGACAGCTTTACCGACTAAGTTTGCTTCTGGAACAAAGCCCCAGTAACGGCTGTCAGCACTGTTGTCACGGTTATCACCCATCACAAAATACTGACCTTGTGGTACAACCCACTCTGTCGTTCCGCTGCGTGGGAAATATTGCTCCACGCGGTTACGCACAAGAGGGTTAACCAAAATATTGTGCTCAACGTTACCCAATTTTTCATCCAGTTGGATCATTGGAATACCGTTCGAGCTAAACTGACTTTCTTCAACATTGCTCAGTTTAACTGGCTTACATGCCGATTCGCCTTGGCTTTGCACGCAAAGCTGCTTATCACTTGAATAACGCACGATATCACCAGGTAAACCAACTACACGCTTAATGTAGTCCACACTTGGTTGTGGTGGGTATTTGAAGACCACGATATCACCACGATCAGGCTTACCAGTTTCCACAAGCTGAGTACGCCATACTGGGTCTTTTAGACCGTACGCGTACTTCTCAACTAAAATGAAATCGCCAACCAACAAGGTAGGCATCATTGAGCCTGATGGGATTTGAAATGGTTCGTAGATAAAAGAACGTAATACTAAAACGAACGCGATCACAGGAAAAATAGAGACGCTATTTTCAACCCACCAAGGCTGACGCTCTACTTTTTGCAAGGTCACTGCATCCAAACCATTAGACGTCTGAGCTTGAATCTCAGCCAGTTTTTCCTGACGCTTTTTCGCGAAAACCAGCTTTTCCAATAGCCAAACCACGCCAGTTACCAAAGTCGCAATAACCAACATCAGTGAGAATGTATTCGCCATTAAATTCCCTTATCTAAAAATACGAAAGTGAAAGAGCCGAAACCCTTTCACTTATTTTAATATCTAACGTCTTAAGACCGACAAGTGTGAGACAAAGTTCAACTTTAGTCTTTACCTACGTGAAGGATGGCTAGGAACGCTTCTTGAGGCAGCTCGACGTTACCGATCTGCTTCATGCGTTTCTTACCTTCTTTCTGTTTCTTCAGAAGTTTCTTCTTACGACTTACGTCACCACCGTAACATTTCGCGATAACGTTCTTACGCAACTGTTTTACCGTTGAACGAGCGATAATGTGGTTACCAATTGCCGCTTGGATTGCGATATCAAACATTTGGCGAGGGATGAATTCTTTCATCTTCTCTACCAACTGACGACCGCGAGTCTGAGACTGATCTTTGTGTGTGATCATCGCCAATGCATCAACAGTGTCACCGTTAAGAAGAACGTCTACACGTACCATGTTCGAAGCTTCAAAACGCTGGAAGTTGTAATCCAAAGATGCGTAACCGCGTGATGTTGATTTCAGACGATCGAAGAAATCCAGTACCACTTCAGCCATTGGAATATCGTAAGTCACAGCGACTTGGTTACCGTGGTAAACCATATCAACTTGACTGCCTCGCTTTTCAACACACAGGGTGATTACATTACCTAGGTACTCTGAAGGCACAAGGATATTACAACGCGCAATCGGTTCACGAATTTCTTCAATATCATTGATCGCTGGTAGTTTGGCAGGGCTATCAACGTACAGCAGTTCACCATCGGTCTTTTCAACTTCGTAAACTACCGTTGGTGCCGTGGTGATAAGATCTAAGTCGTATTCACGCTCTAGACGCTCTTGGATAATTTCCATGTGCAGCATGCCAAGGAAACCACAACGGAAACCAAAGCCAAGTGCCGCTGAGTTTTCTGGCTCGTAGAATAGCGATGCGTCGTTTAGACTTAATTTGCCCAGCGCATCACGGAAGTTCTCGTAATCGTCAGAAGATACTGGGAACAGACCTGCGTAAACCTGAGGTTTAACTTTCTTAAAGCCTGGTAGCGGTTTATCACAACCATTCTTCGCTAGAGTCAGCGTATCACCAACAGGGGCACCAAGAATGTCTTTGATACCACAAACAACCCAACCTACTTCACCAGTACGAAGGGTATCGGTATCCACTTGTTTTGGCGTAAAGATACCAAGGCGGTCCACACCCCAAACTTGGCCCGTACTCATCACTTTGATCTTATCGTTCTTCTTCAGTTCGCCGTTTTTAATACGCACTAGAGAAACAACGCCAAGGTAGTTATCAAACCATGAGTCAATGATCAGCGCTTGTAGTGGCGCATCTGGATCACCTTCCGGTGCTGGAATCGCTGACACAATGTTCTCTAGAACGTCATCAACACCGATGCCTGTCTTCGCAGAACAGCGGGTTGCTTCCATTGCATCGATACCAACGATTTCTTCAATTTCTTCCGCTACACGCTCAGGATCGGCTGCTGGTAGATCAATCTTGTTCAAGATTGGCACAACCTCTAGATCCATTTCGATCGCGGTGTAACAGTTAGCCAGTGTTTGAGCTTCAACACCTTGACCCGCATCCACAACCAATAGCGCACCTTCACAAGCCGCCAGAGAACGTGATACTTCATATGCAAAGTCAACGTGCCCCGGAGTATCGATGAAGTTCAGCTGATACGTCTCACCGTCTTTAGCGGTGTAGTTTAGCGTCACACTCTGAGATTTGATGGTGATGCCACGCTCACGTTCAAGATCCATAGAATCCAGAACCTGTGCGGCCATTTCACGATCGGTTAACCCGCCACAAACTTGGATTAGACGGTCTGATAGGGTCGACTTACCATGGTCGATGTGGGCGATAATCGAAAAGTTACGAATGTGCTTCATAGATTTAGGGTGACTAACTCTTTACAAATAGGGACAGTAAGAAACGCCATCTACTGACGGCATTTCAATCAAGTTGGCAGATTCTACCGAATTTCGTTAACGGGCGCACGTAATTTAAAGTACATACCCAAATAACCTTTAGTGGAGGGGGACAGCACTTACTGGATTGGCTCTCCAAGTACCCGAACGAGGGTAACTTGGCGCTTAGATTCATCTTCTAACGGACGAGAAACACGTTTTGCGATCCACATTCCACCAGCGGCAAACAATACCGATGCCAATATGATGATGCCTTCCCCGCCGGCTGTCAGCGGCGCTAATAGGAAGTGACCAAACATCGCACCGATAATCAAACCAAACAATGGCAGTAAATAAACCGCCATTGCTGATTTTATTAGGCTCGACTCAGGAAAACCAATCTCGACGACTTGACCTATTTTCACCGATTTATCCGTGCGCAGGTGCCAAGATAAACTCTTGTTACCAATGGCTTTAGTAACAACGCCCGTTCCACAGCTTTTCTGTGAAGAGCAACTACTGCAACTGGTCTGCTGTTCGCAACTTAAATCAATTTCGTATTGCTTGCCGCGACGATGCACGTCTGTCACGGTAGCCAACGCGGTCATCATTGTTATTTACCCTTTGTTACATTAAATGTGACAGATTGGGCGATACGCTGTGCTGTGGTCGGTGGAATGTCTCCTACAACAGAGATTTCATGTTGACCGCTCACAAAACTGTGTAGCGTTCTTCTGCCTTGGCGAACCAACTGCCCTTTTAACGAATGCTCATCTTTGTTTGCTACGTAAACAGAGAAGCTAAACAGACCATCAGAATACAGCTGACTCTCCACCATTTGGTTAGTAACGGCCATTCGATAGCGGTTGAGCTCGTTCGGCTCGAAACCCTCAGGGATCCAACCAACCTGCCAATTACTGGTCCCAATATCGCCTTTTGGCATGGTGAGAACAGCAGGTAATTGGACATCTTGCAGGCCACTCATTAACTCTGCGATTTTTGGGTTTACCGTGTAAGAAATAGTGCGATATTGTTCAAGCATCTCACCATCGCGGTCCACAAGGTCGGCACGTAACGGCAATTTACTCTTTTCATCGATCCATAGTACGTATGAATAGCGCAGACCGTCTTTAGGAACAATACGCAACACTTGTGTTGCCACACCAGCTTCACGAGCTCTACCCACTTTTACATAGTCGTAATACAAGTTTAGCTCATCGATATTGGTGTTGAGCATAGGCATAGTCGGAGCGACCATTTTACCTGACTCGATGGTGAACGGTTCTAAACCCGTTTCGATATAACTTACTTCAGTTCCGCGACGAATCACTTCACGCACAGGGCCACTTAAGTAGACAAGATGAGCATATTGATCGTCACCATGCGTGGCATGACGATACAGCAACGGCTCAATGCTGTTCTTTTTGATAAGGATATAAGAGAGTTCGTAACTTAAATTCTTACTCGCCTCGCTCATTTGATGCAATAAAGCCTCCGCTGGCTTATCACCAGCAAAGGCTTGAGAAGACATCATACTGAACAGAGCGCAAGCGCTGATCAGAAATTTTTTCATTCAATATCCGGATTCAGATTTGCATCTTGTTGAGATGCATCACTGTTAATTCGTAACTGCAATTCGTAGTCTCGCAGCATAGCATGAACACGCTTGCGCTGCTCTTGCATATTTGCCTCGCCTACAGAACGTTCTACAGACTCACGAGTCAAACTCACTGGTTCTGCGCTGCCAGCAAACGGAACCGTCTGCAATACAGGTAATTGATCTGTTTGCGGCGACATTGAATCGCTACCACCGTACTGCTGTACACCTAAAATAACAACAAGCGATACACATGCAGCAACAGCAACTTGACCAAACTGCGTCAACCAACCTGGCAACTGACGTTTTGCTTTTTGCGGTTCTGGTTGCGACTCTTTTGGCGTATCCGCAATTGAGATAACATTTGCACTGTGCGAATCAAACGCACGGTGTGCAGGTTCATCTTCTAACGCTAACGCCACGCTTTCAGCAATATTCCACTCAGGTTTTGCTGGCGCTTCGCCTCGCATCACATCACCAATCAGGTGATAGTTCTGCCAAGCATCACGGCTCTCTTGGTCTTGCTCTAACTCTTGAATTAAAGCCTTATCGACCAATTCTCCATCCATGAGAGCTGAAAGTTTTTCTTTGTCAGCCATTATTTTCACCATAGTTATTACTTGTACTAGCGTTGCAAAAGAGGTCTGATTTTCTTTTCCACCGCCTCACGAGCACGGAAGATACGCGATCGTACCGTTCCTACCGGGCAATCCATCACTTCTGCAATTTCTTCATAACTCAAGCCATCGAGCTCTCGTAATGTCATTGCGGTTTTTAAATCTTCAGGTAAAGCTTCGATTGCACTGAACACCACCCGTTGCAATTCTTTGGACAACGTTAAGTTCTCAGGGTTCGATATTTCTTTAAGTGCACTACCTGTTTCGTAAAATTCAGCATCTTCAGCATCGACATCTGTCGCTGGAGGTCTACGCCCTTGAGCAACAATGTGATTTTTCGCAGTATTCACTGCAATGCGATACAGCCACGTATAAAACGCACTTTCCCCACGAAAGCTAGGGATAGCTCGGTAAGCTTTAATAAACGCTTCTTGTGCTACATCTGGTACATCGCCAGGATTACTAACGTATCTGGAAATAAGATTACATACCTTATTCTGGTACTTTGTTACCAACAGGTTGAATGCTTGCTTATCGCCATTCTGAACTCGCTCAATCAATACTTGATCGGTCAGCTGCTCGTTCATTCGAGCGGATACTCCTATTTGTTATGCCCCTACTCTTCTCAGATATGGGTACTAATTATGCAAAACGTAGTATTGACACCACTGCTTACTTGAGCACTATTGTGACCCTAACGTGAATGAGAAAGTTCCATGGTTTCTCAAGTTTTTTGTCATTGTTTTTTCACAGTGTGATGTCTGTACCCAAATGACCACCGCTGCCTGACTTTAGTCTAAGTTTGACAAGCGAGCATCTTGGAGGGAAATGGGTATAATGAATGATCTCTGTCCCAGATTGTGCTGGGTCGGGCATGGAAAAGCAATGGCATTGACAAACTATTACTTTTCATTTGCATGGCTAATGGCTATCTGAACACCGCGTTACAAATTATAACTTAGGAAGCATGCTCATGCTCTGCATGAAAAAGAAGAGTGGCTCAGTCACCGCCGTAACACGGACGTCGATAGGTCTCCCAACTTAGCCCTTAGCGACAGATGTCGCGATAATGGAATGCACATGGTGTGCAAATAATACACAAGGTAACTTTGTTACCTTAGCTTGGGATTATAAAAGTTATATGAACACAAATCGTGAACATGAGTGTGATGTATTAGTGGTAGGGAGTGGCGCGGCAGGTTTGTCGTTGGCTTTGCGCGTTGCTAACCACTGTAAGGTGATGGTGCTGAGTAAAGGACCACGCAGCGAAGGGGCAACCTACTATGCTCAAGGCGGTATCGCTGCCGTATTTGATGAGTCAGACACCATTGATTCACACGTTGAAGACACGCAAATCGCCGGGGATGGTATTTGCGATGAGGAGACCGTAAGGTTCATTGCTGAGCATTCAAAAGAGTGTGTACAGTGGTTGATTGACGGTGGTGTCCCATTTGATCGTGAAGAAGATGACTCTGACGATGAACCTCGCTACCACTTAACTCGTGAAGGTGGTCATAGCCGTCGTCGTATTCTTCACGCGGCAGATGCGACAGGTATGGCGATGCAAACCTCCCTGCAAGATAACGCTCATAACCATCCAAACATTCATGTTCTCGAACGTCACAATGCTCTGGACTTAATCACCGAAGACAAAATTGGCGGTGATAAAAACAAAGTTATCGGTGCTTATATTTGGAACCGCAACGAAGAGCATGTCGAAACCGTGCGAGCCAAATTTGTGGTTCTCGCTACAGGTGGTGCTTCAAAGGTTTATCAATACACCTCTAACCCAGATGTGTCGTCTGGTGATGGTATTGCGATTGCTTGGCGTGCAGGGTGTCGTGTGGCGAATATGGAATTTAACCAGTTCCACCCTACGTGTTTATATCACCCAGAAGCACGTAACTTCTTGCTGACTGAAGCGTTGCGTGGCGAAGGTGCTTACCTGCGCCGTCCAGATGGTTCTCGCTTTATGCCAGATTTCGATGAACGTAAAGAGCTTGCTCCGCGTGACGTCGTGGCTCGTGCTATCGACTTCGAAATGAAGCGTTTAGGCGCCGACTGTATGTATCTCGACATCAGTCATAAGCCTGCTGACTTTATTACGAAACACTTCCCAACCATTTATTCACGTTTGATGGACTTGGGCATTGACATGACTAAAGAGCCAATCCCAATCGTACCTGCTGCACACTACACTTGTGGCGGTGTCATGGTGGATAGAAATGGCTGCACCGATCTGAAAAATTTGTATGCGATTGGTGAAGTTAGCTACACCGGGCTGCATGGTGCTAACCGCATGGCATCAAACTCACTTCTCGAATGCGTGGTTTATGCTTGGTCTGCGGCAAAAGATATTCTAAAACATCACACTAACGTTGAGCTACCCTCACAGGTGCCATGTTGGGATGAAAGCAAAGTAACCAATAGTGATGAAGAAGTGATCATTCAGCACAACTGGCACGAGCTTCGTCTGTTTATGTGGGACTACATGGGCATTGTGCGAACTGACAAGCGTTTAGAGCGCGCCTTACGCCGTATCCAACTATTGCAACAAGAAACACACGAGTACTACAGCAATTTCCGCGTGTCGAACAACTTATTAGAACTGCGTAACCTTTTACAAGTAGCAGAGTTGATGGTTCGTTGTGCGATGCAGCGTAAAGAGAGTCGAGGTTTGCACTACACGCTTGACTATCCGAACCAACTGGAAAACAGCGGCCCAACGATTTTGGTTCCAGCTAAACAGCTTTAACTTTACCAAGTAAACTATTACATCAGCAGGGAGCATTAGCTCCCTGTTTCATTTCCCATTGGCGTAATACCAAAGATAGTTGACGATACTGCTCATCGTCACAGCTATCACGCCAAATCGTAACACTACGGCCAGATTGCAATTGGAATGTTATCTTGAATGGTGATGCCGATGTATCGACTCGCTGTAAATGACCCTTTTCGGACTCAATATCTTCCGAGCATTCGCCATACTCAAGGGCATCAAACCTAACCGAGCCATCGCAGTGCACATACCAATGCCCATGACTTGTAGGTTGAACAAGGCCTTGGCTTGAGAGAGCCTTAACAATCAGTAATAACAAATAAGTCGATAATACGATCGGAATGCTAGAGAAGATAACAGCCCAAGTCATCAATAAGAAAAGTACAACATTGAAGACTCGGGCAGTCAGAGAGGGAGAAGCAGTAAAATTAACGAACTTTGCTGAGGTTATGGGCGACAATTTTATCAACCATTGCTGCATGACCTAAATTTTCGCTACGGCCATGCCCCATTACCCAAGTAAACAGATCAGGATCATCGCATTCAAGTAAAGAAACAAAGTCACGCTGCTCTTGTTCACTCAGAGTATCAAAGCACTCTTCAAAAAACGGCATAATTACTACGTCAAGCTCAAGCATGCCTCGACGACAAGCCCATTTAATACGCGCTTTTTCTTCCGGAGTGTACATTCACTATTCCTTCATAGATGTCTTGTTGTTAGTGCGGAGTGTAACAAGGGATGTGCTACGTCACTAGTGTGCGGGTCACAATACGATAGTGAAAGCAGACAAATGTTGATTCGTAAATCGCTCCCCTAGTATCTCAAGGTTATTTGGGTATAACATAGCGGAAAAATATCTTCAAAAGGCATTGTAATTATGGAATGGCAAACTCGTTTTTCAGCATTACCTCTCTCAACTCAAGACGCACTTCCAGAGTTATCTATCTCACTGCTGGATAACTTCGGCATGATCACCATGATCGGTGACGATAAAAAATCATACTTACAAGGTCAGGTTACCTGCGATGTTGTTTCTTTAGAACAAGACCAATCAACACTGGGCGCACATTGTGATGCAAAAGGCAAAGTGTGGAGCGTGTTCCGCCTTTTCCATCATCATGATGGCTACGGCATGATCCAACCAAGATCGGCGATTGACGTAGAACTTAATGAAATAAAGAAATACGCCATTTTCTCTAAAGTAACGATTGAAGCTTCTGATGACGTTATCTTAGGCGTTGCTGGCGTTAAAGCCGACGAATTCATTTCAACAATGAGCAAGACAACTGGCAGCGTTCGCCCAGTTGACGGTGGCACAGCCGTGCAAGTTGCACAAGATCGCTGGTTACTGATATTAAGTGCGCCAGAAGCACAGCAAATCGTTGAAACTACCGACGCTGTCTTTACGACAAATGAGCTTTGGAATCGTTTCGATATTGAGGCAGGTTTACCATTTGTCTCTGCATCCGCGCAGAATGCTCACATTCCACAAGCACTCAACGTTCAAGCTTTAGGAGGCATAAGCTTCACAAAGGGCTGCTACACGGGACAAGAAACGGTAGCACGAGCGAAGTATCGCGGTACCAATAAACGTGCGATGTATATCGTAAAAGGTGCGACTTCTGCTCCATTCAGTGACGAACCAATTGAGCTCGAACGCAGCGTAGGTGAAAACTGGCGTTCAGTAGGTGCTTTGTTAAATCACTACCAGTTCAGTGACAATCACGCGATTGGCCTGATCGTACTGCCTAATAATCTCGATGAAGACACTCGTCTTCGTTTGGTTGCGCAACCAGAATGTGAATGGACAATCGAATCACTGCCTTACAGTCTTGATGATGAGTAATACAATCAATACTCCTTTGATGCAATTTCTCACAGACCAACACATTCCGTTTCGTCTGTTACCGCATCAAAGACCAGCAACCACCATTGAGGATGCCGCGCACCAACGCAGCATTCGCCCTTCTCAAATGGTGAAAGCAATCTTGCTACGAGACATGGGTAATCAATATGCACTCGCCTGTGCGCCAGGTGATCGTAGCGTTGATCCCAAAAAAGTGCGCTCGTTACTGAAATGTCGCCGGATGACTTGTGTTGATCAAGCCGATGTTGAGTCCATCACTGGTTACAAAATTGGTACTGTCACTCCTCTGCTACTAAAACGTCATATGCCAATCGTGTTCGACCCTAGCTTACTAGAAGAACAGGAAGTCACGATCAGCAGTGGCGATCGCATGGCTGGACTGGCGCTTTCTATCCAAGATCTTATCCAATTGTGTCAGCCGACCGTAGCTGAGATCTGTCGTTAATCGTCTAAAAACAATGTAATGACACGTAGTGTTTCTATCACTGCGTGATCTCGCTCATATCTACAAAAATAGACATGAGAATTTTTAATCACATATAAAACATAAATAGTCACAAAGATAAAACTCGTATATGCTGAATTTGTTGGTTAAGTTTCAAACAAGCACTTAACCAATATAAAGTGAGTCAGCTAGCTGAGTGACAGCATTCATGCAGTTAGTTATCCACTTTTGTGTAATGCATCTGTGACTATTCGCCCGCTGAAGCGGGCTTTTTTTTACGTGGAACTTTTTCTCTTTCATTTCCTCTAATCGTTAGAACGTAAAGTGTGTTACGCGAAGCACGACCTTAATAGAAACAACTAGCAAACAACCGTTTTCGTTCTATTCTTAATTCTGTAACAAAACTATTGCTTAATGCGTCACGTAAAAAGGAGTGTATTGGGTAAGGGTTCCTTTAGAGAGGTTATTTTTGGGGTAATCCTCACGCTATTTAAGAGATGACACTGTCAAATTGTCTAAGACAACACAATTCTCTGACGCAACACCCTACATCTGTATTTAATACTATTGCTGTCACAATAATTTTCGCGTCCAGAACGTAGAATACCTAGGCTAGGTTAGATAAAAGGAAAGTAAATATGAGACTGTTTAAGCGCTATACACCAAGTATGATTGCTAAACATATAAGTCGTCTTTTTAAAGGAAGAATTTATATTTACGGGGTCGGTAGATTCGAGTTTGATAACGGTAAGTTAATACTGCCGGAGAAAGCAGAGCAACGCCATTTCCGAGCGGTCAAAGAGATCAATCAAGAAATAATGAAACTCCGATGCGCATATGCTTAGCAAAATGTTGATAAAACAAAGGCTGGATTAACCAGCCTTTTGTGTATTTGAAGTTCGCTTTGCACTTACTGACGCGCCAGATCCGGCAAGTGTCCCTTTAAACCAAGCGCGCGCTTCATGATCTCATCTTTCGCTCCCGGCAGTTGCCCCGCTAAACTTAAGCCAATGCCACGAACGAGCTTCTTAGCTGGGTTCTCGCCAGAGAACAAATCTCGAAACCCTTGCATAGTAGCGATCATCTTTGCCGCTTCCGCTTTTCGCCAACGCTCGTAGCTTCTTAGGTTGCGTTTACTGCCGATATCTTGACCCTGCTTCCAAAGTGCTAATACTTCTTGAGCAAGACTGGCCGCATCTAATAAACCTAAATTCACACCCTGCCCCGCTAATGGGTGAATGGTATGGGCCGCATCACCAACCAGCGCGACTCGCTCGACAACAAAATCTCGCGCATAGCGCATTTTCAAAGGAAACGCAGCACGCTCTCCCACTACTTCACATAGACCAAGTCGAGCATCAAACTCACTCGTCAACGCTTTATTGAAATCATGTTCACTCATCGCCACTAACTGCTCTGCTCGATTTGGCTCCGTGGACCAAACAATAGAGCACATATCTGGTTGCGACATTGGCAAAAATGCCAACGGTCCGTGAGGAGTAAATATCTGGCGCGCAATGCTGTTGTGTGGCATGGCAGTTTTGACATTCGCGACCAAAGCATGATGACCATAGTCCCAATGCGTTAATGGAATATCCATTTGATGGCGAAGCCACGAATTCGCCCCATCGGCTCCGACCACTAATTTAGCGGTCATGGCTTGGCCATTATCGAGCGTCAGCCAGCTTTCTTGCTCACCGACCGCGAGAGTCGCGCAACGTGCAGGCATAAACATAGTGACGTTATCGAGCTTTTGGACTTGTTCAAGCAGCGCAAGTTGAATCACACGATTCTCAACAATATGCCCTAAAT
The DNA here is from genome assembly GCF_033338975.1 of Vibrio sp. Vb0349. Lineage (NCBI taxonomy): Bacteria > Pseudomonadati > Pseudomonadota > Gammaproteobacteria > Vibrionales > Vibrionaceae > Vibrio > Vibrio sp. Vb0349. The sequence goes on along the minus strand of NZ_JAWOTS010000023.1, from coordinate 39,330 downwards.
CAGGTTGTGCCATACTTTGTGCATTAAATTCAATGCTGGCAAAGCTATCTTGTTCCCATACTTCCATGCCATGGTAAGGCGAAGCTCGGCGCTGTTCTATGCCCTGCCAAGCACCAAGTTTACGCAAAATCGTCTCACTAGAGCGGCTCAGCGCAGACACACGAACATCGGGCAATTCTTTCAACGAATCATCTGGCACTTTACCTTCAATAACGGCGACACGCAGATCACTGTCTTTGAACGCGGCAGCAAGTGCCAACCCAACCATCCCTCCGCCGATGATGGCGATATCTACACTTTGCATCATTGCTTTTTATTACCTAATTCAGTGCGGCCGTTCATCGTTTTACCAAGCCAAGTGTATGGCGTAGTAGCGGCTGCTTAAAAATAGAAAGGTTATCCATCGCTGCTAAGGCAGTATTTCGGCCAATTCGCATCGCGGGTAAATCATTTGAAAAAACATGCACCAAGGCACTGGTTAGCCAAATAGTTTCGCTTCGATCTGTTTCTCTACGTTGACTAAAGCGCATCAGGCCTTGATAAAGACCCACATCCTCACTTTGCTGCACAATTTCTTCTGCTAGTGAGACTACATCGCGAATACCGAGATTAAAGCCTTGTCCAGCTATCGGGTGCAGCGTTTGCGCCGCATTTCCAACAATCGCAAAGCGATGTGAAATATTTTGCTTTCGATGGCGAAGAAGCAATGGGTAACTTGCACGGCGCCCCACTTTTTTCATCGCGCCTAAACGCCAACCAAAATCGTTCTGTAAACGCTGGAGAAATGCTTGATCAGATAACTCAAGAACGGCTTGGGCTTCTTCAGGGTGTAAACACCAAACTAAGGACATTCGATTGTCACTCATTGGCAATAAAGCAACAGGGCCATTTTCAGTAAAACGTTCAAAGGCTCTACCTTGATGAGGTTCTTGAGTCACAATATTGGCAATGACAGCCACTTGTTCAAAATCTTGCTCAGAAAGTTCTAGACCAATTTTCTGACAACAGGTCGAAACAGCACCATCTGCAGCCACCAGCAGTTTTGCTTCAAGTTGCTCACCACTTTTCAACGTCACATGGGTACAGTTTTGCTCGCGCTCGATATCGGTAACCGAGTCAGGACAAAACAGCGTAATTGATTCGCTGCTGTCTAATAATTCTTGATATATACGCCCAACATCGGCTAATTCTACAACATACCCTAGAGCTCCCACCCCAACCTCTTGCTTGGTAATCTCCGTCATCCCAGCATGAGAACGGTCAGAAACGTGGATATGTTCAATGGGTGTGACAAACGGTTCTACTGACGTCCAGAGCTGTAGTTGACGCAACAGATTGACAGTACCGTAAGACAATGCGATTGAGCGAGAGTCAAAACCAGGGTGCATATCTGATTGTGCTTTAAAAGGCTCAACGACGGCAATGCGGAGCTTTCCCTGAGACAAATGGTCAATCGCCAATGCTAACGTTGCACCAGCCATGGCACCACCAGCAATGACTACATCATATTGCTTCATACTAACCTCTGGACGGTCTACGATTAGTGAATAGTAGGTTTTTTGTCGCTGCTTTCAGGACGAACACCAAATTCAGCATGAATCGTTAGTACGCAAGCTTTGATGTGCTCAATCACTTGCTCTAGCAATTGCGCTTGTTCACCAAGATCGTCATCTTCATCAATGCCTAATTTGGCAATCTCTTCTAAGTCAGCCAGTGCTTCTTTAGCGTCATCAGATGCTTTATTAAGCGCAACGCCTGCTAGACCTAGCCCAGAAATAAAGTGGTTTACAAAGTCGGACACACTGTCGGCTAATGCGAATAAGCCTTCTTCGCCCGGCTCATCTGGCAATAGTAAAGACAGCTCCATTGATGTGCCAGTAAGCTCATTAACAGTAGCGTTGAATATGCTCTGAGCAAAAGTGAGTGCTGTCGAGGGCCACCCCATCCCATCATTGGTGTAGTCAAAAAGAATCGGCTGCCAAGTTTGATCATTGATCGCCAATCCACCACTTAACATGCCAACAAATAAGCCATGTAACTCCGCCGGTGTCACAGCCAGGCTTGCCGATTGCAGTTCAGCAGCAATAGATTGGTATTCAGGAAGGGTGATTTCACTCATAACTTGGCTCATTCTTGCGTAATAATGTATTGGTATATCCTACCATCAAGGTTAGTGGTCTGAAACGGCTATCAAATTCAATTTTGGACAGCATTTGTTCAATTTGCCCAATTCCTGTGTGATCTCGTCATCATTTCTCTTTCTGTGATGGGAAATGCTTGAATCTTAATAGCGGTTTTCCTATAGTTTGCTCCTCGGTAGTTGTATGAAGCAACACCTTAGATAGCGCGAATATAGAGTTTATTCATCATGAGCAATCAAGCGATCGACGTTGAAATATTAGGCAAACTTACACGAGTGAATTGTCCGACAGGACAAGAAGAGTCTCTTGTTGCAGCGGCAAAAGATCTGGATCGCCGATTGAAAGAAATGAGCGAACGTACTAAGGTAACCAATGAAATCCAACTGCTGACCTTTGCTGCATTGAATATTTGCTATGAGTTGCACACCAAGTCATACGAATCCAATGGTCAACAGCAAGAAATTACTGAGCGAATGGAAAAGCTCACCGCGTCTTTAGAGAACGCACTAAGCAAAGTTACGCAAGGACAGCAGTAAATACAAAATTTACCCTGGGGTGTGCGTCAGCAGGATTTAAGTCCCTGAGCCGATAAGCAATACCTAAGGGTTAGTATTTGGTAACTATTGAGCAAGCTCGGCATGCACCGAGAAGCCTACGGTTGTCATTGCTGATCCGCCTTGAACCAGCTGGTTCAAGGGCCACAATCCTCAACGGCACCCTGGGGTATTCTCTCTATGTCAGACCTCTCTCGACAAGACTTCCGCAAACTGATTCGTGAAAAGCGCAACGCTCTGTGCAGTGATACGCAATACCAAGCGGGAATCGACCTTATTACTCAATTTTCCCAACTTCCTGAAATCGATCAGGCGCAACATATTGCCATCTACCTTTCTGCAGACGGTGAGCTTGATACTAAACCGCTCATTGAATGGTTATGGCAACAGGGAAAATCGGTTTATCTGCCCGTCATCCATCCCTTTTCTAAAGGTCAGTTACTGTTTCTTCAGTATATAAGTGATGAACAGCTCATCTACAACAAGTACGGCATCTTAGAGCCCAAGCTCGATATCAGACACCTCAAACCCGTTCGCCAGCTTGATTTAATCTGCACGCCTTTAGTTGGGTTCGACAGTATCGGACACCGCTTAGGCATGGGCGGAGGGTACTACGATCGTACTCTGTCACGTTGGTTTATAACTGGAGAGGGTGCTAAACCTGTCGGTATCGCTCATGACTGCCAACATGTAGAACGCTTACCAATTGAAAGCTGGGATATTCCATTACCTAAGATCGTGACCCCAAGCCAAATATGGCAATGGGAAAGTGACAAGTAAGCCGCTATAATCACGCCCGCAAACGTTAACGAACATCTATTCAGGAGATTGGCATGACTCAAGATGAAATGAAAAAAGCGGCTGGTTGGGCAGCACTAAAATATGTTGAGAAAGGCAGCATTGTCGGTGTTGGTACTGGCTCTACCGTGAATCACTTCATCGATGCACTAGGCACTATCAAAGATGATATTAAAGGTGCAGTGTCTAGCTCTGTCGCTTCAACTGAGCGCCTTAAAGAGCTTGGTATTGAAGTATACGAGTGTAACGATGTAATGAAGCTGGATGTGTATGTTGATGGCGCAGATGAGATCAACCCAGCACGTGAAATGATCAAAGGCGGCGGCGCGGCTCTGACTCGTGAGAAAATTGTCGCAGCAATCTCTGATAAGTTCGTATGTATCGTTGACGGCACTAAAGCAGTTGACGTACTTGGCCAGTTCCCATTGCCTGTTGAAGTAATCCCAATGGCACGCTCTTACGTGGCTCGTGAATTGGTAAAACTAGGTGGTGATCCAGCTTACCGTGAAGGCGTTGTGACTGACAACGGCAACGTGATTCTGGATGTGCACAATATGCAAATTACCAACCCGAAAGAAATGGAAGACAAAATAAACGGCATCGCTGGTGTGGTGACTGTGGGTCTTTTCGCTCATCGTGGTGCAGACGTAGTGATCACTGGCACACCAGAAGGTGCAAAAATTGAAGAGTAAATAACAGCCCAAAATGAACCTATCTGGTTCACTTTTCTGTTATTTCATTACATACGGTGCTGAAAGGCACCGTTTTTTATTCCTTTCTATAAGAAAATTATCTCTTATTCCGTAATTTTCTTACCCAAAGCAATTTTTTTTTGTTACTTTATTGAACAGAAGACGCACAGGGAAACGTTTGTCTTCCTACAAAACTGTTAATTATCCCCTTTTTAATAGTTTTGCCCAATGTGCGCCACATTAGCCCACCTTTCCATTTTAAGGACGAGAAAAAATGGCCAAAGTTTCACTGGAAAAAGAAAAGATTAAGATCCTCTTGTTAGAGGGACTCCACCCTTCTTCAGTTGAAGTTCTTCAAGCAGCTGGTTATACCAACATTGAATACCATAAAGGTTCCCTTCCGGAAGAAGAACTAATTGAAGCGGTAAAAGACGTACACTTCATTGGTATCCGCTCCCGTACGAACCTATCCGAAGAGGTAATAAATGCGGCGAACAAGCTGGTTGCAATTGGCTGTTTTTGTATTGGTACTAACCAAGTAAACCTAGACGCAGCAGCAAAACGCGGTATTCCTGTCTTTAATGCACCATTCTCTAACACTCGAAGCGTGGCAGAGCTTGTACTTGGGCAAATCCTTTTACTAGTGCGTGGTATTCCTGAAAAGAATGCACTTGCACATCGCGGTATTTGGAAGAAAAGTGCAGACAACTCTTACGAAGCTCGTGGTAAGTGCCTTGGCATTATCGGATACGGTCACATTGGTACTCAGCTTGGTATTATTGCCGAAAACTTAGGTATGCGCGTTTACTACTACGATATTGAGAACAAACTGTCCCTTGGTAATGCGACGCAAGTACATACCATGAGTGAACTATTGAACAAATGTGATGTGATTTCTTTGCACGTTCCCGAAACACCGGAAACGAAAAACATGATGGGTGAAGCTGAATTTGCTCGAATGAAACCAGGTTCCATCTTTATCAACGCGGCACGTGGCACCGTTGTGGATATTCCTGCACTTTGCCATAGCTTAGAAGCTGGTCACCTTGCCGGCGCTGCAATTGATGTATTCCCAACTGAACCAAAAACGAATGCTGACCCGTTCGAGTCTCCTTTACAAAAATTCGATAACGTCATCCTCACTCCACACGTTGGTGGTTCAACACAAGAAGCACAAGAAAATATCGGCTTAGAAGTGGCGGGTAAACTGGCTAAGTACTCTGATAACGGATCGACACTTTCAAGCGTAAACTTCCCTGAAGTGTCATTACCAGAACACAGTGGTGAGTGCTCTCGTCTGCTTCATATCCACAAGAACCGTCCTGGTATCCTAACTCAGATCAACACCATCTTTGCTGAAGAAGGCATTAACATTGCCGCGCAGTACCTACAAACAGCCGCTGAAATAGGCTACGTAGTGATCGACGTTGAAACTGAGCGCTCAGAAGAAGCTCTAACAAAGCTCAAAAACATTGAAGGCACAATCCGTGCCCGTATCCTTCACTAAACAGTGAAACAGAAACGACAAAGGCAGGGGTTATGACTCCCTGCCTTTTGCTTTTTACTGTTTGCTAAGCCTTACTTTAGCTTATAAATGACATCGACTTGATCGCGAATGATCATAGTTGAATCTTGGTAGCTATTCGCTCCTTCTTTACTATCCATCGCCATTGAACGCATTAACACAGGCTGAACGTGCATCTGTCTGTAATTGATCTGCCATACATCGCCCAACTTTTTCTCAAAACCAGTCGCTAATGACCCTGCTTTTTCTCTTGCGTCCTTAATCGCAGCCATTCGTGCCTTTTGCTGATACTCGGCTTGGTTGCTTACCTTAAGTTGAATATTATCAACCTGATTAATTCCCGCTTCTAACGCCATATCTAGGTATTGGTTAAGGTTTTTCAGATCCGTCACCGTGACATCAATACTGCGAGATGCTCGATACCCAACAAGTTCTGCTTTCCCTGATTTAGGGTAATGGTACTGAGGAGCAAGGTATAAATTCGAGCTAGTAATATTGTCTTTTGACAAGCCGGCATCCGATAAGCTTTTTAGAAACTCTTCAACGGTTTTATCTACGGACAATTTCGCTTGTTCAGCCGTCATTGTCGTATCGACTACTTTTACAGAAAACGTAGCCATATCAGGTGTGGCCGTCACTTCGCCATACCCCGTTGTCGTAACATGAGCAAACTCTGGCGTATTCGCCAAAACTGAAGCACTGGTAAGGCTGAGTGCTGAAGCCAGCAAAAATGAATACAATTTCATTCAATAAATCCATCCATACAAAATTAAGTACTTAATCTCAGATTCCAACATCACTATCATGGCTGAGAAAGCGTGTGGTTTCATAATAGAAACTTCCGCCGATTATCCAAGCACCCATAGTGACTTCTAACACAACTTTGACTATGTAACATTGGCGTAATTTTTAAACAAAACATACTTAAGTTAACGATAGGCAGCTCTGACAAACTTATTGAGGTAGATGCTGCTGCGCATACCCCACTATCGCGTGTGAGATTTCTTGTAATACCCCAGTTTCTAACTGCCAGTGGTGCCAATAAATCCGATGGGACATTAAAAAACCTGGAGTCACATCAACCAACACACCTCTGTCTAATTCGTCGGTAATTTGCAAGCGGGGGATCAAGCAATAAGCAACACCAGCTAACGCCACTTTTAGAAACGCTTCAGAACTACTGATGTTGTGATGAATAACGCTGTCAGGATTGACGTTAAAATGCTCGGTAAGAAATGTTTTATGTAGATCATCATATTGGTCATATGAAACGGCCGGTGCTTTTGCCAATGTCTGATTATTTACGCCTTTAGAAAAATAACGCTGATAGAACTCTGGGCTCGCGACACAAACATAATCGATGCGACCTAAATAGTCTGCTCTGCATCCGGGGATTGGCTGGGACTCCAAGCTGATCGCTCCTGTCACTTCGCCACTTTTGAGTTTTTCAATAGAGCGGTATTCACCATAGATAGTCAGTTTTAGTTCAACTTGACGCTGCTTCATAACATTTTGCAGCGCTGGCAGTAGCCATGTTGCAAGGCTATCTGCATTAGTCGCTAAAGAGAGTTGCACAGGTCGCGTACTGGTATCATTCTTTAGTTCGGGGAGAATTTCATGCTCTAGCAAGCGTACTCGCCGATAAAGGCCCAACAATTTTTTACCAATTGGCGTTGGCTTAGGTGGCTGGCTTCGAATTAAAACAGGCTGCGCGAGAAACTTCTCTAACTGCTTGATACGTTGAGAAATGGCGGATTGAGAAACAAATAAATGCTCGGCAGCACGCTCAAAGCTACCCTGATAAACTATAGCGTCTAATGCCTCAATCCATTTGTAATCTAACCCTCGCATACCTTTCCTCTCACTCTTGATCAAACGCCTCCCGTTAAATTAGTCTATCTAATGTAAGATTAAAATCATTAATTATACTTATTTAGATAAACGCTTTATCTTTCCCTTTTCTGTAAATGTATTTGTTATTTTGAAGTGAGGTGAAGTGTGAGCTTGTGGGTTCTATTGCAAGGTTTTGGTTTAGGAGCATCAATGATCATTCCGATCGGCGCGCAAAATGCGTATGTTTTGAATCAAGGCATAAAGCGTAACCACCACCTAACAACCGCCACTATTTGTAGCGTGCTAGATATGATTTTCATCTCTCTAGGTATTTTTGGTGGTGGTGCAATTCTGTCTCAAAATGAAATCTTACTGACGTCGGTGACACTTGGTGGTATTGCTTTCTTGAGCTTCTATGGACTGCTCTCACTAAAAAGTGCTTTTAAGCCAGAGAGTGAATCGGAATCAAAAGGGGAGATTGTAGCTCGAGGTCGTCGAACGGTTATTCTAGGTGCGTTAGCTGTCACTGTGCTTAATCCGCACTTATATTTAGATACAGTCGTTATTCTAGGTTCGATCGGTGGACAATTTGAAGGCCATGATCGCATTGCTTTTGCACTAGGTACGATTATGGCTTCCTTTGTTTGGTTCTACACTTTATCGATAGGAGCAGCCAAACTAGGTCCAACACTCTCTCAACCAAAAGTGAAAAAAACCATCGACATTGCAATCGCAATGATGATGTTCACAATCGCGTATATCTTAGCGAGTGAGCTTATTGATAAGTATTGGTAATCACCAGGTAGTAAGGCAGCAAAGACATGGAGTCACTAAAACGTATTTATAACAACAATAGAGAGCGATTCAACGCGCTCTCTATTCCTTTTCGGGAATGGCAGCACGAAGCCATCTTAGACTTTGAGACAGATATACGTATTGCGAGAGAGCTTGGTTGGACGGGTACGCATACCAAAAGCCTCTTTTTAACACTCAAAGGACAAGGTTACGCGGTTTATCTGACAGATAAGGACTCGCGCCTCGATGCCAAGCAGATTAAAGCGATTACAGGTAAACGTCCCTCTATTTGTAATGACGATGAAATGGTCGAAGTGTTAGGTTGCGTACCCGGCGCGGTTTGCCCAATAGGCTTACCGGAATACATCACTATCATTGTTGATACCAATCTCTATCAACATCAAGAGTTGCTCTATACGCCTGGCTTACCTGAGTTCACATTTGGATTTGCAGGTAAACATCTAAAACGCCTCTTACTTGCTGGTCATCACACCCTTTACGAAGTATAAAAAAGCGAGGCCTATTGGCCTCGCTTTTGAATATCGACTGCTTTTGATTAAGCGTCGACTTTGTTCAGGTGAACATCCATTTGTGGGAATGGAATCTCGATACCATTTTCATCCAATGCTTCTTTAATACCTTGCATTGCATCAAAGTATACGCCCCAGTAATCTGCAGTTTTCACCCATGGACGAACCACAAAGTTAACTGAAGAGTCTGCTAACGTAAGTACACCAATTGTGATATCTGGGTCTTTCAAGATACGTGGATCTTTCTCTAGCGTCTCACGAATCACTTTCTTCGTTAGTTTAAGGTCTGCTTTGTATGAAACACCAATCACTAGGTCGACACGTCGTGTCGCATGGCGAGAGTAGTTAGTAATGGCACCGCCGATAACTGAAGAGTTAGGCACAACAACCATTTTGTTGTCTGGTGTTTTTAGAACGGTTTGGAAGATTTGAATTGCTTCAACACTACCCGCTACACCACCGATTTCTACGTAGTCGCCTGATTTGAATGGGCGGAACGCAACAATAAGTACGCCTGCTGCAAAGTTTGATAGTGAACCTTGTAGTGCAAGACCAACAGCAAGACCTGCCGCACCAATCACAGCAACAACAGAAGCGGTTTGAACTCCTAATCGACCAAGAGCCGCGATTAGCACGATTACAAATAGCAAGTAACGAACAAGACCGTGAATAAATTCAACGACGGCCTTATCCATGTTTTTCTTTTCTAGTACTTTAGAAACACTACCAGCGACTGCCTTAACGATAAGATTACCGATAAACAGAATAAGCAGCGCAGAGATAATGTTCACACCGTACTGAACCAGTAGATCTGAATTGTTTGTCAGCCAAGTTTCAGCCTGAGTTAGACCATCCGTTAAAGTGGTATCGATACCCACCGATTCACCTGCCATAATTCTTATCCTCAAAAATAAAGAGATATAAATCCAATTGCCGTTAATTTATGAACCTTGTTTTTTAAAGGCTCTTTTCTAAAACAACATCCCTATTGCTCCACTGAACAGTGTCAGATTTTTGGCACAATATCCCAACTCTGACTTTTTTCAAAGTCAGAGTTTCGCAAAGATATGCAAAACAAGACTTTATCAGAGCTTTCTGACACTGACTTGTTACAGGTTACGCAATGTACTCTGATTTCGCCACTCTTAAGACTGATATTCCCATGTTTTCTTTAAAAAAACGTTAAAGGTGAGATATCTCACTAGCAAATACAACCTAACGCATAAAAATACCGGGAGAAAGCAGAGGGGAAGAAAATGATAGACATAAAAAAACCCGCTCAAAGAGCGGGCTTTTAAGTAACTTAATCAGTAACGATTATAGTACGTCAACTGCGTTAAGGTCAGCAAATGCTTGCTCTAGACGAGTAACCATTGAAGCTTGGCCTGCACGTAGCCATACGCGTGGATCGTAGTACTTCTTGTTTGGTGCATCTTCACCAGTTGGGTTACCGATCTGACCTTGTAGGTAATCGTGGTTTTCAGCTTCGAACTTACGGATACCATCCCAAGTAGCCCACTGTGTATCAGTATCGATGTTCATTTTGATCACACCGTAGCCGATAGATTCACGGATTTCTTCTAGAGAAGAACCTGAACCGCCGTGGAATACGAAGTTTAGAGAGTTCGCTGGAAGACCGAATTTCTCAGAAACGTGCGCTTGAGAATCACGTAGGATAGTTGGAGTTAGTACAACGTTACCTGGCTTGTATACGCCGTGTACGTTACCGAAAGATGCTGCGATAGTGAAACGGTGGCTGATTGCGCTTAGTTTCTCGTATGCGTATGCAACGTCTTCTGGAGAAGTGTATAGCTCAGACGCATCCATATCAGAGTTGTCAACGCCGTCTTCTTCACCACCAGTACAACCTAGTTCGATTTCTAGAGTCATGTTCATTTTAGCCATGCGCTCTAGGTACTTAGCAGAAATTTCGATGTTCTCTTCTAGAGACTCTTCAGAAAGGTCGATCATGTGAGAAGAGAACAGTGGCTTACCAGTTTGCGCGAAGTACTCTTCACCAGCGTCTAGTAGACCGTCGATCCAAGGAAGTAGTTTCTTAGCTGCGTGGTCAGTGTGTAGGATTACTGGAACACCGTAAGCTTCAGCTACAGCGTGAACGTATTTCGCACCAGCAACAGCACCTAGGATTTGAGCTTCTTGACCTTCAAGTTTTAGACCTTTACCAGCAAAGAAAGCAGCGCCACCGTTAGAGAACTGAACGATAACTGGAGCTTTAACTTTTGCAGCTGCTTCAAGTACTGCGTTTACAGAGTCAGTACCCACACAGTTTACTGCTGGAAGTGCAAAGCTGTTTTCTTTTGCAACTTCAAATACTTTCTGAACGTCATCGCCAGAGATAACACCTGGTTTTACGAAGTCGAAGATCTTAGACATGGATGTAATCCTATTTATCTGTCGTTTTTAAACAAAACTTGTTAAGTTGAAAATCTTGCAAACGTTTGCTCACAACTGAGGCTATTCTAGCAGAGTTCCTCACACGTTGCAGCAAACAAGAAAGCGGGAGAATCACTCCCCCGCTTTGCTTTAATTACTTAGCGCGTGCTTCTAGCATTTCTACTGCTGGAAGAACTTTACCTTCTACGAACTCAAGGAAAGCGCCGCCGCCAGTAGAGATGTAAGATACATCCGCTTTGATACCGAACTTGTCGATAGCCGCTAGCGTGTCACCACCACCAGCAACAGAGAAGCCTTCAGAAGCTGCGATAGCTTCAGAGATACCTTTAGTACCAGCTTCGAAGTTCTTGAATTCGAATACGCCTACTGGACCATTCCATAGGATAGTCTTAGCGTTTTTAAGGATTTCAGCTAGTTCAGCAGTTGAATCTGGACCAAGGTCGAAGATCATGTCGTCGTCTTGTACTTCAGAAACGTGCTTGATTTCAGCTTCTGCGTTCTCGTCAAATGCTTTCGCACATGCAACGTCAGTTGCTACTGGAATTGCACACTCGTCCATTAGCTTCTTAGCTGTTTCAACTAGGTCTGCTTCGTATAGAGACTTACCAACGTTGTGGCCAGCAGCTGCGATGAATGTGTTAGCAATACCACCACCAACAACGAGTTGGTCAGCGATTTTAGATAGAGACTCAAGAACAGTTAGCTTAGTAGAAACTTTTGAACCACCTACGATAGCAACCATTGGACGAGCTGGCTTGTCCATTGCTTTGCCTAGCGCTTCTAGTTCGTTTGCTAGTAGAGGACCAGCACATGCTACGTCTGCGTGCATGCCAACGCCGTGAGTAGATGCTTGAGCACGGTGAGCCGTACCGAATGCGTCCATTACGAATACGTCACATAGTGCTGCATATTTCTTAGATAGCTCTTCGTCGTTTTTCTTTTCGCCTTTGTTGAAGCGAACGTTTTCAAGAACAACAAGTTCACCCGCATTTAGCTCTAGGCCATCTAGGTAGTCTTTTGCTAGCTTCACTTCGCAATCTAGTGCGTCGTTTAGGTAGTTAACAACTGGTTGTAGAGAGAACTCTTCAGCGTATTCACCTTCAGTTGGGCGACCTAGGTGAGACGTAACCATTACTTTAGCGCCTGCTTCTAGGCAGTGCTTAATAGTTGGAAGAGATGCGATGATACGTGCATCCGAAGTTACTTTACCGTCTTTTACTGGCACGTTTAGGTCAGCACGGATAAATACACGTTTACCTGCAAGATCCAGGTCAGTCATCTTGATTACAGACATGATGTGTCCTCTCAAATATTTAATAATTAAAGTTTTTGAAAACTCGGCAACCCTGCCAAGCCTGTTAATTCTTCAAACTGGTTATAGATATGGAGATATTATGGATTTATTTCAAGGCTTGAAATAAAAAATCTCCATCACTTCTTCGTCATTACTGTTCCACTTGCGAAGAAGCTTGCATTGCTAAGGCAGTATCCAGCATCCGGTTAGCAAAGCCCCATTCGTTGTCGCACCAAACGAGCATTTTTACGAGTTGCCCGTTACTCACTCTAGTCTGGCTTCCATCCACAATCGCACTATGGGGGTCGTGGTTAAAGTCGATGGAAACGAGTGGCGATTCAGTATAGTCAACAATGTTACGTAATGTACACTGAGATGCGTTAACAATGGTTTGATTTACGTCATTAACTTTCACATTTGTACTAATTGTGACACTTAAATCCATTGCAGTGACGTTAACCGTTGGAACACGAACAGAAATTGCTTCGAATTTGTTGGAAAATTTCGGGAAGATTCTTTCAATCCCCTTATGCAACTTAGTGTCCACCGGAATAATAGATTGGCTTGCAGCGCGGGTACGGCGTAAGTCGTTATGATACGCATCAATTACTTGTTGATCGTTCATGGACGAATGAATTGTGGTAATGGTGCCAGACTCTATGCCGAAGGCTTCGTCTAATACTTTAATGATGGGAACGATACAGTTGGTGGTGCAAGAGCCATTGGAGACAACACGGTGCTCGTCTTTCAGAGTTTCGTGGTTCACGCCATAGATAATCGTATTATCTAGGTCGTTTGCGCCCGGGTGCGAAAACAGTACTTTCTTAGCGCCAGCTTCTATATGCGCTTGCCCATCGGCTTGCGAACCAAATACGCCAGTGCAATCCAAGACGATATCAACTTCTAAATCACGCCAAGGAAGTAATTCGATTTCGGAGAGGTGGAGAATGCGAATGGAATCATATTCACCGCTGTCATGATGAACATGCAAATGTTCTTGGTCATGGGAAATTTTTTTACCAAAGCGACCATGACTGGTGTCATATTGCAGTAGGTGTGCCATCGCCTCTGGCTGAGCTAGTTCGTTAACCACCACAACCTTGATCTGCTGGTGTTTTCCACTTTCATACACCGCTCGCAGAACATTACGACCTATACGTCCAAATCCATTGATCGCAACCTTTAGCATTTATCCTTCGCCCTACCAAAAATTTCGTGTCACAGATACTACCTGATCAGGCTGACAAACGCACCTGTTGAATCACAGTAAAGCAGGATTAAAAAAGGTCGAGACTATGCTCGACCTTATTACAACGATAGATAATTAAAATGCGACGTCTAAACCTAACCAGTAGCGACGACCATCTTCAATATATCCGTATTCTTCGTAACTGATTTCCTCGTCTAGCAAGTTATAGATAGCGCCTTTAATACGAGTATTGTCGGTTAACTGGTATGTCACACCGGCGTCCACAAAGGTATAAGCTGGTTCTACAATACTGTTTCTTGATGGGCCAGTAACCGGATCCATTTCTTTACCTCGGTACGTGACTTTCGCCCAGCTCTCTAGATCTGTTGTCGTTTGCCAAGTCACATCCACATTAAACAGATGCTTTGGTAACTGCTGCAGCGGCATGCCTTTGTATTCACCTGTTTTTTGCTCTGAGTCGGTAAATGTGTAGCTCGAGCTAAGGTAAATGGTTTCCGTTAACGGCGATGCTAAGGTCGCTTCAATACCTTGTGTGACGGCTTCATCCACGTTAATACGGTACGTTGGATCTGCGCCCCATTGGTTTGGGCCATCAGTACAGATAGTGTCTGGACAAACAACACGTGTGATCTTGTCTTTGAATTCGTTATGGAACGCAGTCAAAGAGACATCTAAGCCAGAATCACCTTGATACAAGACGCTGATTTCTTTGTTTAGCGACGTTTCAGGGTCAAGATCTGGGTTACCGTAGATATTACCGCCACCACTGACTTGCGCCCAGCCAGGAGTAATTTCACGTAATTGTGGAGAACGGAAACCTGTTGCCACACCGCCTTTCACCGTCCAAGACGGATCAACTCGCCATACACCGTAAACACGCGGACTAAAGTGCGCGCCATAGTTTTCGTCATGATCTAGGCGACCACCAAGCGTAACGCTAAACGGATCAGCGATTCTCCATTCATCTTCAATGAAAACAGCCCACTGCGTATTCGATGTTTCAGTCTTCGACGACGCTTTGTTGGAGGTGAAATCCTCAAGCTCTGCATGAGTAGCGTCCACACCCGTCGTCAACGTATGGTTTCCAATACCAGTCACCAAGCTCGATTTGAACGTGGTGTTGGTTATCGTCATCTCACGAGATTTGTTCTCGCTCTCTTCTCGCTGTAAGTAAGTATCTGAAATGCCAATCGAATCCCAATCACCGTTGTAGCTTACCGTTACGTAATTACGACGATATTCATTCAGTGAGTCTTCACACCCACCACGACACCCAGTAGTCGGCACTGAAAGGCCCACATTGCCACGACGACTTTGTGCAGACGTGCCGCCCTCTAATTGCACCGAGTGGCGATCATTAATCTGGTAAGTCAGTTTTGAAGAGATACTCTGCATATCTTTATCTTCATAACCGTATTCGATGTCATCTTCTTCTCTGGTTGTGTACTGACCATATACTTGGAGAGATAAATTTTCAGCCAACGGACCATTAACGAAAAAGTTCGCGCTCTGCTCTCCCCCTGAGCGACTATTCTCTTGTAGTACCGTGCCCAGTTGAACATTACCCGTCCACTCTAGCGCATCTTTTCGTGTGATGACGTTAATCACACCACCAATCGCATCAGAACCGTAAAGCGTCGACATTGGGCCACGAATAACTTCGATTCGCTCAATCGCTTGAAGAGGAGGTAACCAACCTTGTTCGATACCAGGGCCGTCACTATTTGGACGAGTTTCACGCGTACTTTGACGTTTACCATCGACCAGTATCAAAGTGTATTTAGAACCCATACCACGGATACTAATGTCGGTGGTATCACCACCACCTGTCACGACAACACCTGGCACACTTTTTAGTGCATCAGTCACATCGCGGTAATAACGGGAGTCCAACTCCTCACGTGAAATCACACTAATACTTGCAGGCGCGTCCGCTTGAGATTGCTCATAACTTGATGCAGTTACAACCACTGTTTCCATTTTAGAAACTGCATCATTGGCAAAAACATGAGGGACACTGACGAAGGCTAAAATACCAGTTGCGGTAATAACTGGCAGTCTAAGAGTAGACATCTACATCTCCATAATTGATAATGATTATTATTTTCGAAAGTGAATTATTCACAAATAGAATGAGATGCATAGTGAGAGTTATGGAACGGTTCTTTCCATTTATGGAACTCGTACATAACGCAGTAAGGAGTAAAAGAAATATGCACGACTTAGCATCAATTAGAGCCTTTGATGCGCTCAATCAGCATAAAAGTTTGACAGCCGCTGCTAAAGCCCTTAATCAGCCAAAATCAACGCTAAGTCGTCGCTTGGCACAATTAGAAGAAGACTTCGGTCAGGCTCTAACCGCCAGACAAGGTAATCGATTAGTTCTGACAAGAGCTGGAGAAATCTTTGCCCACTACAGCCGCCAGATTCTTGAGTTAAGCGAAGAGAGTTATGATGCACTGCAAGGTTTAACGAACCAAGTTTCAGGGCCACTGCATATTGTTTGTCATACTGCCTTAGTTAGAAGCTGGCTCGGCGGCGTACTCAATCGTTTTCTTGCTGATAATCCCGATGTTAGAGTTCAACTTACCAGTGACTTTTCTGAGGCGCATCATGACCCAGATTTGTTCATCTGGCTCGGTGAACGTAAAGAGCTAGACTGGCGAAAAGAAGTGCTGGGGGTATTTCGCTATACGCCTTTTGCCTCTCCAAATTATCTAAAACAACATGGGCCTATACCGCACCCCAAAGAACTTGAAGCACATCCATGGATCGATTTTGGTTCAGTGCAAGAAAATGGATTGATGCTAGCACACCCTCAACACGGTGAGTTCTTTTTAGAACCCTTTGTTAGTCGCTTATACAGCGACAACATAGCAATGCAAATAGACAGTATCGCGAATGGTCATGGTATTGGACTGCTGCCGACTTGGACAGCATGCGGCTATGAGAAACATCACCCAGGGCGAATCACACCATGCTTAGAAGGTTGGGTTTCTGAGCCTATTTCCATTAACTGCTATACACCAGCAGGACGACCACCACTGCGCTTATCCGTACTTTTAGACTGCATTCACCAAAGCATTCCACAAGGTTGGAAAACCTGACAAAAATAAAAAGGCCATCATAATGATGGCCTTTCTAACTTTAGCATCTAACAGTTGTCGTTTACGTTCGACTGTTTAGATGGTCCTGCAATTACGCTAGCAATTCTTTAGCTGTGTTCACTACGTTTTCAGTCGTGAAGCCAAACATCTCGAATAGCTGACCAGCAGGTGCTGATTCACCGAATGTTGTCATACCGATGATGCGACCGTCGAAGCCTACGTACTTGTACCAGAAATCCGCAATGCCCGCTTCAATAGCGATACGTGCCGTTACGTCTGATGGCAGTACAGATTCACGGTAAGCAGCGTCTTGTTTATCGAATGCATCTGTTGATGGCATTGAAACAACGCGTACTTTCTTGCCTTCTGAAGTTAGTTGCTCAGCGGCTTTCACTGCAAGCTCAACCTCAGAACCTGTTGCGATAAGGATTAGCTCAGGCTTACCTTCGCTATCTTTCAGGATGTAAGCACCTTTCGCGATGTCTGCGACTTGTTCAGCAGTACGCTCTTGTTGCGCTAGGTTTTGACGAGAGAAGATAAGTGCAGTTGGTGCATCTTTACGTTCAATCGCTAGTTTCCATGCAACTGCAGACTCAACTTGGTCACATGGGCGCCATGTGCTCATGTTTGGAGTTACACGTAGAGACGCCATTTGCTCAACAGGTTGGTGAGTTGGGCCATCTTCGCCAAGACCGATCGAATCATGCGTGTAAACTTGGATGTTCTGAATTTTCATCAGCGCAGCCATACGCATTGCGTTACGAGCGTATTCCATGAACATTAGGAATGTTGCGCCGTAAGGAACGAAACCACCGTGCAATGCGATACCGTTGATGATAGCGGTCATACCGAATTCACGCACACCGTAGTGGATGTAGTTGCCAGAAAAGTCCTCCGTTTCTAGAGACTTAGAACCAGACCACATGGTCAGGTTAGAAGGCGCTAGGTCAGCAGAACCACCCATAAACTCAGGAAGCATTTGACCAAACGCTTCTAGTGCATTTTGCGATGCTTTACGTGATGCAATGTTCGCTGGGTTTGCTTGAAGATCAGCAATGATTTGGTTCGCTTTTTCTTCCCACTGTGCAGGAAGTTCGCCGTTTAGACGACGTTTAAGCTCTGCCGCTTCAGCAGGGTAAGCTGCAGCGTATGCTTCGAATTTTTCATTCCAAGCTGCTTCTTTCGCGGCGCCCGCTTCTTTTGCATCCCACTCAGCGTAAACATCTGCCGGGATCTCAAATGGGCCGTACTCCCAACCTAGGTATTCGCGAGCCGCTTGGATTTCATCGTGACCTAGTGGTGCACCGTGACAGTCGTGCGAACCAGACTTGTTAGGAGAACCGAAACCGATAATTGTTTTGGTACAGATAAGCGTAGGACGTGGGTCCGCTTTTGCTGCTTCAATTGCTGCGTTGATCGCGTCTGAGTCGTGACCATCGACTGCTGGGATTACATGCCAGCCGTACGCTTCAAAACGCTTAGGTGTATCGTCAGAGAACCAACCTTCAACGTGACCGTCGATAGAGATGCCGTTGTCATCCCAGAATGCAATCAGCTTGCCTAGACCAAGAGTACCTGCAAGAGAGCATGCTTCATGCGAAATGCCTTCCATTAGACAGCCGTCACCCATGAACACATACGTAAAGTGGTCAACGATATCGTGACCTTCTTTGTTGAACTGTGCCGCTAGTGCTTTCTCTGCGATCGCCATACCAACAGCGTTAGTGATGCCTTGACCTAGAGGACCCGTTGTTGTCTCGATACCAGGCGCGTAGCCGTACTCTGGGTGACCTGGGGTTTTTGAGTGCAATTGACGGAAGTTTTTCAGATCGTCAATAGATAGCTCGTAACCGCTTAAGTGCAGTAGAGAGTAAATAAGCATTGACCCATGACCGTTTGACAGCACAAAGCGATCGCGGTCGGCCCACTCTGGGTTTGAAGGGTTATGGTTTAGATGAGAGCGCCAAAGAACTTCAGCGATATCAGCCATACCCATTGGTGCGCCTGGGTGGCCTGAGTTAGCTTGTTGAACACCATCCATGCTTAGAGCACGAATTGCATTGGCAAGATGTTTACGAGACGACATGTCTGCTCCTGAGTACATTAAGCGAAACGAAAAGTAGGTCATAATTCTCTCAAAGCCCTGTTGGGTGTGCAAACGTTTTCCAATCCAAAACCTCACAAATATTGCACCTTTCGCGCCAAATCGTTCGAAGTTCTTAAAATTATCAATAAATCAGGCAAACGTTTGGTTATAACAAAAACCAAAAAAGAGCTTGTAATTCGAGCAATCAAATTTAGAATAGACGTCTAGATGTAGATACACCTACAAAAATTAGTATTAATTTGCGCTGGAGAGTTTATCATTCCCCAGTTTTAAACCAGATATAGTGGAGCTAACATGGCTAAGCACCTGTTTACTTCTGAGTCAGTATCAGAAGGTCATCCAGATAAAATTGCAGACCAGATTTCTGATGCGGTTCTTGACGCGATTCTAGAGCAAGATCCAAAGGCTCGTGTTGCATGTGAGACTTACGTTAAAACCGGTATGGTAATGGTGGGTGGTGAAATCACGACTTCAGCATGGGTAGACATCGAAGAGTTAACTCGTGAAACCGTTCGTGAAATCGGCTACGTACATTCAGATATGGGCTTTGACGCAGATTCTTGTGCGGTACTAAACACAATCGGTAAACAGTCGCCAGATATCAACCAAGGTGTTGATAAAGCTGACCCTAAAGAACAAGGTGCAGGCGACCAAGGCATCATGTTTGGTTACGCTTGTAACGAAACTGAAGTACTAATGCCAGCGCCAATTACTTACTCTCACCGTCTTGTTCAAAAGCAAGCAGAAGTTCGTAAAAACGGCACACTACCTTGGTTGCGTCCTGATGCAAAATCTCAGGTAACATTCCAATACGATCAAGGTAACATCGTTGGTATCGACGCGGTTGTTCTTTCAACTCAACACTGTGATTCAATCTCAACTTCAGACCTGCGTGAAGCGGTAATGGAAGAGATCATTAAGCCAGTGCTACCTTCTGAGTGGATCAACAAAGAAACAAACTTCTTCATTAACCCAACCGGTCGCTTCGTAATCGGTGGTCCTATGGGTGACTGTGGCCTAACTGGTCGTAAGATCATCGTAGATACCTACGGCGGCGCAGCTCGTCACGGTGGCGGTGCGTTTTCTGGTAAAGATCCATCAAAAGTTGACCGTAGTGCAGCATACGCAGCACGCTACGTAGCGAAAAACATCGTAGCGGCAGGCATGGCTGACCGTTGTGAGATCCAACTTTCTTACGCAATCGGTGTTGCTGATCCAACGTCTATCATGGTGGAAACGTTCGGTACTGAGAAAGTACCTCACGACATCATCATTGAAGCGGTTCGTCAATTCTTCGACCTACGTCCATACGGTCTACAAGAAATGCTTAACCTTCTTCAACCTATCTACAAGAAGACAGCGGCATACGGTCACTTCGGTCGTGAAGAATTCCCGTGGGAAGCGACAGACAAAGCTGCACTTCTACGCGATTTCGCTGGCATCAAATAATCAAGCTAAGCAAGAATCAATCAAGCCCTCGCCTATGGTGGGGGCTTTTTATTTTCAGCAACTTTTATCTAGTCATTTCGGCTCATACCGCCCTGCCCCACAAAGCAGTCCTGTTTCTCCCTCATTTTTATACCGAATAAATTTTAAGCAATTATTTGTAAATTATCCCATCTCCGCCAATAGTTAAAATATTGTTAATTCCAATTTAAATAGAGACGTCGGATGCTGGCGACTGTGGAAGCAACACTTAAGTAAAGACATGAGTCAGGCATCTTTATGGCCGATACCAAACTAAGCCAATGCTCAGATGTAAACTTGAAAAAGTCGCTTCAAGTTTGACTGAACAAAAACCGCTGTCAGTTGGTATAAGCGGATAATGTGGGAATAAATCAAGGAGGAGTTATGCCTCGAACTGTTAATCCATCGGACTTCCACAACAAGCGAAAGGAAGTGCCAGACAACGAATACGCCAGAACCATACCGTGCAATACGGTTAATCTTTCTGCACCTTTTCATTGGCTCGCATTAGGTCTGCATGATTTCGTGCGAATGCCGCTTATTAGTGCTTTCTATGGCATCTGTTTTATGGCAGCAGCCATAGGCATTGTTTTGCTCGTACAGTGGCAAGGCACACACTTGGTCGTCATGCCCAGTTTGATTGTTTACATGTTAATCGGTCCGTTTCTCGCGCTTGGTTTGTATGATGCCAGTTGGGAGAGAGAGCGCGGACATAAAGCAAGCTTGTTCCATTCAATGAAAGCGATCGGTCGTAACTCAACATCTCAATGGGCGTTCGCCGTGTTACTCGCAGTGTGTATGATATTTTGGATGCGCATTGCCGCTCTACTTCATGCGCTCTACCCTTCTGTTCAAGGGGCACCTTTAAGTGAGTTCCTACCCTTCCTTGTCATCGGCTCTTTAGTTGGCTTTGTTTTGGCTTGTGTGGTGTTTAGCATTTCAGCCTTTTCTATTCCGCTCATGATGGAGCGTCGCGTAGACATGATGACCGCTGTGTTTACCAGCTTTAATGCCGTGAAATCCAACATTCCAGCAATGATTGTTTGGGCAGCGATCATCTGTGGCGGTATTCTTATCGGCTTTGCGACCTACGGGATCGGAATGTTGTTTACCATGCCAATTCTAGGCTACGGTACATGGCACGCTTACCATGCCACCATCAAGAAAAAACACACACCATAATTAACTGATGCTATGATCTGGCCCTCGCAAATGCGGGGGTTTTTTTATTTGATTTATCGAGGTGAATTGTGGATATAGAACTCAGCTATAAAGCCAAGCAAGTGATGGCGGGCTGTATCGCGATGGCAGAACAAGCTTTCAAACGTTCTTTCCCGATTCCAACAATCACCTTCGACGTCCGTGGGAAAGCGGCAGGAAAAGCCTACCTTCAATTAAATCAAGTACGCCTAAACCCTGTTTTATTTCGCGAAAACACCCAAGCATTCTTAGATGAAGTCATTCCTCATGAAGTAGCACACCTGATTACTTATCAGGTTTACGGGCGAGTTAGGCCTCACGGCAAAGAATGGAAAGGCGTCATGGAAGCCGTATTTAACGTACCAGCCAAAACCACTCACAGCTTTGAAGTAAAATCCGTTCAAGGTAAAACCTTTGAGTATCGTTGTGGTTGTATGACTTACCCTCTATCGATTCGCCGTCATAATAAAGTGCTGCGCAAAGAGGCGACGTACTCTTGTCAAAAATGCCGCCAACCACTTAACTTCACCGGCATTCAATTATCGTAGCCCTTACCTCATAGTGTTACTTGCGTTCCCAAAATAAAGATCGAGTTGATCAAAACCTTCCCTTCGCCAACTATTGTTAACTTACTCATCACTAAAGCTATTTTATGCGTGTTATCATGAATAAAGTCATACTTTATAAAGACTTTTATCATGAAATACTTATTCTCTCTGTTGCTTATCGCGCTTTCTAGCACTGCGATTGCCGCGCCACCGAGCTCATTCTCTGCAGCCAAACGTGAGGCGGTCAAAATTTATCAAGACCACCCAACAAGCTTCTACTGTGGCTGTAACATTCAATGGCAAGGCAAGAAAGGCTCACCCGATTTAGCCTCTTGCGGTTACCAAGTCCGTAAACAAGAAAAACGGGCTGCACGAATCGAATGGGAGCATGTGGTTCCTGCGTGGCAATTTGGCCACCAGCGTCAATGCTGGCAAGATGGCGGACGTAAAAACTGTAAGAAAAAAGACAAAACTTTTCGTTTGATGGAAGCAGACTTGCACAACCTAACTCCTGCTATTGGTGAAGTAAACGGTGACCGTTCGAACTACAACTTCAGCCAATGGAACGGTATGGATGGCGTGAGTTATGGTCGCTGTGAGATGCAAGTGAACTTTAAGCAGCGTAAAGTCATGCCACCAGACCGTGCGCGTGGCTCAATTGCTCGTACCTATCTATACATGAGCAAAGAGTACGGTTTCAAACTGTCGAAGCAGCAAACGCAATTAATGAGTGCTTGGAACAAAACCTATCCTGCCGATAAATGGGAATGTGAGCGTGACGAGCGCATTGCAAAAGTACAGGGCAATCACAACCCATTTGTTCAAGAAGCCTGCCGCGCACTGTAACCTCCGACCTCGAAGCGTTTCAATTACTGATATTGAAACGCTTCTTGCCCCTTGTTTTTTCGGTGCAAAGCATCCATGTTAGGGTTTAAGTTTATTCTCTTGCTGGAAATCTCATGCGTACCCCTCGAATTTATCATCCAGAAACTATTCATCAACTTGGCTCACTTGCTTTAAGTGACGACGCAGCAGGCCATATCGGTCGTGTTTTGCGCATGAAAGAAGGCCAAGACGTTCTACTTTTTGACGGCAGTGGCGCAGAGTTCCCAGCGGTTATCAGTGAAGTCAGCAAGAAATCAGTTTTGGTTAACATCACCGAGCGTGTAGAAAGCAGTATTGAATCCCCTTTAGATCTGCACCTTGGTCAAGTCATTTCACGTGGCGATAAGATGGAGTTCACCATCCAAAAGTCTGTTGAACTTGGCGTCAATACCATCACTCCTCTGATTTCTGAACGTTGTGGCGTCAAGCTTGACCAAAAGCGTTTTGAGAAAAAACTCGCGCAATGGCAGAAAATCGCCATCAGTGCCTGTGAGCAATGTGGGCGTAATGTCGTGCCCGAAATTCGTCCAATTATGAGCTTGGAAGAGTGGTGTCAAGAAGAGTACGATGGTTTAAAGCTTAACCTTCACCCTCGTGCTAAATACTCAATCAACACTT
This sequence comes from Vibrio sp. Vb0349, assembly GCF_033338975.1. Lineage (NCBI taxonomy): Bacteria > Pseudomonadati > Pseudomonadota > Gammaproteobacteria > Vibrionales > Vibrionaceae > Vibrio > Vibrio sp. Vb0349. The sequence goes on along the minus strand of NZ_JAWOTS010000023.1, from coordinate 15,611 downwards.
TGCCAACCCCGGTTGAAAAAGTGCGCCTACTGATCGGTCCTGAAGGCGGTTTATCGTCTGAAGAGATCGAGATGACTCGAGAATACCAATTTGAAGAAACGCTACTCGGCCCTCGCGTTCTGCGCACCGAAACAGCGGCTCTGACAGCAATTACAGCCTTACAAGTTCGTTTCGGCGATCTTGGTTAAACGGAGAAAAATAATGATCAAACTCGGTATCGTAATGGACCCAATCTCGTCCATTAACATCAAAAAAGACTCTAGCTTTGCCATGATGCTTGAAGCGCAACGACGCGGCTATGAAATCCACTACATGGAAATGAATGATCTGCATCTCGATCAAGGCGTTGCCATTGCAGATACTAAAGTGGTGGAACTAAAAGAAGATCCAAACGGTTGGTACGAGTTCAAATCAGAGCAAACTATCGAACTGTCTGAGCTAGACGCGGTGCTAATGCGTAAAGATCCTCCGTTTGATACTGAATACATCTACGCGACTTACATCCTTGAGCGTGCAGAAGAACAAGGTGCACTGATCGTTAACAAGCCTCAAAGCTTACGTGATTGTAACGAAAAGCTGTTTACAGCATGGTTCCCAGAGCTGACACCTACAACTATCGTGACGCGAAAAGCAGAGAAAATTAAAGAATTTCGTGAAAAACATGGTGATGTCATCCTGAAACCGCTTGATGGTATGGGTGGCGCGTCCATCTTCCGTGTGAAAGAAAACGATCCAAACGTCTCTGTGATCATCGAGACATTGACTAACCACGGTCAAAACTACGCAATGGCACAAACCTTCGTGCCAGACATCAGCAACGGTGACAAACGTATCCTAGTGGTAGATGGCGAACCTATGCCTTACTGTCTAGCACGCATTCCTGCTAAAGGCGAAACGCGCGGCAACCTAGCCGCTGGTGGTACTGGTGAAGCTCGTCCGCTAAGCGAAACCGACCTCAAAATTGCGCAAACCGTTGCTCCGACACTGAAAGAAAAAGGCCTTATCTTTGTTGGCCTTGACGTAATTGGCGACAAGCTAACAGAAATCAACGTCACCAGCCCAACCTGTATTCGCGAAATTGAAGCAGCTTTTGATATCTCAATCACAGGCAAGCTGATGGATGCGATTGAGCGTCGAGTAAAAGGCGAATAACTCAAACTGTATTACAGTTAATAGAGAGCGTAGTACATTAACTTAAGCAAACTCATGCACATACCTAGATGTAAATTGTATGATGTTTGCTTAAGGGCATTTACGAGAGTTAAGGGTCAATATGAGTATGAATCTCACAAATCACTTTTTGGTTGCCATGCCTGGGATGAAAGATCCGTACTTTCAAAACAGCGTGATCTACGTTTGTGAGCACAACGAAGACGGCGCTATGGGGCTGATGATCAATGCTCCTGTTGATATCACCGTCGGCAACATGCTCAAGCAGGTGGAAGTTCAGCCAGTACACCCGCGCCTATTTGAAGCCAGTCTAGATAGACCAGTCTACAATGGCGGCCCAATCTCGGAAGATCGTGGTTTTATTTTGCATAAACCCAAAGATTACTACGAGTCCAGCGTCCAAATGACTGATGACCTCGCGGTAACCACTTCGCGTGATATTCTGTCGGTGTTAGGAACAGAAGCAGAACCAAGTGATTACTTAGTGGCACTTGGCTACTCCGGTTGGAGTGCAGGCCAATTAGAAAGTGAGCTGGTCGAAAACTCTTGGCTCACCATTGAAGCGACGCCTGAAATTATCTTTAATACACCAATCAACGAGCGTTGGAAGAAAGCGGTCGAAAAGCTGGGCATCGACCCAAGTCACCTTTCAGCAGACTCTGGACATGCTTAGTCCAAATATACAGTTACATTAGATAGAGACACCTTATGTCACGCACAATTATGGCTTTTGACTTTGGAACCAAAAGCATTGGTAGCGCTATTGGCCAAGAAATTACTGGTACAGCTTCCCCATTAAAAGCCTTTAAAGCCAATGACGGTATTCCAAACTGGGACGATATCGAAAAGCAAATCAAAGAGTGGCAACCAGATTTGCTAGTGGTCGGTTTACCGACCGATCTGCATGGTAAAGACCTTGAGACCATAACCCCTCGTGCACGAAAATTTGCTAAGCGTCTGCAAGGCCGATACGGATTGCCTGTTGAACTGCATGATGAGCGTTTATCTACTGCAGAAGCTCGTGCGGAGTTGTTCAGCATGGGCGGCTACAAAGCCCTATCGAAAGGTAATGTTGACTGCCAGTCAGCAGTGGTGATTCTAGAAAGCTGGTTTGAAGCCCTTTGGGGTGAGTAAACACTTCAAGCACAATGAAAAAAGGTTGGCTCCTGCCAACCTTTTTTGTTTCTGGATTGGATTAATCCATATCGATCTTAACGTTCGCCAAACTGCCCGTAGAGAATGCTTCACCACGCTGCGTTTTCAACATCAAGCGCAGATCATTCGCCGAGTCGGCGCTATGTAGTGCATCCTCTTCGCTGATCTTACCTTGCATCACTAACTTATAAAGAGATTGATCGAACGTCAGCATACCAAACTCATTTGAGCGAGCCATGGTTGACTTCAACTCATGTAAATCTCCGCGACGAATCAAATCCGACACACGTGGGCTATTTAGCAAGATCTCAAATACACCATGACGTCCCTGCCCATTTTTATCTCGGATCAGCTGCTGACCAACCACGCCTTTCAGATTCATCGACAAGTCGAACAAGAATTGTTCTTTTTGATCTTTCGGTACCAAGTGAAGAATGCGCTCTAAAGCTTGGTTTGCATTGTTGGCGTGCAACGTTGCCATACACAGGTGACCCGTTTCGGCGAAGGTCATCGCGTATTCCATTGTTTCACGGCTACGGATCTCACCAATCAAAATCATATCTGGTGCTTGGCGCAGCGAGTTTTTAAGCGCAACTTCATAGCTTTCCGTATCTAACCCAACTTCACGTTGAGTCACGATACAGCGCTTGTGTTCATGCACGAACTCGATCGGATCTTCGACCGTCAAAATGTGCCCGGTTTTATTGCTGTTTCGATAGCCTGTCATCGCCGCCATAGTGGTCGATTTACCCGAACCAGTAGCACCGACCACCAGCACCAAACCACGCTTAGCTATCGCCAAATCTTGCAACACTAACGGTAACTTTAACTGCTCAAAAGTAGGAATATTAGTTTCAATACGACGAATCACTGCGCCTGGTAACTCGCGTTGAAAAAAGGCACTCACACGGAAGCGACCACAATCTCTCACAATGGCAAAATTCGACTCGCGACTTTTACGAAATTCCTGACGCCGATCTGGTTCCATAGCGCTGTCGAGTAATGCAGCCACATCACTCTCGGTGAGTTTTTCCCCTTGCGGACGCAATTCGCCATCCACACGAAATAGAATTGGCGCTCCAACCGTGATGTAAAGATCCGACGCTTTCAGCGCCAACATGCCTTCGAGAAATTTATCTAGATCCATCTTCCGTATTCACCATTATCTGTATGAACGTTACGAGAATTGCTGCACTTCTAATCCGATCTTACTATCGACCTCTTCACGAGCAACCATGCCTTGCGCCATTAACTGACGAGCATTTTGCTCCATGGTTTGCATGCCGTGAGCCGCACCTGTTTGAATAATCGAATACATCTGCGCGACTTTGTCTTCGCGGATCAAGTTACGAATCGCAGGCGTTGCCATCATAATTTCATGGCATGCAATACGGCCACCACCATTACGCTTCAGAAGCTTTTGCGCGATAACCGAACGAAGGGACTCAGATAGCATCGAGCGGACCATATCTTTATCACTACCAGGAAACACATCGATAATACGGTTAATGGTTTTTGCCGCCGAGCTGGTGTGCAACGTCCCGAAAACTAAGTGACCCGTTTCTGCCGCCGTTAAGGCAAGGCTGATGGTTTCTTTGTCACGCATCTCACCAACCAGAATAACGTCTGGGTCTTCGCGCAATGCACTACGCAAAGCATTTTGGAAACTATGGGTGTCACGGTGAACTTCACGCTGGTTGATCAAACATTTATTGTTGTTGTGAACAAATTCAATCGGATCTTCAATTGTGAGTACGTGCTTGTTGTGATTACGGTTAATGTAGTCAACAATGGCTGCTAAGGTCGTCGATTTACCTGAACCTGTTGGGCCAGTGACCAGAACTAAGCCTTTTTCAGCGTTCGCAATTTTTTTGAAGATCTCTGGCGCTTCTAGCTCTTCCAGAGTTGGAATGCTACTTGGAATGGTACGGAATACTGCCGCACAACCGCGAGATTGGTTGAAAGCGTTGACACGGAATCGGCCAACGTTATGCAACTCAAAAGAGAAATCGACTTCGAGTTTTTCTTCGAACTCACTGCGTTGGGCATCGTTCATGATTTCGAAAACCAAACGATGCACTTCTTGGTGTGTAAACGCTGGAATGCCTAGTTTTCTCACATCCCCATCAATACGAACCATTGGTGGGACACCTGCAGAAAGATGTAGATCCGAGGCATTATGTTTTACACTAAAATCCAGTAACTCAGTGATATCCATTTAAAATCCTTAAGTCTAAAGTACAGCTATGAGTAGTATTCAACAAAATATTGAACATATCACCTCTCAAATTCGATATGACGAGCAAAAATGTGGTCGAACTCCAGAGTCAGTGCAACTTCTAGCGGTAAGCAAAACTAAACCTGTCGAGGCAATTCTCGAAGCCTACCAAGCGGGACAAACCGCCTTTGGTGAAAACTACGTTCAAGAGGGCGTCAGTAAAGTTCAGCACTTTGCCGAGCATTATCCAGATAATCGAATCGAATGGCACTTCATTGGCCCGATTCAGTCGAATAAATCGCGACTTGTTGCCGAACATTTCGATTGGGTTCACACCATCGATCGAACCAAGATTGCTCAACGCCTGAATGATCAGCGTCCAAGCGAACTTAAACCGCTACAAGTTCTGATTCAGGTTAACACCAGTGGTGAGGCATCTAAGTCTGGTGTCACTGAAGCGGAAGTATTCGAGCTGGCGGAGTTGATTTCTCGCCTACCCAACCTCACTTTAAGAGGGTTGATGTCGATTCCTGCCAACGTGTCTGACTACGAATCACAACTCCGTGAATTTCAGAAGTTGGCTACGTTGAAGCAAACACTCAAAGCACAGTTCCCAGAAATCGATACATTATCAATGGGAATGAGTGGTGATATGACCGCTGCAATCGAAGCTGGTAGTACAATGGTTCGTATTGGAACCGCTATTTTCGGCGCACGAGACTACAGCTAAATCAACAAAACGCTCACTCGCGACATAAGTTATGTCGTCAATCGTTAGAGCGTAAATGCGCAATCATCTTACTCGCCAATAGGAGCAGTAAGTAACAGCGGCGCCATTATACACCTGGGCGCACAACAAATTCTAAATATCATGATGGAAATCAGACAAATGGAACATAAAAAAATCGCCTTCATTGGTGCTGGCAACATGGTGAGAGCCATTGTTTCAGGCTTGGTTGCTAACGGATACCCAGCGCAAAACATTACCGCGACGGCTCCTTCAGAGGCTCGCCGCCTTCTGCTAGAACAAGATTTTGGCATCCGTACCACCAGCGATAACATCCAAGCTGCGACCGAGGCGGATGTGGTGGTATTGTCTGTAAAACCGCAAATGATGGCTGATGTCTGTAAACCACTGCAATCGATCGATTTCACTAATAAACTGGTGATTTCTATTGCCGCAGGCATCAACTGTTCACGATTGGATGATATGCTAGCCACCAAATTGAACTTGGTTCGTGTTATGCCAAATACGCCATCACAACTTGGGTTGGGTATGAGTGGGTTATTCGCACCAACTCATGTAACCGAGCACGACAAAGCTTTTGCCGCAGAGTTAATGGAAGCGGTCGGTAAAGTATGTTGGGTTGAGCAAGAGTCTGGCATCAATAATGTGATTGCCGCAGCGGGCAGTGCTCCAGCATACTTCTTCCTGTTTATGGAAGCGATGCAAGCAGAAGCGATTGCGCAAGGCTTTGATAAAGAGACTGCTCGACTATTGGTTCAACAAGCTGCATTGGGCGCGGCCAGTATGGTGGTTAGCAACCCAGAAACTGAGCTATCGACCCTGCGTGAGAACGTGACATCGAAAGGTGGGACAACGGCAGAAGCACTGCGTACATTCAACGAACATCAACTTTCAGATATTGTCGCTAAAGCCATGCAAGCTGCTGTGGCTCGCGCGGAAGAAATGGAAAAACTGTTTTAATTATTTGGATGAACTCCGTTTAGTATCATCCATCACTTGTTAAGGGTACCTTATGAATTCAATGAGTTTTCTCATCTCAACCCTATTTGACCTGTACATCATGGTCGTAATTTTGCGAATTTGGTTGCAAGCTGCGCGCGCAGACTTCTACAACCCATTCTCGCAATTTATAGTAAAAGCGACTCAGCCGGTCATTGGTCCACTGCGCCGCGTTATCCCTTCCGTGGGGAATATTGACCTAGCAACCGTGTTGTTTGCCTACGTGTTGTGTGTGCTTAAATTTGTCGTGCTTATCCTAATAGCTTCGAACGGTTCCGTCTCTTTCAGCGCTGACTTCTTATTCTTGGGCTTACTATCATTAATCAAAGCCGCTGGTGGCCTATTGTTCTGGGTACTATTGATCCGTGCAATTTTGAGCTGGGTAAGCCAAGGCCGCAGCCCTATCGAGTACGTATTCCATCAACTGACCGAGCCAATGTGCGCTCCAATCCGTCGTATTCTTCCGGCTATTGGTGGTCTTGATTTAAGCGTACTGGTGTTATTTATCGGCTTGCAGTTCGCGAACTTCTTAATGGGCGATATCATTGGTCCAATTTGGTTCCAGCTATAATGTCAGCTGCAGTTTGGCAAGATGGTGAGGACATCATCCTGAAGCTCTATATTCAACCTAAAGCTAGCCGCGATAAAATCGTTGGCTTGCATGGTGAAGAGCTAAAAATCGCCATTACTGCTCCACCTGTCGATGGCAAAGCTAATGCACACCTAACTAAGTTCTTAGCCAAGCAGTTTAAAATCGCTAAGGGCTTGGTTCACATAGAAAAAGGTGAATTAGGACGGCACAAACAAATTCGGATAGAATCGCCTACCCAGATACCGACAGAAATTAAAGCCATCTTATGATGGCTTTTTATTTACGATTTTGTACCACACTTACTAATACCAACGACTGAGTACGCATTTTTTACCCCCTGACCAAGGTAAAATTGCAGCTATGGTTGTTTTATAACAAGTGCTTTGAGGAAGTAACAATGAGCAAATGGATTACCGCATTACTGATTAGCCTGTTGTCGTTACCAAGCTTCGCCGATCAGTTTAAAAATATGAAAGATATCGAAGTACACTATGTCGCGTTTAACTCAACATTCCTAACACCCAAAGTCGCACGTAGCTACGATATCAAACGTAATGGATACCTCGCTGTGGTTAATATTAGCGTGTTAGATAGAGCTTCATTGGGTAAGCCAGCATTAGAAGCAAAAATTGCTGGACGCGCGAAGAACCTTATCGGCCAAACTCAGACCTTGACCTTTCGTGAAGTCAAAGAAGGCAATGCGATATACTATTTAGCCGAACTGCCAATTACCCACGAAGAAACTTTTACTTTCGATATTGACGTAAAAGCTGGAAACAAAGGCTCAGGTAAGCTTAAATTCACCCAGAAGTTTTATGTTGAAGAGTAATTGGGTTGTGATGTTCCAAAAGCTTTTGGATCTAAGCAGGCTAAAAACCACTTATTAGTTAAAGAATATCTAGAGGAGAACGATTTGTTCTCCTCTATCACTATTAAAAGAGATTCCCATGAAAAAAATTGTGCTAGCAACTGGTAACCAAGGCAAAGTTCGTGAAATGGCAGATTTGTTGTCTGACTTCGGCTTTGAAGTATTAGCGCAAAGTGAATTCAATGTATCGGAAGTAGCTGAAACGGGTACAACTTTCATTGAAAACGCAATCATTAAAGCTCGCCATGCCGCACAAGAAACAGGGCTTCCTGCCATTGCAGACGACTCTGGATTAGAAGTCGATTTCTTAAAAGGCGCTCCGGGCATTTACTCTGCACGTTACGCAGGCGAGAGCGCATCTGATCAAGAGAATCTAGTAAAATTGCTAGCGGCAATGGAAGGCGTACCAGAAGCAGAGCGTACAGCACGTTTCCACTGCGTATTAGTCCTCATGCGTCACGAGAACGACCCAACGCCTATCGTCTGTCACGGTAAATGGGAAGGCCGAATTCTAACTGAAGCACACGGTGAAAATGGCTTTGGCTACGACCCAATCTTCTTTGTTCCTGAAGACAACTGTGCATCAGCCGAACTTGAACCTGCACGTAAGAAACAACTGTCTCACCGCGGTAAAGCGCTCCAGTCGTTGTTTGCTCAACTGTCTGAGCAAGTGTCTCAGTAATCACGAGCGAATTAGACCATGTTAACGCCCCCAGCACTCAGCTTGTATGTACACATCCCGTGGTGTGTGCAAAAGTGCCCGTATTGCGACTTTAACTCTCACGCGCTCAAAACCGAGATTCCAGAAGAAGAGTACATCAGTGCCCTTTTAGAAGATTTGGATACCGACATTGAGAAATACCGACTTAACGAAGCGCCACGTCCACTGCATTCAATCTTCATTGGTGGTGGTACGCCGAGTTTGATTTCGGCAGAAGGCATCGAGCGTCTACTTAAGGGCATTGAAGCGCGTATTCCGTTCAAGCCTGAAATCGAAATAACCATGGAAGCGAACCCAGGCACCATCGAAGCAGAGCGTTTTGTTGGCTACCGTAAAGCCGGGGTAACGCGTATCTCTATCGGCGTGCAAAGCTTTGAGCAACAAAAGCTTGAGCGTTTGGGGCGTATTCACGGCCAAGACGAAGCCGTCAACGCTGCTCAGCTGGCGCACCAAATCGGTTTGAACAGCTTTAACCTCGATCTCATGCACGGCTTACCTGATCAAAGCATCGAACAAGCCTTGGCAGATTTGGACAAAGCGATTGAGTTGGCACCGCCGCACTTGTCTTGGTATCAGCTGACCATCGAACCAAACACCATGTTCTACTACAAGCCACCAACGCTACCTGACGATGATGACTTGTGGGATATTTTCGAGCTCGGACACCAAAAACTTGCAGCCGCGGGTTATGTGCAATATGAAATCTCCGGTTACAGCAAGCCGGGCTATCAGTGTCAGCACAACCTCAACTACTGGCGCTTTGGTGATTACCTTGGTATCGGTTGTGGCTCTCATGGCAAACTCAGTTTTACCGACGGACGTATTATTCGAACGACAAAGGTAAAACACCCGCGAGGCTATTTAGCGGCTTATCAAAATATGGTCAAACCTTATCTGCATACAGAACATGTCGTCGCGGATGAAGATCGTCCATTCGAGTTTTTTATGAACCGATTCCGCTTAATCGAAGCCTGTCCGAAGCAAGATTATGTGGACACCACGGGCTTACCGCTTAGTACGATTCAAGAAACCATCGACTGGGCGATAGAAATGGGCTACCTGAGTGAAACGGCTACCCATTGGCAAATTACTGAAAAAGGGAAGCTCTTCCTTAATGATTTGCTCGAAGCCTTTATGGCCGAAGAAAGCGAAGAGTAACGCAACCCCAAAACAAAAAAAGCCTCTCAATTGAGAGGCTTTTTATTTAGAAACTGTGCCGTCCTAAATAAGGTTGACACATTTCCAACATTAGAAAATTGAACGGCCAATTCGCTCTGAGAGCAGCTCAAGCGCCTTAGTACCCGCAAGCGAGTTACCTGAAGGATCAAGCTCTGGAGACCATACTGAAATGGTCATTTCACCAGGTACTACCGCGATAATGCCACCACCAACACCAGACTTACCAGGCATACCAACGCGATAAGCAAACTCGCCCGCGCCATCATACAAGCCACACGTTGCTAACAGTGCATTAAGTTGTTTGGTTTGCACAGGAGAAACTACAGGCTTACCCGTTTGTACCGATGTGCCCTTGTTTGCTAAATAGCTAAACGTTTTAGCCAAATCGACGCAACTCATCTTCAGCGCACAAGCGTGGAAGTAGTTTTGTAGTACTGGAATCACCTCATTTTCGAAGTTGCCAAACGAGCGCATGAGATATGCAATCGCCGCATTACGATCACCATGCATCATTTCGGATGCCGCAACGACTTTGTCATACACAATATGGGTATCACCAGAAAGCTGACGCACAAATTCCAACAGGCGCTGACGAGGTGCAGATAAGCGAGTTTGTAACAAATCTGCCACTACTATCGCTCCAGCATTTATAAATGGATTACGAGGAATACCTTGCTCCATTTCTAGCTGGATTAGCGAATTAAATGCCTGCCCCGAAGGCTCTTTTCCCACTCGAGACCAAATTTCTTCTTGCTTGTACAAGCACATCGCTAACGTCAAGCTCAATGCTTTTGAAATAGATTGGATAGAGAAAGGTTCATCGGCATCACCCGCCTTAATAACCTCACCTTCGTTGGTGTATACCGCAATACCTAACTTGTTGCTGGGTACTTTTGCCAGAGCAGGAATGTAATCAGCCACCTTACCTTGGCCGATTAAAGGGCGTACTTCCGCCAAAATATCTGTCAAAATTTCCACTGTCGGTTTCATTCTCTACCTTCTATTTACAAGAGAACTCGTTGAGCTCAGAGGTAAAAAAAGCCAACGTGTCGTTGGCTTTTCCATAGGGTTCGTTCGACTCAAGTCGATTATGGTTTTACTGCCACAATAATATTGCGGTTGATAGATTGATCAACACGGTGAAGATAACCGATGTAAGGCTCTTCTGAAAGTACCTTCCAACCTTGCTCTTCAAATAATGCCGCGACATCTTTCCATTTCAATGTAAATTCATTGAAAGACAACACCACTGAACCTTGCTTTTTCAATACCACTTTCCATGCAGGCAGAGCCTCTTTTAAAAGCTCTAGTGGGCTGCGGTTCAGTTTGCTGTCCTTGGCATTTTTGCTGCCGTGCTGCACGCCATAAGGCAGATCAGACACCATCACATCAACTGAGTTCTTTTTCACGACTTGATCAGCGATACGAGTATCAGCCGAATACAGCTTCATAAACTGAAGATTGCCTTGGTTGTAATCTTCTTTATTTGCTGCAGCTTCTACCACGAAACCATCCGCCACTTTCTTGCCACCCGCAGTGCGCTTTTCTTTGCTCACTTTGTGCTTAAAGCGGCCATTCTTCATGAACTTAACAATAAAGGTCTGGATCTCTTGCACCCACTTGGCGTTGATCTCAACCCCTACCACGTTCAAACCGTGGATCAAGCCTTCAAATAAGGTTGTACCTTTACCACACATTGGATCCATTAAGGTCAGTTGTTCACTTCCCGTATTGGACGCACTAATGCCAATATTCACCATCAAACGGGTAAACTGCTCGTTTGTTTTCCCGGTGTAGCGCAAAATCTGGCTCATGCTTTCCGGGAAAGTGTTAAATACGGGCGCTTGAACTGGTCGAAGTAAACCATCTTCGCGCACTTCAAATAGCGCATAGTAAATCGAAGAGGCTGCGATTCTTCGCGACTGCTCATCGGTTAGCGCTTCCTGACAAGAAAACACCAACGCAGCAGGTAAGCCAACGTCTTTACTACCAATTTCTGTCACATCCACGCCTTGTGAAGCTAAAATTGCTTTTAGCTCAGAACAGGCAATGGTCATTGCGCTATCAAAGTAAATTCGGTTATGACCCGGATTCGCTAATATCGCGTAATGGTACATCCCATGAACTCCTCTGGTTACGCAATACGCTTATATTTGATATCCCAAACACCGTGACCAAGACGGTGACCACGAGCTTCAAACTTCGTTAGCGGGCGATCGTCTGGACGAGGAACGAAATCACCATCTTTAGCAATGTTTTCGAAACCTGGCGCTTGGTTCATCACTTCAATCATGTGCTCTGCGTAGTTTTCCCAGTCGGTCGCCATGTGGAAAATACCTTCATTAGGGATAAGCTTCTCACGCACCATTTCCGCAAAACCTAATTGAACAATACGACGCTTGTGGTGACGCTTCTTATGCCAAGGGTCTGGGAAGAACAATTGCAGTGTCGATAAGCTGCCATTTGGGATCATGTGTTCGAATACTTCTACCGCATCGTGACACATTACACGCAGGTTAGTAATTCCCGCTTCGCGAGCATCGGCAAGACAAGCACCAACGCCTGGGCTATGAACTTCGATACCGATGAAGTTTTTCTCTGGCGCGTTCTTTGCCATTTCAACCAATGAAGCACCCATACCAAAACCGATCTCAAGCACTACTGGGTTATCGTTGCCAAACACCTCTTTCCAATCGAGAAGTTCAGCTTTGAAGTCAATACCCATCGTAGGCCAGCATTCATTCATCGCGCTCTCTTGACCTTTAGTCAAACGCCCTTCACGGCGTACAAAGCTGCGGATTTTGCGGATCAGCTTTCCGTCTTCGTTGTATTCGTTAGTGGTTACTTCACTCATTGATTTTGCCTGCACATTGATTAATCAAAGCGGGGATTATCCAAAGAATTTACTTAGGTGCAAGTATTTGTTGAGCTCTTGGTCTATGGCAACCCAAAAGCAACGACACACCTCTTTATATCCCTACTGTTTATCCGTTGTACTTCTTGCCCATTATGTGGTGCAATTTTGCACCTAACCAATAATAGAATACAGAGCAAGTCGTGACACCTTTCGCCAGTGCCATCCTAGAATGGTATGACGCATATGGAAGAAAAGATCTTCCGTGGCAACAAAATAAGACCGCATACAGTGTCTGGTTGTCTGAAATTATGCTTCAGCAAACTCAGGTCACTACGGTTATTCCGTATTACCAACGTTTCTTGGAGCGCTTTCCAACCGTGATCGATCTTGCCAATGCTGAGCAAGATGAAGTCCTACACCTTTGGACTGGCTTAGGGTACTACGCCCGAGCCCGTAACCTTCACAAAGCAGCACAAGAGGTCGCCTCTACATACAATGGTGAGTTTCCTCTTGATATAGAGAAAATGAACGCCCTACCGGGGATTGGTCGCTCTACCGCTGCCGCCATTTTATCGTCTGTGTATAAACAACCACACGCGATTCTTGATGGTAACGTGAAGCGCACCCTATCCCGCTGTTTCGCAGTTGCAGGATGGCCAGGACAAAAAAAGGTTGAAAACCAGCTGTGGGAAATTGCCGAAACGCATACCCCACAAACGGATGTAGATAAGTATAACCAGGCAATGATGGACATGGGCGCAATGGTCTGCACTCGCAGCAAACCCAAATGTAGCCTCTGCCCTGTTGCTGACCTGTGTGTGGCAAAACAACAAGGTAATGTGCTCGACTACCCGGGCAAAAAACCGAAGAAAGATAAACCAATCAAGCAAACTCGTTTCGTGATGCTTCACCACAACACCGAAAATGGTCATGAGGTGTGGTTGGAGCAAAGACCACAAACAGGCATTTGGGGTGGCTTATTCTGCTTCCCACAAACCGAACATGTGGATGCAGAAAGCGACATTGAATTGCTACTGGATCAACGCGGCATTCAAGCCAGCAATATCAAACAGAAGCAAACACTGATTACCTTTCGTCATACATTCAGCCATTACCACCTAGATATCACGCCAATTTTGATTGATTTATCAAAGCAACCGGACGTGATAATGGAAGGCAACAAAGGTCTTTGGTATAACTTATCTAAACCTGAAGAAGTCGGTTTAGCCGCGCCAGTAAAACTATTGCTGGAAACGCTACCCCACGAACTTCGTTAATTGAATACAAGGAGTCATTATGAGCCGCACTGTATTTTGTGCTCGACTAAAGAAAGAAGGCGAAGGTCTAGACTTTCAACTTTACCCTGGTGAACTAGGTAAACGCATTTTCGACAACATCTCGAAAGAAGCGTGGGCTCAGTGGCAACACAAACAAACCATGTTGATCAACGAGAAGAAACTCAACATGATGGATCCAGAACACCGCAAACTTATCGAAACAGAAATGGTAAATTTCCTCTTTGAAGGAAAAGACGTTCATATCGAAGGTTACACACCGCCGAGCGAATAAAGTCGCTTGAGTTAAACAATGACATCACAACCATTTGTGGTGTCATTTTTCTATTACCTTCAATAACTCTGATACTTATGAAAAAAATTGTCTTTATTGCTGCCGCACTTTTAATGGCAGGCTGTAGCCGTGAATTCGTCGAAAAGATTTATGACGTCAACTACGAGCCAACAAACCGTTTTGCCAATAACTTAGCTGAGCTACCAGGACAATTTGAAAAAGATACTGCGGCGCTAGATGCCTTAATCAATAGCTTTTCAGGCAATATTCAAAAGCGCTGGGGTAAAAAAGAAATCAAGTACGCTGGCAAAAGTAATTACGTTAAGTACATCGATAACTACCTTAGCCGCGCCGAGGTCGACTTTCGCAAAGGCATGATCACGATAGAGACCGTATCACCGACCGAGCCCCAAAAACACCTAAAAGACGCGATTGTCACCACCTTATTAACACCAGACGATCCCGCTCATGTCGACTTATTCTCCTCTAAAGGTATCAGGTTAGAGGGGCAACCATTCCTGTATAAACAAGTTGTCGACCAAGACAATAAGCCAATTCAATGGTCTTGGCGGGCAAACCGATTTGCGGAATTCCTCATCGCAAATAAAATAAAAACCAAAAATGTAGATTTCAAGAAAGCGTATTATGTCGAAATTCCCATGGTTGAAGACCACTTTTCAACACGCAGCTACCAATACGCCGATATCGTGCGTCGAGCTTCCAAGAAATACGACATTCCAGAAGACTTGATATACGCCATTATTAAAACCGAGAGCAGTTTCAACCCATACGCGGTAAGTTGGGCAAATGCATATGGCCTAATGCAAGTTGTACCTAAAACAGCGGGACGAGATGTGTTCAAACTCGTGAAAAAGCGCTCGGGCCAACCAAGCCCTGAATATTTGTTTAATCCAGAAAACAACATAGATACTGGTACTGCGTATTTCTATATCTTAAAAAATCGTTATTTAAGAGAAGTCCGCCACCCTACCTCTCTCGAGTACAGCATGATTTCAGCTTACAATGGCGGTACTGGAGGAGTTTTAAACACATTTCATCGCAGTGATCGCAAACGCGCAATGCAAGATCTTAATTCATTGCAACCCAACCAAGTTTATTGGGCGTTAACCAAGAAACACCCGAACGCAGAAGCGCGTCGCTACCTAGAAAAAGTTACAAATTTCAAAAAGGAATTTAACTCGAAGCAAACTTTGTAGTGACAGTTGAATAAAAAGCGTTCGAACAACCACTTTTTTGAAATTATTTAAAAAAAGTGGTTGACGCAACGCGGGAAAATCCGTTTAATAGCGCTCCGTTGCCCGGATAGCTCAGTCGGTAGAGCAGAGGATTGAAAATCCTCGTGTCGGTGGTTCGATTCCGCCTCCGGGCACCACAATTTGATTTGTTGGTGTCTTAACGAAATGTTATAACACGGACAAAAGCACAAAGAATAAAGTGTGCCGACTTAGCTCAGTAGGTAGAGCAACTGACTTGTAATCAGTAGGTCACCAGTTCGATTCCGGTAGTCGGCACCA